>JAEZVO010000046.1 GCA_023443125.1 Actinomycetes bacterium
CCCCCCCCCCCCCCCCCCCCCCCCCCGCGACCCTTTAGTTATATATGCGCATCGGATTCGGACGGATGGGCGCTATCGCTTACGAGCCACGCGAGGCCCGCACTAATCCGCTGTTGGTGTTCCGCAGATGCGAAGTCCGGCCGCGTGCGTTAGCCGACCACCTTGAACTCGCCGTCGATTCTCTTCAACGTGACCTTGATGCCCTCATACCTGCCCTCGAAGCTGCAGCTGACCGTAACTGTTTCCGAATCTTCCTCGGGCACTTCGTCGGGCTTCTTGCATGTGGTGGTGCTGTCGTTGATGCGGTCGGCTTCTGGCAGGCAGCGGACTCTGCCAGCGAGGTCAGGATGTACCAGGGAATCCAACTTCTCGCGGTCGCAGTTCTCCTTGGCTCGCTCTACCAAGAATGTTTTGGCAATGGAGTCTGGTGTCGTGGGGGTTCCGCATCCCGTAAGCATCATCGCTGCCGCCGAGCACACCGCGACAACAATCGGCCCCACCCTGACGCCCGCTACTGCATTACTCGTTCGAACCATGTTCGTCAGTTCCTCCCAACCAGATAGCCGTCTTCGAGGGCTATCTGCAGTTGAGTGATATTCGCGACCATCAATTCAGTTCCCAGTCGATGGAGCCCTCTTTTTTCAGGGTTGTCTTGCCCTCAGTCACGTCGAAGTTCACGACGACTCCACCGAGTGTTGTCTCCCTGACACTGGTTTCGCCCAATATTGTCTCTTCCTGTTCGACGCTCAACACCGGGCCATCTTTCGCTCTGAACGTGACCGCCAATGACATACGAGAAGCTTCCTTGATGGGTTGCGCGGTGACCACTTCATCGAACTTGGTATACAGCAGCTTGTTCTTGGTCGCATCACCCCAAGGTTCGCATGACCAATTCACTTTGGTCTTGACCCCGCTTACCTCAATCTCGCCTTCTGCGAACCCGTAGTTGCAGCGGTCGTCGTCATTACCCATTGCCATTTGAGCATCAACCCATGCCTGAGCATGAGCTCTGGCCTGCTTCGTAACTTCAGGAGAAGCCACAACGACGGGAGAGGACGTGGTGAAATCAACAGGTTCTGCGACGGAGATGAGCCCAGCAAACTCGGCGACTGGCTTCACTTCATAGCGTCCCAGCAGCCACGGAAAATTGTTCTCATAGAGCTCTTCCAAGCTGCGCTCGCCGACGGTTAGAAACTCGGTGGGGACGGAGTCGTCGGCTTCGGTGCCACTGACAATCAGGCCCTCGCATCCGAGGCCAACTCGATAGCTGTCTTCCTCGCGCACAAACTCCACACATCCGTCCTCGCCGCCGTCGACTTGAATGGTTCCTCGGACCGACGTAGGGGCAGATAGCGAGGCAGGGCTCCACTGGGTGTAGGGCTCGCCACTGATGGTGGGCGTGTAGTCCTCGTCGCCGAACGCATCCTTCTTGCTCGCATCCTCTGGCTGGGAGGCAAGCACGTCATCGAACTCAGGCAAAGTGAGCTCAGGGGCAGTGATGGGATTCACCGTGATAGTTGCGGAACCTTCGATGCCAGTCCACGCTGACAGCGTGCCCAGCTCATCCATCACCTGCTGCGCGTCAGGACTCATCAGCGCTCGGAGAGCCTCAGCATCTCCTGCTTCCAACGCCGCTTTGAGCGATGCCACAGCATCATCAATCTGCGAATTGATTTGTGCTGCATTCTCGTCGTTCTGTTTTTTGGCGGCCTCTCTTTTGGCGGACAGTTCCTCCAGCGCGTGGAGTCGGTTTGCTGTACGTACTCGGCTGCCGACTGGTTACTGCATCCCGCCAGAGCGAGGGCCGCGATAATACTCACGGCGGCGATACGGGTTTTCATTCTTCTGCCTCTTCTCTTGGTGCGCGGACGAGGACGAACCACCTGCCCCCGCGTTTCTCAGAGCCCTCTTGGGCTGGATTATTTGAGCGATAGATGCGATTCCTGAGGGCTGCCAAACTGGGCGCGCCAAGCAGACGGACTGCGTCGGCAAGCGGCACATACCGGTCACCCTCGCCCAGCTCCACCGGTCGGGTACGCCCCACGGCTGAACCACACTCCTCCCTCTCGTTGCGTTTGAAGCTACATCGGGGCAACTGTGAACGCACTTGCGCGTGTCGCAGCATGGTTGGTCTCGGAACCGCTTGAAAGAACACGAAACATAACGAAACAAACCATGTTCCTACAGTGTCGGGCCCAGCGTAAAACGGTCGCCATTAGCCCGCTTCTATTTTGGAATGTGTGGTATCGCGATGTGGGTCCAGCTTCAATGAGCGTGCCGTGTTTTCATGTCGGGCAGGGTGAGTGGGTGAGGCATGTAAGAATCCGCAACCGCGAGTGAAGATGGTCGCACACTGAAGTAATGCCCTGATGGGACACAAGCGTTTCATCAGGGCTTTACTTGCTTTTGGGAGCTTTGGTTAGGAGTCGAGTCCTGTCGCCTTCATTACTCCAAGGGTTTCTTCGAAATTCCACAGCCAGTACGCGCCTTGTATCCGCTCTGGAAGTTCCCAGAGGGGTTGATCAAACGGCAGGTTAGATGTCTGCCCACTATCTGGGTCCACCATGAGCAGTCTTCCCTCTGATTCCACAATCACTTTTTCCGAATCAGTTACGCCAATGACGGGGAGCCTCTTGGTGTTGTTATTGCCGTCAAGGCAGACTTGTTTCCCAGTCTTGGGGTTCCACGCATGGTTCTCTCCGACGACGAGCCAATCACCGATGCGTTTCGCTGATAGGTTCCCGTCGTACCCTTCGAGGGCCCATTTGCAGGTCGGTGTGCTGCCAATGATTGTGCCGTCTGCTGCGACGGCATAGGTCTTTGTGCGAGTTTGGGCGACGACTATGCCGTCAACTACCGTCATGTCCGAGTCGTCAGTGTTGGGGAATGCTTCGTGGGGAGCCTTGCGTGTATCCACGGCTCCCGGAATTACGGTGTAGATGATATTTCTATTCTCCGATGGTTTGGCAACCAAGTTTTCCGATACAAGTTGCCACATGATCTTCCCGTCTTCGATGAAGGTTCCGGCGGAGTGGTACGGAAACAGGTTCTCATCGCGCTCTTGTGCGCGGGAAGGAGGCTCAGCCAGCGCGAGCTTCCCAGTTTCATCAACGTAGGGAAGCCAGTCGACGTCTACGCCAGCGGGCTGGCCTTCTACGGGGGGCAAACTTGCGGCTGATTCGGCTGGATTCCTTGCCCGTTTTGAGGTCTACCGCTACCCAGATACCGTCCGTCTCTTCACTTGTAGTGTCCGTCTCCTCAGAAATGATTTGAGTCGCCGCCAAAATCATGTAGCCGAGTTTCTCGTCGACACTGTGTACGGAAAAGCCCCGAAGGTCGTCGGCCTCGAACTGCCACGGGTTAGACGCATCAAAGGGTGAGTGGCCCACGAAGTCTTGCCCGGCTTCATCAGTTATCGTCACCGTTACGCCCGAGCTGCGAATGTCGACCTCGTCAGTGCTAAGGCCGAGCACCAACTGGAAGTGCTTAGAGTCGAGCCAGTGCACCCAATTGTGGGTTAGAACACCAGTGCCAAGATGCTCCACTTCCGCTGGTGTGCTGGGCTCCTGCTCGGGCGAGCCCGTAGATTGCCCACTGGCACTGGCGCTGGTGTCAGTGCTCGAGCCTTTGCTGCCGGGGTTGGTGTCCTCAGATCCGGTGGAGCATCCAGCGAACAGCAGCGCTGCGATGCATCCGACCACTACTAGGCGTTTCATGCGTTCTCCTCATCTGGACGACGGACTAGGACAAACCACCGGCCGCCGCGTTTCTCAAAGCCCTCTTGGGCTGGGTTTTCTGAGCGATAGATGCGATTTCTGAGTGCCGCCAAGCTAGGCGCGCCAAGCAGGTGGACTGCCTCGGCAAGCGGCACGTACCTGTCGCCCTCGCCTAGCTCTACTGGTCGGGTTCTCCCCACTGCTGAACCACACTCCTCTCGTTGCGCTTGAAAGTACATCGGGGCAAGGGCGAACGCACTTGGGCGTGTCGCAGCATGTTTGGTCTCGGAACCGCTTGAAAGAACACGAAACAGCACGGAATGAGACTTGAGAATCTGAGTTCTCTCTTGAGCCACGAAGACTGGTGAGGACAGACGACCTGTTCAGCCCTTATCCCTACAGTGGCGGTCTGAAACCCGAATCGGTCACGGCTTGAGTGGCGGTCATGCTCCTACGATGTCGGTGCGGTACCTACTCTGGGCACCAACGTAATCCCGTGTGTTCTCGCAGTGAATGCCGCTCGTAACTCGCAGGCCCTCAGCTATGAAGTCCGGCCGCCTCGGCATCTCAGAGTTCGTTATCTGGCATCGGAGGTTGCGCTCGGACGTTGAGACGCGGGCGTGCCGATGGTGCTTAGCGGTCGCGACCGTTGTCCGTGTCGCCGGGTTGGTTGTGCGGGGGCTTTGACTCTTGATCTAGTTGACCGGCCTGCCGTTGGAGGAGCTCGATAAGCCAGGCATCGTCAGAATGAGAACGCGTTAGGTCATTCGCCCAGCGGAGTGTGCGGTCCTGGATGGCAGCGAAGCTCTCGGCCGTGATGTTGTAATAGTGGACCTCTGATTGCGGGATACGCTTGACCAACTTGAGTTGCTCAGCAAACCGGTCGATAGAGAAGCCCGGGTCGCGATCGCTCGTTGCGCGTAGGAGGGCCGCGTCAGTAAACCGACCGGTGCGACGAATGGCGTCGACATCGAGAAAGTCGCGAGTTTCCGCTCGAGAGTAGAGTGCGTTCACCTTGCTGGCTGCGGCGTCGAGTTCATTGAGAACGTTCCCGATGGCCAAGCGCGTTGGCGGGTGCTTTCGCCAGTCCGCCGCAAGGTCTATCTCGATTTCGTGGGTGCCGTTGCTGACCAGAAGCTGGTTGTATAGAGAAGATGTGCGCAGAACTGTCACGTGGAGGCCATGGGCTTCAAGAGCTTGACGAAGCGCGTCACTCGTGGCTTTGAATGTGTCAGGACTGGTGTTCGCCGTGAACAAGTCGATGTCTTCAGTCTGACGTGTGGTGAGTCCGTGCTCGCGAATTGCGCCCGCGCCAGCGAGGGCGACGTCAGAGTGCTCGGTAGCGGCTAGGCAGACTTGAGTCACCTCGCGCTGGAAATCGGCGAAGCTAAGCATGGGTCCTGAGTTCAGGAAACTGTGTCTCCCACGTTTGGCGGGCGCGACCGGGCAGGTTGAGGCGCGGCCATGCGTCGATGAGTCGGTCACGGTGGAGGATGCGGACTTGTTCGGATTTGGTTCCGTTGGCGATGACGTTGCGGTAGGCGAGGTGGAGGCCGTCGAACGTGTCGATGGTGATGGGTCCGGCGTTGGGGGCCCAGAATGAGCCCTTGCTCAAGGTGACTGTTCCGCTGGCGGGGCCGCGGAGGTCGTCGAGAGAGTCGGGCGTGTCGTAGGGTTTGATGTCGCGGAAGAAGACCCGCTGCGTCATTTGGCTCACCTCACTTTCGAGTCGATTCTAGTTGATGGTTTCTCGTTCGTGAGCGGCTTGAGGCTGGTTGGGTGTGTGTGGGGTGCTTTTGTGGCTGGTCTTGCCATTGGCTGTGCGTAAACGGTCGTTTATGGGACGCCCCCGACACTGTAGGGTTATGAGTCCCGTAAGCCGTCCCGAAACTAAAACCGTCTCAAAACCATTAGTGTCCGTTAGTGGGACGGTGGTGGCGTATTTGCGAGTGAGCACTAGCCGCGATCAATCCACCGACGCACAAAAGCACGCAATTGTCCGGGCCGGATATTCACCAGCGAAGCTATTTATTGATGAGGGAATCACCGGGCGTCGATTGGATAGGCCGGGGCTGTCTGCAATGTTGGATTGGGTGCGCGAGGGCGACACCATCGTCGTCTACTCGCTCAGCCGAGTCAGTCGTTCGACCACGGACCTGCTTAATCTTCTGGAGCGCCTCGATGCTCAGGGCGTCCATCTCGTGAGCCTCAGTGAGGCAGTGGATACGTCCACCCCTGTCGGGCGACTGCTGGTCACGGTGCTGGCGGCACTGTCGCAGTTTGAGGTTGACACACTCCGAGACCGCACCATCGCAGGACTCGACGCGGCCCGTGCACAGGGCAGAGTAGGTGGTAGGCCGCGAGCTCTCACGCCCGATGACCTAGTCAGGGCACGTGGTCTGGTGGCCTCTGGACGCTCCGTAACCAGTGTCGCCAGAGAGCTCGGGGTGGGCCGTTCGACGCTCTACAGAGCTATAGGTGCGGCCACACATGCCTGAAGCCGGGCAGGTGAGAGACAAACCGGAGCTAGTTTGTCGCAGCGCTAGAACGGCTGGTCTGGCTGCGCTTCAGGGCCCACCCAGACTGGGCGTACTGGCTTGATACCCAGCAGTCCCGTGAGGTCTGAATCCACCCGCCCGGTGATGCGCCGGAGCTGGGCTGGAGACACGTGCCCGTAAATCGAGGCAGTGATGCCCGGGTTCGCATGCCCGAGAATCTCGGACGCAGCCACGAGCCCACCAGCCTCAATCAGCAGCGCAGCGGCGGTGTGCCTGAGGTCATGTGCCCGCACCCGCCTGCCCAGTGCCCGTTCGCTTGCCTCGCGGACTCGCTCGCCAATTCGTTCCCTCGATAACCGCGTGCCTTTTGAGGTAGCAAATAGTGGCTCTTGGGCATGCCGGCCTTCTGCCAGTTTTGCTAGACGATTGGCAATTGATCCACCGATGGGGATTTTGCGCCTGCTGCGCTCAGTCTTTGTGCCCGGTATAAACAGTGTCAGTGCGCCTGCGTCTATGTGGCCTACATTTATCGCTATTGCCTCACTAACGCGCGGGCCGGACGTTCCCATGAGTAGTATTAATGTTTCCCAGAGGTCGGCATGCTGTCGCTCTTGCTTGGGGCCATGCTTGCTGGGTGCTGGCAGCCGTGCGGCCTTTGCTACTCGCACGAGCTCATCGATGGTGAGAAAATCTTGAATCGTGCGCTGCTGTCGAACCGCCAGTCCATCGGTCACGTCGGGCAGCCCGGCAAGCGCGAGAGCCTTCCGCAAGGCGGTGAGCCGCTTTGCCCGGCTACTTGGGGCTACATCCACCAGCGAAGCGAGCCAATCCTCGACCTGCTCTCGGGTGAGGTCGGCCAGCGTAATCGTCCCCAGCGCCTTGGTCACGTGACTGGCATGCAACTGGACGTTTTCGAGGCCGCGTGGAGACAGGTGCCGCTTCGAGTGGACGTACTCTGCCACAGCATCAGCCACCGTTGGCGGCGCGGGGGCTGCGTCCGTGCCGTGTCCCTCGCCTTCATGGCTGAGTGCGTGAGTCAGCGCCTCATCCCGGGTATGGAATCGTTTCTTGCGGGTCTTGCCATCTGCAGTCCGCCATCGTGCGACCCATCGCTTGACCCCGCGTGCGCGCTCAGCCTCGCGTGCGCGCCGGGATAAACCCTCCCAAAGATCGTCCACACTCGGCATGCGTTCAGCCTATCGACGGACGCCCACGGACACAGCCACGGACACAAGACGGACACAAAACGGCCCAAAACGTGTACACCGGGATGGTTTTTCACACATGCGTTCGGATGCAATTTTTGGCATTTTACCTAGTCATTATGCGGTTTGACTAGGGATTTTGTTGGTCGGGGCGACAGGACTCGAACCTGCGGTCTCCTGCTCCCAAAGCAGGCGCGCTAGCCACTACGCTACGCCCCGTTTCCGGTGAGGAACCCGTGTCACAGTTCGGTGGCGACTACCGGGCTCCTTCGAGCGGATGACGGGAATCGAACCCGCGTAGCTAGTTTGGAAGACTAGGGCTCTACCATTGAGCTACATCCGCAACGCCGATAGATCATAGCAGTGACGAACGTCCTGCGCGATCCGCCCGCTACGATTTGCGCATGCGTGAACGGCCGCCCCTCGACGTCGAACTGCTCGACTTCCATGCCAAAGCAGCGTCGTTCGACGGCAGCATCGCCGTGCAGTACGACGACGGAACGGTCGTCGTGATTTCGCTGTCCGGGCCCGAGGGCGGCCCGAAGACCGCCAGAATCGCGGGCACCAAGGGCTTCAACGTCACGTCGCTCCACATCGACGAGTTCCCGGAGCTGGGTGACCTCGCCCTCGCCGCCCACACGCGACGCCCTGTCGGCGCGTACAAGCTCCCGCCGGGCAAATTGATCACGGTATTCAACCCCGCCTACGCCTTCACGATGCTGGCGGGCGTGTGCGTCGGCGGGACGTTCGGGTTCTGGGCCAGCTACCACATGGGTATCTCAATCCCCCCTCTCGCCTTCTTTGTGGGCGTGCTCTGTGCAGTCATCCCTGTTGCCTTCATCCATCCGCGCTTCGTCGCCGCGCCGCACGTCTACGTCTCAGGAGGGCACGAGTATCAGCTGCACGGGTTCCTGGACGATGCCGGAGCACGGAGGGACATCGTCAGGAAGGTCAACGAGCTGAAGGCGGAGTACGGGCGGTTGGCGTCGGACGTCATTATGCGGATCGAGTGCCCGGCACTGTTCGACGCCACGTTGCCGGAGACACGACGATTCACCGAGCTCATGGTGCGGTGGGACGCGGAGCACGAGCGACTATCCAACCCCGAGCGGGCCACGTTGGCGGGGGAGTTGGCCGTCGCATTTGAAACAGCGAAAGCGCACGCTGAAGCCGTGGGCATGCAGCACTACCCCGACGACGCCCGCGGCTCGGCAGACACCGCGCTGAAGGCGATGCGGCTCGCTCAGGACTCTGGGGCGACGCGTGCAGAGCGACAGGCCGCGCTCGAGCGCGCGGTGGCGATCCTGGAATCGCTGGCGCTGCATTATCTCCCAACCGTCAGGGAAGCGAAGGAGCTTGTTGCAGGCCGGCCGTTGCGGGCGCTGCCGGGGAGGCTGGAGCTATGAGGAGCGAAACGTACTGGACTCAGGCCAACCTCGACGCCGAACTCATCGATTTGGCTGGGCAGACATTCCTATGGCTCGGGCGACGACCTTCCATCGCCATGTGGGTGGATGTTCTCCAGCACAGCCACTCATCCACCATCATGCTGCGCTTTGTAGACCTTGAAGCGCGTCCATTACGTACATGGACAGAGCGTTTCGCCTTCCATGGCCACAAGCTTGGCTACGCCAACCCCGACGGCGACCCATCGCGCCAGGTGCTGCGCATGCCTCCGTGGGAGCTGGAAGGCAAGTACCTGACCGTCGCGCAGGTACGTCGCTGGAGCCTGCTTCCGATAGCAGTGATCATCGTGCTGGCCACGGTGTTGGCGCAGCCATTCGTGCTGCTGGCGCTATTTCTGATTCCGCTGCTGGCGTGGACGCGTAGAGCGTTGAACCCAGCAGGCGGCCTCACGGTGCGTTCGCTCGAGGGCATGCCGCTCAACGAACACAACCTCGTCGAATACGCGTTGGCGCGGCAGCGCGGTGAGAACCCGCGCGGTCTGCGCGGCATCCCGCGCATCGAGGAAGCGAGGGAGCGCGTCGAGAAAGTCCGCTCCGACTACGGAGAACGCAAGATCGATATCGTCTATCGCATCGAACAACCAGCGCTGTTCGACTCATCAGTGCCGACGACCGAGGCGTTCCTCGTCGCGTTGTGGGAGTTCGACCAGATCCCCGACGACGCCCCACCCCGTGAGGCAGAGGAGGCCGCCGCTCGGGTAGAAGTGACGTACGGGCTCGCGCGTCGCCACGCCGAAACCGTCGGGATCAGGCACGTCGTGCCCGAGAAGGCCGACGACGTCCGTCGCGCAGCGAAGGTGGCGAGGCTGGCCGTCAGTGGGGCCAGCGAGGGCGAGCGCTCCGCGGCCCGGGCGCAGCTCAGGGCACTGCTGACCTCCCTCTCACTGCACTTCCTACCCGACGGGGCAGAGCTGCGCGCACTCGAAGGCCCGAGAGCCGAACCCGGCGAGCGTGACCCGATTGACACGGACCGCTAAGATTGCACAGTCACAATCGTCCATTTCAGGAGACAAGTTCGTGCCTAGCACTATCGAGCAGCTCAACCCCACCCGGGTCAAGCTCACTGTTGAGATTCCATTCGCCGATCTCAAGCCGCACCTTGACAAGGCTTACAAGGACATCGCCGGCCAGGTGAACATCCCCGGCTTCCGCAAGGGCAAGGTGCCGGCAGCGGTGATCGACCAGCGTTTCGGCCGCGGCGTCGTGCTGCAGGAAGCCATCAACGACGCCATGCCCGGCGCCTACAGCGCTGCCGTCGAGGAGCACAAGCTCTTCCCGCTCAGCCAGCCTGACATCGAGGTCACCAAGCTCGAAGACAACGAACTGGTCGAATTCACCGCCGAGCTCGATGTTCGCCCCGACTTCGACCTCCCCGACTTCGACAAGATCGACGTCGAGGTCGACGCCGCGCAGAGCAGCGACGAGGAGCTAAACGAGCGCATCGAGATGCTCCGCAAGCGCTTCGCCACCACGAAGGAGGTGGGCCGCAAGGCCAAGAAGGGCGACCTCCTCACCATCGACCTCAAGGCCAGCCAGGACGGCAAGGAACTCGAGGACGCTACCGCCGAAGATCTCGAGTACGAGATCGGCGACGATAAGAACATGCTCGAGGGCCTCAAGAAGGCCGTCACTGGCACCAAGGCCGGCGACGTCGTCACCTTCACCTCGACGCTGCTGGGCGGCGCCCACCGCGGCGAAGAGGCCGAGATTGAGGTCACCGTCAAGAAGGTGCAGCAGCAGGATCTGCCTGAGGTGGACGACGAGTTCGCCCAGATGGTCTCCGAGTTCGACACCGTCGACGAGATGAAGGACGACCTCCGCAAGGCCGTTGAACAGCAGGCCAAGCAGGAACAGATCGCCGACGCTCGCGACAAGATCATCGAGGCCGTCGTCGAAGCTACCTCCTTCGAACTGCCTGAGAAGACGCTCGCCGACGATCTCGCTGCCCGCCGCCAGGGCGTCGAGCAGCAGCTCGCCCGCGCGGGCCTCACCCTGCAGCAGTATCTCGAGGAAGCCGAAGACGAAGAGGCCGAGGACGAGGAGTCCTTCTGGGCTGAGCTCAACCGTCGCGGCGAAGAGGCGCTTCGCGCCCAGATCATCCTCGACAAGTACGCCGAGGAGCACACCGTTGACGTCTCCCAGCAGGACCTCACGGAACTCATCTTCCAGAAGGCCCAGATGAACGGCACCTCGCCGCAGGACGAGATTCAGCACATGATGGAGCACAACCACATGGCCGAGTGGATGTCCGAAGTACGCCGCGGCAAGGCACTCGCCGCCATCTGCGCCGCCGCCACGGTGAAGGACGCCGAGGGCAACGTCGTCGAGATGCCGAAGCCCGTCGAGCCCGAGGAAGCCGCTGCCGACGATGCCTCCGAGGCCGCTCCCGCGCAGATCGTTACCGAGGTGGACGGCGAGGAGATCGCCGTCGACACCGAGGCCAAGTAAGGCCCAACGCCGAGCACACGAAGGGCGGTTCCGCACACGCGGGGCCGCCCTTCGTCGTGCGTTTTGACTCTGCCGACGGCGAACAGTTCGGCCAAGTGTTGGGTCGGGCGCCTGGTGCCGGTAGGTTGGGGGTCGTGACTGAACGAATGAACCCCACCGCAGTGGCGGCCGCCGGGGGCCTGGGCATGAACGACAACGTGTATCAATCGTTGCTCGCGAACCGTATCATCTTCCTGGGCTCCGAGGTGCGCGATGAGAACGCTAACGCCATCTGCGCTCAGATGCTGTTACTGAATGCAGAGGATCCGAATAAGGATATCTTCCTCTATATCAACTCGCCCGGTGGCTCCGTCGACTCCGGCATGGCCATCTTCGACACCATGCAATGGATCAGCAACGACGTTGCCACGGTGGCGATGGGTCTCGCTGCGTCGATGGGGCAGTTCCTGCTGTCCGCAGGTGCCCCCGGCAAGCGTTACGCATTGCCGCACAGCCGCATCATGATGCACCAGCCTTCGGGCGGGCTCGGTGGCACCGCATCCGACATCCGCATCCAGGCGGAGCAGTCGCTGCACATCAAGAAGACCATGGCCGAGCTCATCGCGAAGCACACCGGCCAGCCGCTCGAGCAGATCGAAGCAGACTCCGACCGCGACCGCTGGTTCACGGCCGAGCAGGCACTCGAATACGGCTTCATTGACCACGTCTACGAGCGTGCGTCGCAGATCAACACGGAGGCACCGAACCAGTGAGCGAATTCACCCTTCCCGGCGGAATGGCTCCGGCGGGCCCCTCGATGGACTACTACATCCCCCAGTGGGAAGAGCGCACCAGCTACGGCGTGCGTCGCGTTGACCCCTACACGAAGCTGTTCGAAGACCGCATCATCTTCCTCGGCACTCCCATCAGCGACGACATCGCCAACGCCGTGATGGCCCAGCTGCTGTGCCTGCAGTCGATGGATGCCGAGCGCCCCATCTCGATCTACATCAACTCTCCGGGCGGTTCCTTCACTGCGCTCACCGCCATTTACGACACGATGCGCTACATCAAGCCAGAGGTGCAGACGGTGTGCCTGGGCCAGGCGGCCTCGGCCGCTGCGGTGGTGCTCGCTGCGGGCACGAAGGGTAAGCGTTTCGCGCTGCCGAACTCGCGCATCCTCATCCACCAGCCAGCCACCGAGGGCGGCCGCGGGCAGTCGTCGGACCTCGAAATCCAGGCGAAGGAGATCCTGCGCATCCGTGCTCGCATGGAGGAGATGCTCGCCGAAGATACCGGCCAGCCGGTTGAGAAGATCTCGAAGGACATCGAGCGTGACAAATTCCTCACCGCCGAAGAGGCGAAGGAATACGGCATCATCGACGACATCTTCACGACGATGAAGCAGGCGTAACGTCGACACTGATGCGTTGGGGCCTCGGGGGAATGTGAACACCCCTCGAGGCCCCAATACGTTGCGGGCGTACCTGCGCGAGCCCGCCCATGAACCAGCCACGCTGCAGCCGTGCGGCGAGCCATCTGGAGTTGCACGGATGAGTAGGTAGGCTTACGTGGAGAAATTAATCTGGGAGGAGGCCCGCCGATGGCACCAGCGAGTGATGCCCGCGAAGTGTTCAAATGCAACTTCTGCGGCAAGTCGCAAAAGCAAGTGCGACGCCTCATTGCCGGCCCCGGCGTGTACATCTGCGACGAGTGCATCGACCTGTGTCAGGAGATGATCGAGGAAGAATTCCCCGACGCGGCTGACACCCCGGCGCTTTCCGAGCTGCCCAAGCCGAGAGAGATCCGCGATTTCCTCGACACCTACGTCATTGGTCAAGACGATGCGAAGAAAACGCTCGCCGTTGCCGTCTACAACCACTACAAGCGCCTCCGCGCCGAGCAGAAGCGCCCCCGCCGCGCGAACGAGGAAATCGTCGAGGTTGCCAAGTCCAACATCTTGATGCTCGGGCCTACCGGCTGCGGGAAAACCTACCTCGCTCAGACCCTGGCGCGTATGCTCAACGTGCCCTTCGCGATGTGCGACGCGACGGCACTCACCGAAGCGGGCTACGTCGGTGAAGACGTCGAAAACATCCTCCTGAAGCTCATCCAAGCCGCCGACTTCGACATCAAGAAGGCGGAGACGGGCATCATCTACATCGACGAAATCGACAAGGTGGCCCGCAAATCGGAGAACCCATCCATCACCCGTGACGTGTCGGGCGAGGGCGTCCAGCAAGCGCTGCTGAAAATCATCGAGGGCACTGTCGCATCCGTGCCACCACAGGGCGGGCGCAAGCATCCGCACCAGGAGTTCCTCGAGATCGATACGACGAAGGTGTTGTTCATCGTCGGGGGAGCATTCGCTGGCCTGGATGAGATCATTCGAGAGCGCGTCGGCAAACGCGCACTCGGGTTCAGCAACGACACCGACGGGGAGCACGAGCTCGTCGATGCCTTCGCGCAGGTGCGTCAAGAAGATCTCCACAAGTTCGGGCTCATCCCGGAATTCATTGGCCGCCTGCCAGTGGTCACGTCGGTATCTCCACTCGACCGCGATTCCCTCGCCCGCATCCTCCGTGAGCCCAAGAACGCCCTCATCAAGCAGTACCAGAAGCTCTTCGACCTCGACGGAGTAGAACTCGAGTTCTCCGACGACGCCATCGAAGCCATCGCGGACAGCGCGCTCGAGCGCAACACCGGCGCTCGCGGGCTGCGCTCCATCCTGGAAACACTCCTGCTCGATGCCATGTTCGAGGTGCCGAGCAACGACGACATCGCGACGGTGCGCGTCACGGCAGCCACGGTGCGCGGTGAAGAGAGGCCTGAGCTGATTACCCGCACCGAGATTGAAGCGCAGCGGGGCCTGTCGGCCTGACCGTCGGCGCCCACGAAGCTGGCATATCCCCGACGCGTGACTAAGCTGGGGCCTCATGAGTCATGGCTACCGGCGTTACCCGCACATTCACGGCAAACACATTGTGTTCGTCGCCGACGATGACCTCTGGCTGGGCGAAACGAGCGGGGGCACGGCGGCGCGGTTGACGCGGGGCGAAGACACGCCCCGTACACCAAGGTTCGCTCCCAACGGACGCGACATCGCGTTCGTATCCACCACCGGCGGCGGTTGGGACCTCTACGTCACGGATGCCGACGGCGGCGCACGCAGGCTCACCTGGCTCAGCGCGTCGAGAATGCAGGTATCAGGCTGGATCGACGACTCGCACATCATGATCGCCTCGTCGCATGAGACGGTGGCGCGCGGGCTGACGTACCTGTACTCCGTCTCCCTCGACGGGCGCATCACCCGATTGCCCTACGGCCTCGCCATGGACGCCGCTATCGGACGGGCGGGTACTGTCGTCGCGAGCCCGAACTTCCACGGCCCCCACGAATGGAAGCGCTACCGCGGCGGCATGGCGATCCGGCTCTGGGTCTCCACCGATGGCCACTCCGACTGGAAACGAATTCTGCCCGATACCGCAGCGAGCCTCGCTGGCCCCAGCTGGTTCGGCGACCGCATCATCTTCACCTCTGATCGTGGCGACGCCGTCCGTGGCCAGGCACAGCTGTGGTCGGTCACTGCCACTGGCCGCAACCCGAAACAGCACACCAAGCACGGCTTCGAGCAGGGCTACGTGCGCGACGCCACCACCGACGGCAAGAGCATCGTGTATCACGCTCGCGGCCAGCTGTACCTCATGACCTCGCTCGAGGGCCGCCCGGAACTCCTCGACCTGCGCACTGCCACCGGGCGCCCACAGCCTGTTTCTATCGCCCCTGGTGAGCGCCTCGAAGCCATCGTCCCCGACCACGGCGGCGACGGCTCGCTACTCGAGTGGCGCGGGGCAGCGTACTTCCTCACCCACCGCTCCGGCCCCGCACGGGCACTGGCCGACGCACCCGGCGTGCGCATCCGTGAACCCCGGCTGCTCGGCCGCAGCGGCAAAGCCATCTGGGCCTCCGACGTCGACGGTGAAGACTGCCTGGAGATCAAGGGCATCGACGGCGACGGCCCGGTGCGTCGTCTCGCGCAAGGCCGCGTCGGGCGCGTCGTGGAGCTGCAGCCCAATGCGCAGGGCTCGAAGGTGGCCGTCGGATCGCACGACGGCACGATCTACCTGCTCGACGTAGCCCGCGGATCGCTGAAGAAGATCGGGCGTTCCCCCAACGGCGAGCCCAGCGGCTTCACTTTCTCGCCGGATGGGCGCTATCTCGTGTGGCGTGAGGCGATCGCCAACGAAGGCATGCTCGGCAGGCTCGTCGGCTACGACCTCATCGAGGACGCCTCATTCACGCTTACCAGGGGCCAATTCAACGACTACTCACCGCAGTTTTCCACGTGCGGCAAGTACCTCATCTTCCTGTCGTCGCGCACCATCGACCCCAGCTATGATGAGCTCACCTTCGATCTCTCGTTCACCAACACCGTGCGTCCCTGGCTGGTGCCGCTGAGCGCCGAGGATCCGTCGCCCTTCGGCGTGAGCGCTGACGGCTGGCAGATCAGCGAGCCCGACGACGACTCCAGCGTCACGGACGAGGCTAAGAAGGACGACCACGACAGCAACGACCTTCCGCAAGGAACCCTCGACGTCGATGGCTTCGAGGACCGCCTCTCGGTGTTTCCCGTACCCAGCGGGCAGTTCCGCGGCGTGTCTCCCGTCGCCGACGGCGTTATCTGGACCCGCTCCACCGCCGGGAGTGCGGTGCTGGGCGACGGGCGCGTCGGCACCGAAGACGCCAAGGACCTCGTGGAGCACTTCTCGTTCAAGCAGCGCAAGACGACGGTGGTCGTCGACGCGTGCGACGCTGTGGCCGTATCCGGCGACGGTGAGCGCCTCGTCGTGCGTTCCGGCGACGAGGTGTGGGTGCAGCCCTCCGACTCGAAACCGGACGACGACGACAAGATCGGTGTGGACCTCAGCCGGCTCCGCCGCGACGTCGACCCCGTCGCCGACTGGCAGCAGATGTTCGACGAGACCACCCGGCTCATGGCCAGCCACTTCTGGCGCGAGGACATGGACGGCGTCGACTGGAAGTCAGTGGTGGCCCAGTACCGTCCGCTCGTCGGCCACCTCGCCACCCACGACGACCTGGTCGACCTGCTGTGGGAAGTCATCGGCGAACTGAACACGTCGCACAGCTACGTGATTCCGCCCGATACGGGGGAGCAGTCGCCCGTCGGCTGGCTCGGCGCCGAGTTCCGGCGCAACTCCAAGCAGGAAATCGTGATCGACCGCATTCTGCCTGGCGAATCCTCCGACCCCCGCGCGCGTTCCCCGCTGCTGGCGGCGGGTGTCGGCGCGGAACCAGGCGACGTGATCCTCGCCATCGACGGTCACCCCACCGCCGAAGCGAAACACATCGGTGAGCTGCTCGTCGGAACCGCGGAGAAGGCCATTGAACTGACGCTGGCCCGCGGCCGCATGAAGCGCCGCGTCGCGGTGGTGCCGGTGGCCTCGGAGGTGCCGCTGCGCTATCACGAATGGGTGAAGCACAACGTGCGATACGTCGATCGGGCCTCCGACGGCAAGCTCGGCTACGTGCACGTGCCGGACATGACCGCATTCGGCTGGGCCGAGTTCCACCGGCTCATCGGCGAGGCAACTGGGCGCGACGGCATCGTCGTCGATGTGCGCTACAACGGCGGAGGCCACACCTCCGAACTGGTGCTGGAGCGGCTCATGCGCAAGGTGGTTGCGTTCACCGGCGCGCGCCACCTCGACGGCTTCGGCACCTATCCGGCGCAGGGTCTGCGTGGGCCCGTCGTGTTCGTCACCAACCCCTTCGCCGGCTCCGACGGCGACATCGTCACCCTCGCTGCTCAGGAACACGGGCTTGGCCCGGTGGTGGGGGAGCGCTCGTGGGGCGGCGTGATCGGCATCGACGGACGCTTCCAACTTGTCGACGGCACGGAGGTCACCCAGCCGCGCTACTGGATTCAGTTTGAGCGCTCCGGAATGCGCGTCGAGAACCACGGCGTCGACCCCGACATCGAGGTGGAGATGACGCCCGACAGCTGGGAATCCGACCAGGATCCGCAGCTCGACGCGGCCATCGCGGAGGCGCTGCAGCGGCTCCAGCGCATTCCCGCCAAGGAGCCCAAGCCGCTGGGCGCACCGCGCTTCGCGTGATTCCAGACGCGCCCTGCCTTGCCACAGGTGGGGCGCGTGCTCTACCTTGATGGGGCAGGCGTCCGCCTGCGCAGGCGTTTTGGATTGAAAGGAGTTGACGATGAACCAGTGCTCGCGACTGCAGCGTGAGAATTTCTTCGTCTTCTTTGACCGGTCCGCCGTGCCGTCCTCCTGACGCACACCCAAACACTCCTTACAAGGGCCCGGTCAGCGCGCGACCGGGCCCTTGTTGTGTGCCTGCACCCATATGAACGAAAGGAACAGACCAATGGTCACCACCCTGCCCACGGCACTGCCCGGCTCGGATGCCGACGTGCTCCTGTGGGCTGACCCGTCGGAGGTCGAGGACGCAGTCCTGCAGCAGCTGCGCAACATCGCGGCGCTCCCGTGGGTTAATCGTGTCCGCGTCATGCCCGACGTGCATCTCGGCAAGGGAGCCACCGTCGGATCCGTGATCGCGATGCGCGACGCCGTCGCACCCTCCGCGGTCGGCGTCGACATCGGCTGCGGCATGATCGGCGTCCGCACGAGCCTCACCGCAGACGATCTCCCCGAGGATCTCTCTGCGCTACGGTTCGCCATCGAGGCGGCGGTCCCCGTCGGCTGGCACCAGCACGACAGCCACGCACCCATCCTCGACGACAACCCGCGCCTGGCTGCGCAGTTCGACCCGCTCGTGCGCGGCTTCGACGAGCTGCGCGCGCCGAAGGTGGGGGATCGTCGGCAGAAGATGGTGGCGCAGTGCGGCACCCTCGGCGGCGGAAACCACTTCATCGAGGTCACGCTCGACGATAACGACCGCGTGTGGCTCATGCTGCACTCCGGGTCGCGCAACATCGGCAAGGAGATCGCGGAGCGCCATATCGCGACGGCGAAGACGCTCGATCACAACCTCGATCTGCCCGACCGCGACCTCGCTGTGTTTCTCGCGGGCACCGACGAGATGGCGGCGTACCTGCACGACCTCTACTGGGCGCAGGCCTACGCGAAGACCAACCGCGAGGTGATGATGGCGCTGGTGCGGGCCGTCGTCGGGCAGCACTTCCCGCATGTGCGCTTCGACGAGGGTGTGAACTGCCACCACAACTATGTCTCGGAAGAGACGTACGACGGTGTCGAGCTCGTCGTGACCCGTAAGGGCGCCATCCGCGCGGGGCGCGGCGACCTGGGGCTCATCCCGGGCTCCATGGGAACAGGCTCCTACGTGGTGCGCGGCCTCGGCAACGAGGTGGGCCTCAACTCCGCTTCGCACGGCGCCGGGCGCCGGATGTCCAGGCGGGCAGCGAAGCGCGCGTTCACCGTCGATGACCTCGCGGCGCAGACCGCGGGCATCGAGTGCCGCAAGGACGAGGGTGTGCTCGACGAGATCCCCGGCGCCTACAAGGACCTCGCGAAGGTCATTGAGGCGCAGACCACCGGCGAGCAGCCGCTGGTCGAGGTGGTCGCGCGGTTGCGCACTATCCTGTGCGTGAAGGGGTGAGCAGAATCGTCGGGAGGTGTCTCAGCCGAGGCGCTTCCCGACGAACGACCTTCCCGAGGCCGATCGCGGCAGGAACATCACTCCTGCGAGGCGAGCTCCACGTCGACGGCGAGCTCGTCGCCCCCGTCGGTCCACGACACGTCACCGACGATGCGCCCGACAGCACGCAGGTCGCTTTCGATGGCGCGCAGGCGCTCCAGCACGTCGGCGGGGCCACTGAATGCGGCTTTCACGACCTCCGTGCGCATCGACACCTTCGCGTTCGACTTCGCGCCACGGATCACGATCAGCGCCGAGGCCACGTCGTCCATGAGTTCGGTGTCGGCCTCCGGCAACTCGTCGACGGTGGGCCACGCCGAGCGGTGAATGGACCCGTCGCGGAACCAGCTCCACGTCTCCTCCGTCACGTACGGCAGGAACGGGGCCAGCAGGCGCAGCTGCACGTCGAGAGCAAGCTGCAACGCAGCCTTCGCGGAACGCGAGCCCTCGCCGTCGGAGTACGCACGCTCCTTCACGAGCTCGATGTAGTCGTCGCAGAACGCCCAGAAGAACTGTTCGGCGGCCTCGAGCGCCGACGTGTAGTCGTACGCATCGAATGCCTGGGTGGCTTGCGCAACCACTCCGCGCAGCGAAGCGAGCATCGCGCGATCGAGCGGGTTGGTGACCTCGTCGACGGAGAACTCGCCCTCCGCTCGGGACAGCGCGAACTTCGATGCGTTCAGCACCTTCGTCGCTAGGCGGCGGCCGACCTTCATCTGCGACTCGTCGAACGGAGAGTCGAGCCCCGGGCGGGCCATCGCGGCACGCCAGCGCACCGCGTCGGAGCCGAACTTGTCGAGGATCTCGGTGGGCACCACCACGTTGCCCTTCGATTTCGACATCTTCTTGCGATCCGGGTCGACCACGAATCCTGAGATCGTGGCGCGCTTCCACGGCAGCGAGTCGAACTCGAAGTGGGAGCGCACGACGCGGGAGAACAGCCAGGTGCGGATGATGTCGTGGGCCTGCGGGGCCACGTCCATGGGGAACGTGAGGTTGAACAGTTCCTCGTCGCGCTGCCAACCGCAGGCGAGTTCGGGGGTGAGCGACGACGTCGCCCACGTGTCCATCACGTCCGGGTCCGCCATGAAGCCGCCCGCCTGACCGCGCTGGGATTCGTCGTAGCCCTCGGGCGCCTGCGACATCGGATCGACGGGCAGCTCGGCCTCGTCGGGAACAATCGGGTGATCGTAGTCGGGCTCCCCGTCGGCGTCGAGCGGGTACCAGACGGGGAACGGCACGCCGAAGAAGCGCTGACGTGAGATCAGCCAGTCGCCGTTCAGGCCCTCCACCCAGTTGTCGTAGCGGTGCCGCATGTGCTCGGGCACCCACTGCAGTTCCTCGCCTCGGGCACGCAGCTTGGCCTTGAGTTCGTCGTCGCGGCCACCGTTGGAGATGTACCACTGCCTGGTGGCGACGATCTCGAGCGGCTTGTCGCCCTTCTCGAAGAAGTTCGCTTTGCGGGTGGTGGCCTTCGGCTCCTCGGTCATCGCGCCGGATTCGCGCAGCATCGCGACGGTGGCCTCGCGGGCGGAGAACACCGTCTTGCCGGCGAGCTGCTCGTACGGCTCGGTGTTGGTGACCCACTCGGGCGTCTCGCGCACGAACCGCCCGTCGCGGCCAATCACCGTGCGCGTGGGGAGGTTGAGCTCGCGCCACCAGGTGACGTCGGTGAGGTCACCAAACGTACAGCACATGGCGATGCCGGCACCCTTGTCCGGCTCCGCATCGCGGTGGGCGAGGACAGGAATCTCCACACCGAACACCGGCGATGTCACGGTCTGCCCAAACAGGTCTTGGTAACGCTCGTCGTCGGGGTGCGCGATGAGCGCACACACGCTCACCAGCAGCTCGGGGCGGGTGGTTTCGATGAAGACGGGGGAGCCGTCGGCCTTCGTGAAGGCGACGCGGTGGTAGGCGCCGGGGTAGTCGCGGGCTTCGAGCTCGGCCTGCGCGACGGCGGTCTGGAACGTCACATCCCACAGCGTCGGCGCGTGGTTCATGTACGCCTCGCCACGCTGCAGATTGCGCAGGAAGGCCTTCTGGGCGATGGCCTGGGTGTCGCGCCCGATCGTCGTGTAGAGCAGATCCCAGTCCACCGACAGCCCGAGCCTGCGCCACAGCGCCTCGAACACCTGCTCGTCGATGGCCGTCAGTTCCTCGCACAGCTCGATGAAGTTGCGACGAGACACCGCCACCTGACGCTTCGGGTCAGGCTTGGCGGGAGGCTGGAAGTCGGGGTCGTAGGGCAGCGACGGATCGCAGCGCACGCCGTAGTAGTTCTGCACGCGGCGCTCGGTGGGCAGACCGTTATCGTCCCAACCCATGGGGTAGAACACTTCCTTGCCGCGCATGCGCTGGTAGCGGGCCACCACGTCGGTGTGGGTGTAGCTGAATACGTGACCGACGTGCAATGAGCCGGAGACGGTGGGCGGCGGGGTGTCGATGGAGAACACGGCTTCGCGGGAGGCCGGGCGACGGAACGCGTACGTGGCTTCGTCGCTCCATACCTTGCCCCACTTCTCCTCGAGGCCTTCGAGGGACGGCTTGTCGGGGATGCGGGATTGCAATTCGGTCATGCCAGCGATCTTAGTGGCAAGCCCCGCGTCACGCAGTTTCGCTCAACCGCGGATACGACGAGAGCCCGCAACCGAAGTGGCGTGCGGGCTCTCTAGCGACGTTGGTGCTACTCCTTCTCGAGCGGCTGGTGAGTAGGGGCGTCGGTGCCTTCCTGCGCCTTGGTAATGGCATCCAGCAGCGACGCGGCGTCGGGCTGGATGAGTTGCTCGCCGGTCTCCGGGTTGCCGAAGATGAGCTTCTGTCCATTCACCACATACGTGGGCGTGCCTGTGGCGCCGGATTCCATGAAAGCCTTGTGCGATTTCTCTGCGAAGTCCTTGTACGCTCGCTTCCGCAGCAATTCCTGGAACTGCTTCAAGTCGTCGCCCTCGAGGCCTGCCTCTTTCGCGAACTTCTCGCGCAGGTCTTTTTCGGGGTAGTGCGAGCTCTGGTTCTCGAACAGCACATCCGCGTACTGCCGGTACTTGCCGAAGGCATCTGCCGTGGCGGCAGCGATTGCGGCGCGGTATGACGGGCCTGCACCCATCTCGCCATCCATGAAGTAGGCGGTGCGGTGCTCGATGGTGATCTTGCCCTGAGCAACCAGCTCTTCCAGCGCAGGGCCATAGGTGGCCTGGTACTCGGCGCAGTGCGGGCACAGGAAATCGGTGTACACGATGACGTTAGGCACCTTGTCGGTGGGCATCTTGGCGTCTTGCATGATGCCGCCCTCCGCCGTGGCATTCGGCGGGGTCTGCTGATTCTCCGTCACCTCGACGCCCCGATTGCTCAGGATCGGTGGGATGGCCACCACCGCAATCACGACGATGAGCGCCAACGCCGCGATGCCGGCGCCGATGCCGATGACCCGGTTTCTGCGCCGTCGCTGTTGTTCGAGTTCCTGCTGCTGGCGCAGCATGGCGCGGCGGCTGAGGTTTTGGTTATTCGCCATCGTGGTGTTTCTCCAAGCAATCCTGATTCAGGGTTCAATGAAACGCAACGACTCGCGGTGCCGTTTTGTTCCGTATCACTCGAGTTGCAGTGTAGTGGAGCCTGCCTCGTGCTCGACCCTTCGACATCGCCGCCTGCGGCCGCGTGCCTCGAAAGTGGGCACTTCCAGGTGTCAGGGCCTACGATCAAGGCATCATGCACGAGACGTACCGCGAGCTCACCGCTCAACTCACCGCCCGCTGGCCCGAACACCGGGTGGCGCCCAGCCTGAAACGCATCGCCGCGCTCATGGACCTCCTGGGAGAACCGCAGCGCGCGGTCCCCGTCATCCAGGTTGCGGGCACCAACGGCAAGGGCTCGACGGCGATCATGATCGACGCGCTCCTGCGCGCCAGCGGACTGCGCACGGGGCGGTTCTCGTCGCCACACCTCACTGACGTGCGGGAACGCATCTGCATCGACGGGGCACCCATCTCGCAGCAGGACTTCGTCGCGGTATGGGAAGACATCGAGCCCTATGTGCGCATGGTGGACGAGCAGCGCCACGACGACGTCGCGATGACCTTCTTCGAGGTGATCACAGGCCTCGCCTATGCCGCATTCGCCGACGCACCCGTCGACGTGGCCGTGATGGAGGTCGGGCTGGGAGGCCGCTGGGACGCTACCAGCGTCGCTGACCCGCAGGTGGCTGTCATTTGCCCCGTCGGACTCGATCACACGCACATCCTCGGCTCCACCCTCCAGGAGGTTGCGGGCGAGAAGGCCGGCATCATCAAGGAAGGCGCGACGGCGGTGCTCGCCGGACAAGATCCGGCGGCGGCACCCGTGCTGCTGGAGCGCGCCGTCGAGGTCGGCGCCCGTGTCAGGGCCGAGGGCCCCGACTTCGGGCTCATCGACCGCCAGGCCGCCATCGGCGGACAGCTGCTGCGCATTGCGACGGAGGGAGGCCCCGTCGGCGACGTGTTCCTCCCGCTGTTCGGCGAGCACATGGCGCGCAACGCGGCACTGGCGGTCGCCGCAGTGGAGGCATTCCTGGGTGGCAAACCGCTGCACCCGGAGATCATCGTCGAGGGGCTCGGCCAGGTGGAAGCGCCGGCACGGCTCGAGCGCGTGCGCACGTCGCCCCCCATCGTCATCGACACCGCCCACAACCCCCAGGCCGCCCTCGCCACCGCGAAGGGATTCAGCGAAGCGTTCACCTTCCAGCCGACCATCGGTGTCGTCGCGATGATGCAAGACAAAGACTCCCGCGAAGTGCTGCGCATCTTCTCGGAGATCATGGACGTCATCGTCATCACCAAGGTGCAGTCGTCGCCACGGGCACGCGAGGTCGCCGAGCTTGTCGAGGAGGCGCGGGAGTTCTTCCACGACGGCGCCATCCACCAGTCGGCAACCATGGCCGAGGCACTCGACACCGCAGTGATGCTCGCAGACACACTCTCCGAACACGCCGGCATCCTCGTCGCCGGCTCCGTGATCGCGGCGGGAGAAGCCCGCGCGCTGCTGGCGAAGGACACCACCGATGAGGCTTGATCCCAGCAACCCCATGAACGCCTCGATGCGGGCTCTGCTCGTGTTCGAGATCATCATTGTGTGGCTCTCATTTCCCGGCATGTTGCAGGTAGCCGGAGCGGACGTGGGCGTGGCATTGGCGGCATGCTCGGTGGAGACGCTGCTGCTCGTCGCCGCCGCTGGCGGAATCAAGAAATCATGGGGATACCCCGTCGGATGGGTTGGGCAGGCAGGCCTCCTGCTGCTGGGGCTCCTCACCTGGTGGATGTACGTGATGGGTGCAATCTTCGCCCTGCTGTGGATAACCTCATACGTACTCGGCAAACGAATCGAAGCAAAGAAGGAAGCCAAGTGAACGAGACATTCGTCATCATCAAACCCGACGCGGTGGCCGCCGGTCACGTCGGCCATATCCTCACCATTTACGAGGACGCGGGGCTCACCGTCGAAGCCATGGAACTGCGCACCATCGACGGCGCCTTCTCCGACAAGCACTACGCCGAGCACCTGGAGCGCGATTACTACCCGCCGTTGCGCGAGTTCATGACGTCCGGCCCGCTCGTGGCGGTGATCCTCTCCGGCGATGACGCCATCCAGAAGGTGCGTGCATTGAACGGTGTCACCGACCCGTCGAAGGCCGACGAGGGCACCATCCGGCAGCGCTTCGGCACGAGCGTGCGCGAAAACGGCGTGCACGCGTCCGACTCGGAGGCCACGGCAGCCTCTGAGATCGCGCTCTGGTTCCCTGGGCGCTGAAGCGATGAGCCGCGGATGATTCCCGGCTCGCGCCATACGGCAGTTACAATCGGCGCGTTATGACTGCCACCATGCCAGGACAGACCCTGTTCCCCGAGCTCGAGCCGTTGCTCGCGCAGGTCTCCAAACCCATCCAATACGTGGGCGGTGAGCTCAACTCCGTCGTGAAGGAGTGGGACGCCGTCGACGTGCGCTGGGCGCTCGCGTACCCCGACGCCTACGAAGTGGGGCAGCCCAACCAGGGCGTCGCTATCCTCTACGAGATCCTCAACGAGCAGGACTGGATCCTGGCCGAACGCACCTACTCCGTATGGCCCGACATGGCCGCTCGGATGCGGGAAGCGCGCATCCCTCAGTTCACCCTCGACGCGCATCGCGCCATCGGTGACTTCGACGTGTTCGGGCTGAGTTTCTCCACAGAGCTCGGCTACACCAACCTGCTGAGCATGCTCGACCTGGCTGGCATCCCGCTGCACGCCGATGAGCGCGGCGACGGGGACCCCATCGTCGTGGCTGGCGGGCATGCTGCCTTCAACCCGGAACCCATCGCCGACTTCATCGACGTGGCGGTGCTCGGCGACGGCGAGGAGGCGTCGCTGCACATCTCCGACATCGTGCGCGAGTGGAAGCAGGAGGGGCGCCCCGGAGGTCGCGACGGGCTCCTCGAGCGACTGGCCGAAACAGGTGCGTTCTACATCCCGCGCTTCTACGACGTCGAATACTTGGACGACGGCCGCATCATGCGCGTCGCCCCAAACCGTCCGGCCGCGCCGTTCCAAGTGCGCAAGCACACGCTCATGGATCTCGACGCGTGGCCGTACCCAAAGAAGCCGATTGTTCCGCTCGCAGAGACGGTGCATGAGCGCTACTCGGTGGAGATCTTCCGCGGTTGCACCCGAGGCTGCCGCTTCTGCCAAGCCGGCATGATCACCCGCCCGGTCCGCGAACGCAACATTCAGACCATCGGCGAGATGGTGGCCGGTGGGCTCGAGGCGACCGGCCTGGAGGAGATCGGCCTGTTGTCGCTGTCGTCGGCCGATCATTCCGAGATCGCCGACGTCACCAAGCAGCTGGCGGACCGCTACGAGGGCACCAACGTGTCGCTCTCGCTACCGAGCACCCGCGTCGATGCGTTCAACATCGACCTCGCGAACGAGCTCAGCCGCAACGGTCGACGCTCTGGCCTCACGTTCGCGCCCGAGGGCGGCTCGGAGCGGATGCGCAAAGTCATTAACAAGATGGTCACCGAGGACGACCTCATCGACACCGTCGCCACCGCGTTCGGCAACGGTTGGCGGCAAGTGAAGCTGTACTTCATGTGCGGCCTGCCCACCGAGACCGACGAGGACGTGCTCGCCATCGCTGATATGGCGGCTCGAGTGATCGAGACTGGGCGGAAAGTGGCAGGCACGAAGGACATCCGCTGCACGGTGTCGATCGGCGGATTCGTGCCGAAGCCGCACACGCCCTTCCAATGGGCCGCGCAAGCGAGCGCAGAGACGATCAACCACCGCCTCTACGCGCTGCGCGACAAGATCCGTGAGAACCGCCACTACGGCAAATCGATCGGGCTGCGCTACCACGAGGGCGAGCCGGGCATCGTCGAAGGACTGCTGAGCCGCGGTGATCGTCGCGTCGGGAAGGTCATAGAACGCGTGTGGCGCGAGGGCGGTCAGTTCGACGGATGGAGCGAGCACTTCAGCTACGAACGGTGGGTGCAGTGCGCCAACGAAGAGCTCGCGCCGTTCGGTGTCGACCTTGATTGGTTCACCACCCGCGAGCGTGAGTACGAGGAAATCCTCCCGTGGGATCACCTCGACTCCGGCCTCGACCGCGACTGGTTGTGGGAAGACTGGCAGGAGGCGCTCGACGAGCAGCCCGTCGAGGACTGCCGCTGGACGCCCTGCTACGACTGCGGAGTGTGCCCGCAGATGGGCACCGACATCCAGATCGGCCCCACGGGCCAGGCGCTCATCCCGCTCACGGTGGTCGCCCGCGACCTGAGCTGACGCGGTTGGGCATGCACGACTCGACGTCGATTCCCTTCCAAGGTTGGAGGACGCGTCAATCACGCCCGGTGAGTTTCGAGGACGCGAAGCATGCAGGCAGAAGCGACGGGCCCGTGGGTTGCTATACGTGGCAGCAGCGCACTCAGCTCATCGGGGACGTGGGCCACGTAACAGGTGGTCGTTGCACCTGTATCCGCCGAGTTGGGATGCCCGCCGCTGCGCAAAGTTCGTTCGTTTCCTTGGAGAAGTGCTGAATGGCAAGGAGACCTAGAGGTTCAGTTGGCTGAAGAGGACCTGTCATCTGGGAACGCAGGTACGGCGACACTGTCGCGTTCGAGGGTTTGCTGCTTGTGCATCTGTTCAGCACGGTCCCCGATCCTTGCTCGGAGGTCACATGGACGCTGTTCAAGTGTTCGCGCGACCGTATGAACTGTGGAGCGAGGACACACCGTGACCGAGAATCCATGCATTGCTCTCGACGCGGCGGACCATGATCACCCTTCTTCCGCCAGGGCTCTCACATGCTGGTACGGCCTTCTGCCATCTGGGACTCAGAGCGGTTGGTGAGCATGCCCAGCACCCACAATGCAATCAGGACGGAACCAAACACTTGTGCCGTGGAGACCAACACATCCATCACATAACTCAGCAGAGGATCTGCCGACGGGAACCGCCCTGTCATGACTCGATCCAGAACAAGGGTGAGAAGGACACAACCGAGAACCGCGCCTCCTGTTATGGCGAGGCCTACCGACGCTCGAGAACCCCACCTGTTCAGCGGAGGAATCACGAAGCTGGCCAACAGGATTCCAGCAAGCGCACTGGCGATGGAAGACATGACCTCGGCGAAGGGCATCGCAAGAGTCAACACCATCTGGTCTTGAGGGAGCCAGAGCCCAGTCAACCCCAGCACCAAAGCCACGCCGAAGCTACCAACGGCCCAAGCGGCCCTCACCCGTCGTGTGTTTTCCATGTTTTCTCCGGCCTTCCTCAAATGAGTGAGTGCATCTGTATTGCTACGGTGTGAATGATCCGGCCCACCCAATAATACCCGCGCTACTCATCCGGACTGCCGCCATGGCCGCCGTTTGTCCCCAGTTCACGACGATCTTGGAGACGCTCCTACTGTTGCTGAGGCCACCCGGAGAAGCCCAGTACTCGACAGAGTGCCAACTATACGTAGGCTTCAACGGGGGCCTGATTGGATCTTGCTTCCAGACCATTTTGTAGCCGCGCGGCTGCCAAGACGCTGCGCCACTACTGTTCGGATCCCTGCTCACGGAATAGACGATCTTGGTGTCGCGGTCTCGGCCGATAATCCCGGCGCAGCCGCTCGTCCGTACTAGACCTTTGACTCCGACAGGCACTACGACGCGGGTGAAACACCTGAAAGCCATTGCCTCGAAGCCGTCTGAGTGGACTTCTCGAAGAGCTTCTTCAGCCAGTGCCTCTTGTCGATCAGACTGTCCCTCGGCAACTATGAGTTCCCCTTCGTCGTCAATGATCAGGAAGGGCGTGCCTGGTCGGATGTCGTCGCTCACTTTGATGGGAAGATCCAAGACAGACTCGGGCATGGTATACAGGACATCCGCTGGCAGTCCAGGATTGGCCTTGGCGAGCACTGTGTTGGCGCGATCATCTGCGCCCTCAGGTGAGGGGCTTGGCGAGGCCATGGCCGAGGATGTCGCCAAACCGATGCATAGCGTGATTGCAGCGGCGCCCAAGCCTACGCGGAACCTTGGCAAGTGGAAGAAAGAAAAAACCGACATTGGTATCTCCAAACGTGATGCTTACATCCCCCGTTGGGGCGTTGGGAGAAGCCTAGCTCGCCGATGCGGGGGGAGGTGGTCCGAACGGGGAAAACGGGCGGCAGGCATCCCCTTCCCGTCCGCGTAGCGCATCGAGCAGCTCGGCGGGCTCATGGGAGGAAATGATCGATGGTCGCGAGCAAGAGCAAAGTTACATAGTCGACGACGGGTCTTGCAGGGCTGCGTGTGAGGCTACTCGAACTGCTGGGGTACCTCGGCGACGGTGCCGTCGAAGTAGGGCCCGAGGTGTGCCCTCACGGTGATGCCGCCCTTGTCTCGGCGCTGGTGGTACTCGATCTCGGCGTCGCCGGGGCTCGCCTCGGAGCGGATGATGTCGCGGGTGGTGCGGAGGAACTCCTGCACTTCCTCGGCAGTGTTGTCGTCGTTGCCGAGGACGTAGACGTGCAGGCGCGGCGAAACCCACATGTCGCCCTCGGCATGTTTGACCCGGACGTCCTCCGCGAAGTCCAGCGCGACGACCTGCTTCTCGGTGCGGTCGATGACCGCGGGCGGCTGCGGGCTGTTCCACTGCGCGCACCACATGACCAAGCCGATGGCCAACGCCAGTGCCAGCCAACGCACCCAGTTGGTCACCGGCGCGCCGGGCTCGGAGGGGCGCTCGACGACCGCAGACACACAGGCGATCAGCCATAGGCCTGCGGCGACCAGCACCGCAGGCGCCCCGAACTGCGGCGCGGCCGAGGAGGCGAACATGGCCGCGAGCCAGCTGGCGTAGGTCATGAAGACGAGGTTGGCGGTGCGCGGCCCGAACGCGCGGGGCTTCCACCAGTCTGCCGCGGATCGCCCGGCTGACCACAGCATCAGCGCGCCCGCCCCTGACGCGGGGACCAACGTGAACCATGCACTCACGGCGCTCAGCGTCCCGTTTGCCCCCATGCTGGTGGCGACGAAACTCGGCACCGGCAGCAGCAGGATCATCCACGCGGACAGGACATACCACCGACGCTGCCGCGCGCTGAGCTTGGCACGCGGCGGTGTCGTCGGGGGAGTGGGGATCCCTGCGGCTGGATGGGCATGTCGACAGGGTAGGTGGGTCGCGGGTCAGAATCCTGGTCCACGGCGAGCAGCCGGTAAGCTCCACCAACGTGGCACAACGCAAACAACCCCCGCAGAATCCACCCCCGGTGCAGAAACTTCGTATCCGCTACGCCAAACGCGGGGCGGCGAGGTTCACGTCGCATCGGGATTTCGGCCGTGCCCTCGAGCGCGCGCTGCGCCGGGCCGATGTGCCGATGGCCTACTCATCGGGCTTCAACCCGCACCCGCGCATCTCATACGCCAACGCGGCGCCCACCTCCGCCGCATCCGAGGCGGAGTACGTAGAACTCGGGCTCGCCCAGCGCTGCTCGCCGGAGAAGGTGCAGGAGGCCCTGAACTCGTCGCTGCCGAACGGCTTTGTCGTCCTCGACGCCGCCGACGCGGTGTCCGAGTCGCTCGGCGACCTGCTGCAGGCATCTGACTGGGAGGTGTCGCTGCCCGACGTTGACCCCGCCACGCTGGATGGTGCCGTCGCGCGGTTCCTCGCCGAAGACAGCCACGAGGTGGAGCGTATGACGAAGAACGGTCTGCGCACGTTCGATGCTCGGGCCGCGGTGCTGCGCTGCACCACCGATGCTCAGCTGCTCACGATGCGCTTGCGGCACACCGTGCCGCTGGTTCGCCCCGACGACGTGGTCACCGCGCTGCGTTCGCTGGAGCCCGCTCTCGTGGGGCAGCCATTGCTGCGACGCATCTGCCAGGGCCCGCTCGCAGACGGTGAGATCGGCGACCCGCTGCGCCCCTAAATACTCGCGCAAAAGGGCGGACGTTGCCGCGTCGATGTGGCAAGAATTTGGCTTCGTGTGCGAAGATAGCTGCAGGTCAAGGCGCCGCCGGCGCCACCGGGAAGCACTGGGCTGCACCGCGACATAGGTTTGCACGCGACTGCCTCGTAGCGCCTGGGGGCCATAGGTTTTTGGCACAACACGGTTGTGCCCGTCCGCGCATCATGCGCGTAAGGAGTTTCTCCATGACCGACCAGGTCGTACCCGAATCTAACGAGCCATCTGAATCCGCGCGTACGCGTCGCCGACGCGCCGCATCGCGCCCAGCTGGCGCCCCGGTGAAGGTAGAAGTGAGCGCTGCAGAAGCGCAGACGAGCGCCGCGCAGGTCGACGCCGAGGCGGCGCAGCCCGCCGCGGAGCCCGCGGAGGAGGCGCCTAAGCGTCCTGCCAGGCGCCGCGCCACCCGCAAGGCGGCACCAGCCGCTGCAGACGAGGCCGTCGTCGTCACCGGCGACGCGCCGAAGCAGGCTGAAGAGCCAGCTGCTGAACCTGCACCCGTCGAGGAACCCAAGGCTGAGGAGCAGAAGCCGACGCGCCGTCGCCGCTCGACGAAACGCCAGGAGGAAGCTCCCGCGGAATCGAGCGAGAATTCGGGTGAGTCGGAGCAGAAGCCCAAGTCGACGTCGAGGCGCAAGAAGGTGGCGCCCCAAGAAGACAGCGTGGTAGAGGCACCGGCGGCGGATGCATCGTCGGCAGAAGCTCGGGTGGAGGAGGCTCCGGCGGGGGAGAAGCCCACTCGGGGCCGTCGTCGTCGCTCGCCCAAGAGCGAAGCCCCGGCGGAGGACGCGCCGACGCCGTCCACCGAGGCCGCCCAGGACGAGTCCGCAGAAGACAGCGGCGAAGAAGACGACGTGTCCGCCAAGCTGGCCGAAGCGGAGAAGCTGGCGCAGGCCCGTCGCGAGGTGGTCGCCAACCCGTTCATGAGCAGCGAGGATCGCGAGAAGCAGCTCGCCGAGCTTGCTGGGGCGATCGCCGGCGGTGACGATGACGAGGACGACCAGTCTGACGATGAGGCGCAGGAGTCCGATTCCAGCGACGAGAACGACGAGTCCGAGTCGCAAGACAACGACTCGAGCGACGACAACCAGGCGGAGGACAAGCCGTCGCGACGTCGTCGTCGACGCGGTGGCCGGCGCCGTCGTCGCGGTAACAACAACCGCGACAATGACGACAACGATGACGATTCCGACGACAACAGCGACGACGACTCCGACGACAACGCCGAGAAGTCGAACGACCAGTCGGACGATGGATCCGACGCCGACAAGAACGACGAGAAAAGTAAGGACGACGAAGACAACGGCGACAATGGTGAGAACGGCACCTCGCGCCGTCGCCGTCGCCGGCGTCGCCGAGGTGGGGGCGGCAGCTCCGACTCGAGCGACGACGAGGTCACTGGCATCGAAGGCTCCACGCGCATGGAGGCCAAGCGGCAGCGTCGCAAGGAATCGCGTGCGGCGGGCCGACGTCGCGCTCCCATCCTGAGCGAAGCCGAATTCCTCGCGCGCCGCGAATCCGTCAACCGCAAGCTCGTGGTGCGACAGGGCGAAGAGTACACGCAGCTCGCCGTGCTCGAAGACGACATTCTGGTGGAGCACTACGTCGACCGCCCGTCGGCGTCGTCGCTCATCGGCAACATCTACCTCGGCAAGATCCAGAACGTGCTGCCGAGCATGGAGGCCGCCTTCATCGACATTGGCCGCGGACGTAATGCCGTGCTGTACGCGGGCGAGGTCGATTGGGATTCCTTCGGCGTGACGGGTGAAGACCGCAAGGTCGAGAACGTACTCAAGTCCGGGCAGACCATCGTCGTGCAGGTCACGAAAGACCCAGTGGGGCAGAAGGGCGCCAGACTCACGCATCACATCTCGCTGCCTGGCCGCTACATCGTCTACTCGCCGGGCGGTCACCTCTCCGGCATCTCCCGCAAGCTGCCCGACACCGAGCGTTCACGCCTGCGCAGCGTGCTTGGCAACCACATCTCCGACGAAGAGTCGGTGATCGTCCGCACCGCGGCGGAGGGCGTCGGCGAAGAAGATCTGGTGCGCGACATCAGCCGGCTGAAGGCCCAGTGGGAGGTCATCGAGAAGCGCGCGAAGCAAGGGGGAGCACCCCACGCGCTCTACACCGAGCCCGATCTGACGCTGCGCATCATCCGCGACCTCTTCACCGAGGATTTCGAGCAGATTCAGGTGCAGGGCGACGGCGGCCCCGAGGACGCCTTCGACGCCATCTCGGCCTACGTCGGGCACGTCGCGCCGAACTTGCTGGATCGCGTGCAGCACTACGAGCCGGGCGAGGACGGTAAGGACGTCTTCGCGGTGCACCGCATCGACGAGCAGATCGCCAAGGCGCTCGACCGCAAAGTGTTCCTCCCGTCGGGCGGATCGCTCGTGATCGACCGCACCGAGGCCATGACCGTGATCGACGTCAACACCGGCCGCTTCACCGGATCGGGCGGCAACCTCGAGGCCACGGTGACGTCGAATAACCTCGAGGCTGCGGAGGAGATCGTCCGCCAGCTGCGCCTGCGTGACCTGGGCGGCATCATCGTCGTCGACTTCATCGACATGGTGCTCCCTAGCAACCGGGAGCTGTTGCTGCGCCGCCTTGTCGAATGCCTTGGCCGCGACCGTACCCGCCACCAGGTGGCAGAGGTCACGAGCCTCGGCCTCGTGCAGATGACGCGCAAGCGCATCGGCACCGGCCTAGCCGAAGCGTTCACCGAGGAGTGCGAGCACTGCCACGGCCAGGGATATCTCAAGTTCGAGGAACCCACGGACTCCCAGGCCCCAGCAGATGGTGGGGACCGCCCCCAGCGTCGACGCCGCAAGCGCTAGCCGTGATGACCGTTTTCCTCCACGCCTGGCCATACTGCGTATCTCGGCCGCGTGTGGAGGATAACGGTCGGATTTGTGCGGATAGGTGAATTCGGGTTAGTCTTGTGCGGTTGCCTGAGCGCAACGCCCCGTTCTATCAAGGAGATTCTGATGGCTGCCGTGTGTGACATCTGCGCCAAGGGTCCCGGCTTTGGCCACAACGTCCCTTGGTCCAAGAAGAAGACCAAGCGCCGCTGGAACCCCAACATCCAGCCGGTGAGCGCGTCCGTCAGCGGGCGTGCCAAGAAGATCAACGCCTGCACAGCGTGCATCAAGTCGGGCAAGATCCTGGCAAAGTGACGCTGCACTACGCGTAACGAACGAGGCGGTCTCATGAGGCCGCCTCGTTTTGCATCTCGCTAGGCTTTCACCTATGTTCCGCACCCCGATCTACCGCGAACTCGCGCGGAGCCTGCCCGACGTCGTCGGCGCCGCCACCGCGAAGAAGCTGGCCGCCATCGGGCTGCACACCCTCGACGACCTGCTGCGCCACGTGCCCCGTCGCTACATTCCGGGCACGCAGATGTCGTCGTTTGAGAGCCTTCGCGAGGGCGAGGACGTTGCCGTCATCGCCAAAGTGGTGCATTCTTCCGTCGTGTACGGGCGCAAGACGCGCGTCGTCGCCACCATCGCCGACGAGGCGGGGCGCCGGCTGGACGTCACGCTGTTCGTGCCCGGAGCCAAGGCGCAATTTCTCGCTGACTACTGGAAGAACCTCCTGCACCCGGGCGACCGAGGGCTGTTCGCCGGCAAGGTAGGCGTCTTCCGAGACCAGCTCCAGCTGAGTCACCCCGACTTCGTCATGCTCGACGGCGCGCGCATCACCGGCGGCAAAGACCGCAAGCGCTCCGCGAAACAACAAGCCGAGGAAGACAACCGCCAAGCCATGGGGCGCATGGCGCAGCGCGCGACGATGGTGGGCATCTACCCGGCCACGTCGACGTTCCAAACCTGGATGGTGGCCGAGACCATCCAGATGCTGCTGCCCACCATCGACGGCGAAACATTGCCGCAGTGGGTGCTCGAGGAAGCCGGCCAGCCGTCCTTCGTGGAGGCGCTGCGCAGCGTGCACGAGCCGGTCGACATGGCCGAGGCGGAGCGAGGCATCGATCGGCTGCGTTTCGACGAAGCCTTCGGTATTCAGCTGGCGATGGCCCACCGTCGCGCAACCATGGCGTCCGAGACAGCCACGCCTCGCACACGCACCGTCGGTGGCCTCCTCGACACACTCGACGAACGCCTGCCCTTCGCGCTCACCGACGACCAACGCAGCGTGGGGGAGACCATCTTCGACGAGCTGGCGCGCCCCGCTCCCATGCACCGACTACTGCAGGGCGAGGTGGGCTCCGGCAAGACCCTCGTCGCGCTCAGGGCTATGTGTGCGGTGGTCGACGACGGCGGCCAGGCCGTGCTCGTCGCACCCACCGAGGTGCTTGCCAAACAGCATTTCGGTTCCATCAAGGCCATGCTCGGAGAGCTCGGCGAAGGGCGCACCCTGGCGCAGCCGCGCGGCACGCATGTGACGCTGCTCACAGGCTCCATGTCGACGGCAAAGAAGCGCGAGGCGCTGAATCGCATCGTCACCGGCGAGGCGGGCATCGTCGTCGGCACGCACGCGTTGTTCTCTGACCCGGTGGCGTTCTTCGACCTCGGGCTCGTCGTCATCGACGAGCAGCACCGCTTCGGCGTCGAACAGCGCGCGGCCCTGAGCAAGAAGGCCGCCCAGAAACCGCACACGCTCGTCATGACCGCCACCCCGATTCCGCGCTCCATCGCCATGACGATCTTCGGCGACCTCGCCGTCTCCGAACTTCGACAGCTCCCGCGTGGCCGTGAGGAAGTGCAGACCGTGTTCGTGAACACGCTGCGGCACCCCAACTGGGTGGATCGCGCGTGGGAGCGCATCCGGGAAGAGGTCGCCGCCGGGCGGCAGGCTTTCATCGTGTGCCCCGCGATCACTCCAGAACGGACGTCCTCCAAGGGCGACGATGAGCGCACGCTCGCGTCGGTGACGGAGCTCGCCGCGAAGCTCGAGTCCGGGCCGCTCGAAGGTTTGCGCATCGGTAGGGTGCACGGCCAGCAGCCCACTAAGGAGCGCGACGAGACCATGCGTGCCTTCTCGGCGGGTGAGGTGGATGTGATCGTGGCGACCACCGTCGTGGAAGTCGGCGTCGACGTGCCGAACGCGTCGGTGATGGTGGTCCTCGACGCCGACCGCTTCGGCATTTCACAGCTGCACCAGCTCCGCGGGCGCATCGGGCGAGGCTTTCACAAGGGGCTGTGCCTCCTCATGGCGCCACTGCGTGACGAGGACGAGCAGGCCCGCACGCGCCTCGAGGCCGTCGAGAAATCGCGCGACGGGTTCCATCTCGCGGAGGTCGATCTCGAGCTGCGGCGCGAGGGAGACGTGCTGGGCGTGGGCCAATCGGGCGGCTCGTCGCTGAAGATCTTGCGGATCGCCGACGTCGAACTCGTCCAGCAGGCGAAGGCGCTGGCGGAGCGGGTGGTCGACGATCCCCGCGCCGCCGACGACCCGCTGCTGGCAGACCTGCTGGAACAGGCCACGCAGGTGGCTGCGGGCGAGTGGTTGGAGAAGGGATGAGCAGAATCATCGCGGGCAGCGCCAAGGGGCGCCGGCTCGCCACACCCAAGGGTGATCGCACCCGCCCCACCACCGACCGCGTTCGCGAAGCGCTCTTCTCCGCGCTGGCAAGCTGGTTTGGCACCGCCGATGAGCCCGCCGACGAGCACCTCGCAGGGCTTGCAGTGCTCGACCTCTTCGGCGGGTCGGGGGCCATCGGGCTCGAGGCCGCCAGCAGGGGAGCGGAGCGGGTCACCGTCGTAGAATCCGACGGCCCCACCGCGCGGTTGATTGGCGCCAACGCGAGCGATCTTGGGTTGCGCGCGAAGGTGGTCGAGGGCCGGCTGCCCGGGGCGCTCGCGACGCTGCCGCCAGGCTACGACCTCGTCTTCGCTGACCCGCCGTACCAGTTCGCCGACGCCGCACTCAGCGAACTCCTCGACGGGCTCGCCGCCGACGGGCTCCTCCTACCGCGCGCGCTCGTCGTCGTGGAGCGAGCCACCGCGAGCGGAGCACCAGATTGGCCCGATATCTTCACCGATCAGTGGGAGCGCCGGTACGGTGAGACGACACTATGGTTTGGGGCAACCGACTAACGCCCCGGTGGAGGTAGATGATGGCGAAAGTGGTGTACGCGGGCTCGTTCGACCCGATCACCCTGGGGCACGTTGACGTGGCCGAACGCGCCCAACGGCTCTTCGGGGAAGTCGTTGTGGCTGTGGGGCGCAACTCGTCGAAGACCTACGTGTTCAACTACGAGGAGCGCATCGAGCTCGTGCGGGGCGCGCTGCAGCATCTCGATGGTGTGCGCGTCGAGCCCCTGAGCGGACTGCTGGTGGATTTCGCGCGGCAGCACGACGCCGTCGCAATTGTGAAGGGGCTCCGATTCGGCGCTGACTTCGACTTCGAGCTGCAGCAAGCGCACATGAACCATTCGCTGACCGGCATCGAGACGGTGTTGCTGCCTGCGTCGAAGGAGTACGTCACGCTCTCGTCCACCATCCTGCGTGAGGTGTTCCGGCTCGGCGGTGACGTGTCGAGCTACGTCCCGACGAACGTCGCCGCCGCGATCCGGGAAAAGCAGGCGGCGCTGGGCTGATGCCCCAAAAAACTTCATAATCCGTACGCAGACTCACCTAACCCCCCGATTTCGGCAGGTCGAATCAATCTGCGTACGGATTATGAAGTTTCACCGCCCGTGCCTCGTACAAGACGGCTCGATCAGCTGGCGTTTGCCGCCCGCAGCAGCGAGATTTTCTGCCAGATTTTGCGGCTCATGCCCGTCGTGAGTTCCTCGATGCCCTCCACCGTGGCGAGCACGGTGTCATCGTCGCTGTGTTCGGCGAAGAGCGCCGCCGCTTTGCCGACGAGCGACAGCAGCTCCGAGCAGTAGTCGAGGTAGGCCCACAGCTCGTGCATGTCCATGCCGATGTCGAGGCTGTGCTCGGTGCGTTGGTAGCCAGTGGCGAGCCGCTCCGGATCCTTCGAGAGCTGATGCATGTCGATGATGTGTGCCAGCGAGCGAAGCTTGTGGAGCGACTTCAGGTAGTGGTGGCGCTGCAGGCGATTGGGAACGTGCCACAGGAAGAAGATCGCGACGGCCGCGAAGATCACGTCGTTCACCATCGATTCGACGATGGATGCCCACTCCCACGCGCGGGGTTCGTCGGGGGTGCCGCCGGTGCCCGTCAGCAGCATTGCGAACGCGACGACCAGTGTCAGCATCAGGATTGCGATGAGCACTCGGCTCACCACCTGCACCACGCCATGCCAGCGCGACTTCGGGCGGATGAGGAGCTCGTCGATGGTGCTGCTGACTTCCGTCGCAACCTTGGGTAGGTTCCGGGTGGGGAACCGGGCTTCGATGCGGCGCTGGAGGCGGTCGACGGTATTGCGCACCGCTGCGGCATCCAGACGCGTGTACTGCGGCATGGCGGAAGCCTAGCTGCCCAGGTAGCTCAAGGCCCTAGTCTGGAGGTATGCAAGACGTTCAAGCCGCCATCGCCCATCGCGGATGGGTGGCAGAATCCCACCACCGCGCCCGCGTCGTCGTGACGGATTCCGACGGGGGAGTCCGGCTCTCGCTTGGCGACACCGCGCCTGCGACGCTGCCTCGCTCGGCGTTGAAACCGTTCCAGGTGATCGCGATGCTGCGCAATGGCCTCGACCTCGACGGTGAACTGCTGGCGCTGGCTGGCGCGTCGCATTGGGGCGAGCAGTTCCATCGTGACGGTGCCCGCGCCATCTTGGCGGGGGCCGGGCTGAGCGAGGCCGACCTCGGCAACACCGCGGATTTCCCCCTCGACGAGGCATCCAGGACTGCGTGGATCCGTGACGGGCGCGACAAGGAGCCGATCGCGCACAACTGTTCGGGCAAGCACGCGGCGATGCTGCGCACCTGCGTGCGTGCCGGCTGGCCCACCGACGGCTACCGCGACCCGGCGCATCCGCTGCAACAAGCCATCCGCGTCGTCATCGACGAGTACTGCGGCGTCATCGCCGAGCCCGTCGTCGACGGCTGCACCGCCCCCGCGTTCGCCTGCACGCTCGACGGCTTGGCGCGAGGGTTCGGGGCCTGGGCATTCGCCGAGGGTGAGGCGGAGCGTCGGATCTATCGCGCTTATCACGAGCACCCCGCGTACATGTCTGGGTCGGAGGACCGCACCGTCGTGTTCGTCACACAGATTGAGGGGCTCGTCATGAAGCTGGGGGCCGAGGGTATTCTCGCCGCGGCGCTGCCTGATGGCACTGGTATCGCGGTGAAGATGTCCGACGGGATGGGGCGCGGGCGTTTCGAAGTGATGGCTGCGGTGCTGGGCGCGTTGGGTCATCCGGTTGAGGGGCTGAAGCCCGAAGTGGAGATCGCTCCCGAACTCAACGATGCCTTGCAAGGACTGTGACAAGCGCCTACGTGTCGCGTGAAGGTATTTGGAGATTTGAGCGCCGACGAGTAGAGTTGGCCGTCGGTCAACCACGAGGTCATGCTCGGTCAGGAGCTGGGAAACCATCATGAAGTCCGGTCATCACCATAGCGATCGCCGCTCGCCGTTCGTCTTTGACGTGCACGAGTTCGGCCACCGCGCGGGAATGATGAAAGAACTGCATGTGGTGCTTCCCGCCCCCGCAGAGCTTGGCACCGAGGTGATCGGAGTGCCGGAAGGCTCCGACATCCACCTGGATCTCAGGATGGAAGCGGTGGTGGAAGGCGTCTTGGCGACGGGGACAGTCGACGTTGTACTCAACGGCGTATGCTCCCGCTGCCTGAAGGAGTTGGACGACGATGCGTCATTCAACTTCCAGGAGTTGTTCTACTATCCCGGCCGCGAGGTCGAGGAGGACGAGCTGCTCATCGTCGATGAGACGGTGGACATCGAGGAACCACTCCGAGGCGCTGTGGTGCTCGAACTTCCGTTCACGCCCTTGTGCGACGAGGATTGTCTCGGTCTGTGCCCCGAATGTGGGCTCGACCTGAACGATGATCCGGATCACTCACACGGCGAACAGGTGGATTCCCGTTGGGAGAAGCTCGCCGGGCTGTTCGGAGACAACGACTAAGACATTGGATTTCAAGGAGTAGACATGGCCGTTCCGAAGCGGAAGATGTCGCGCAGCAACACCCGTCACCGTCGCGCGCAGTGGAAAGCAACTGCCGTCAACACCGTGACCTGCGTGAACCCTGCCTGCCGCGAACCGCACCTGCAGCACACCGCCTGCCCCTCCTGCGGGCAGTACGGCCCCAAGGG
>JAEZVO010000009.1 GCA_023443125.1 Actinomycetes bacterium
ATGGAAAACCGAGCGACGCGATCGGCTGATGGTGGAAGGGCTACGGGCCGGTTTGACCCTCCAAACGGTGGGCGATCTGTACGGTGTGTCGCGTGAGCGAGTACGGCAGATCGCGGGGAGTCAGGGCATCAACATTCGACAGCTGCGCGAGGAGGCAAAACAGCAGCAAGATCGACGTCGACGCCGTGTGGAGCGGCACATCTACGCAGCGTCGCTGACGCACCCGGAGCTCACCATCGAGGAGCTCGCCGAGTGGGCAGAATCCGACGAGGCTACCGTCCGCAAGGCGTTGGGGCACCGTCGGGCCGTGCACGAGGTCGCCTACAACGACTGGAGCGGCGGCGTCACCGACGAGGAACTCATCGACGGGTTGCAGCGGTGGGCCGCGGAGAGCGGCGTTCATACGGGCGATTCGTTCACTAAGTGGGCCTTGGAGCATGGGCTACCCAGTAAGCAGATTCCGACGATGCGCTTCGGCGGCTGGAACAACGCCCTGCGGCGTGCTGGGCTACACCATCTTGTGCAAGACCGCGGCGGCCCTCGTCCCACTATGCCCGACGAAGTGCTGTGGGCGGCAGTATTGCAGTTCTTCCGCGACGACGTTGAGAAGTACACCTATCAGGGGTACGAGCAGTACTGGAAATCGCGTGGCCTTCCATCGACGAGCACCATCCGCGCCCGCCTTGGCAGCTGGAGCGATGTGAAGGCTCGCGTACGCCAGCTCATGCGGTATGCCGTAGCGCCGGATGGCACGTGGGGATGGGGCGAAGCCGTGCTCGCCGTCCACCCCGAGCAGCATCCTCGCAATGTGGTGTCCAAGGAGACGGCGCTCGACGCACTCCGCGAGGTGGCGGCACGTACGACGGGGCCACTGACCGTCGCGCTCTATGAGGAGCATCGTGACCCTACGCATCCGAATGCGGCGATGGTGCAGTCGCGTTGTGGCCTTTGGATCAATGCGCTGCACGAAGCAGGGTTGGAAGATCGCATGTCTACCCGAGCGCGGCGGCACTGGTATGCGCGAGAAGATTCGACGGATCGCGAAGAGAGCTGAGGGACTGTCCGACTGTCGGGTGCGTCGAAATTGGCCCTCGTGCCCGCGGTGCTGTTGACCTGTGCGACGGCAGTAACTGCCAAGCTCGGCAGTAGTTGAAGCACTCACTCGAGAGTGCCGCGGGAAGTAACCACTTCGGGTCGAGTGTTGTAGTTGCTGTGGAGCATCCCGAAGAACTTGGCCAGATGGTTGGGTTGCTGACACGGCTGAGCCAACGCGGCTGGCCTGATGATTGAGCTGCCGGCGGCTGAGAAGGGCCAACGACCGTGCCCTTAAGTGCATTGGGAAGGGCGCCAACTGCGAACTCCATTGATAGTGACGCTGTGGTCACGTGCAGCAGCGATGAGCAGTTCTAAAGAAAACTATCGGCCTGCCTTGCGTCAACCGTTTGACGCGTCTAGCCTCACCGGTAAATCGATTGACCTGAAGCAACGGTGCGGAGGAAGTGGTGGCAATGGTTCGTATGAGAGATATCGCCGCAAAGCTTGGTGTGTCAGTCTCTACAGTCTCCCTCGCCTTGAACCACAAGGATCAGGGGAGAGTGAACCCGGCAATGGCCGAGCGCATCCGTGCCACGGCGATAGAAATGGGCTACACACCCAATCTCCACGCGATTGGCCTCAAGCTCAATAAGAGCCATGCGATTGCGCTCATTAGCTACACGAGTGCTGATGATCTATTCCTGCCAGGTCTGCTGCTCGGTGCGCAGACGACGGCGACAGATGCCGGGTACATCCTCATGACGATCCCTGTCATGGATGGCCCAAACGCAGAGCAGGAAGCAATACGTACAGCCCTTCAGCGCGATGTTGACGGAATTATTTTTGCCGCGGATTACTTTCGCGAGCGCCAAGTTCCGGAGGTGCCACAAGGAGTTCCATTTGTCTTTCTTGACTGTGTGAGTTCAGGAAACGCTCCAAGCGTTACAGAGGTGATTGCCGATGAAGTGCAAGGAGCCTACGACGCGACGAAACACCTTATAGCCGCTGGTCACTCACGTATCGGTTACATCGGCATCGATGAGGAAAAGTACATTGCTCGACATCTACGTGAGGAAGGCTATCGAAAAGCCATGAAGGAACATTTTGGTGAGGACGATGCAGCGTTTGTCATCAATGCGAAAGATCCCTCGCCATCTGCTGGGGAACAGATCGCCAGCGATATCCTTGGGGGAAGCACACAAGAACGACCAACCGCACTTTTCTGCTTCTCTGACCGGACAGCGTTCGGGGTGATCCGTGGAGCGCAAGGTTTGGGCCTCTCGATTCCGAAAGATCTTAGCATCGTGGGCTTCGACAACGTGCAATATACATCCGAATTCTTTGAGCCTCGGCTCACCACTGTCGAATTACCTCATCCGCATATGAGTGCGGAGGCGGTCCGTCAACTCATTCAACGAATCGATAACGGGCAGTCGGAGCCTACCCGGATAAAAGTCCCTTGCCCTCTCATATCACGAGAGTCCGTTTCCAACATTGCGGAATGACCCGCACTTACTGAAAGGTAGCAAAAATGAAAATCACGCGACGCCAAACTTTGGGTGCCTTCGGAATCGCAGCTGCAGCACCTTTGTTCGCCACGACCCTCACCTCATGTGGGTCCTCAGGCGACGGAGATGGTACTTCGCTGAAGATTCTCCAATACGAGGACCCTACCACCGCGCAGGGACGCGGGTGGAAGAAGGCTCTCGAAATCTTTAAAGAGAAGCACCCGGACGTCAAGGTGAGCTTTGAACAGACCAGCTTTGATGCAGTGCGGCAAAATGCCAAGATCACGCTGTCTGGAAACGATGTTCCTGATGTTATCGAGTTTAACAAGGGCAACGCTGATGGTGGTCAGCTCGCCATGCAGGGCTTGCTTACTAATCTCACAGACGAGGTTGATAAGCGAGGTTGGGGCGACAAAGTCGGGGCGTCTATGCGCTCATTCGCAATGTATGAAGACGGGATGGCAGGCTCTGGTGACTGGTACGGCATTCCTAACATCGGTGAGTACGTCACGTTGTTTTATAACGAAGATCTCCTCAAGGAACATGGCGTAGATCCCGATTTCAGCGACCTCGATGCGCTCGAAGCTGGTATGGATAAGCTCGTCGCAGCCGGCGTCACCCCGATTGCCAGCTCGGCGGCGACGAGCCAGGGCTTCAACCAAATGTGGGTGTGGTACTCCCTAGTGTCGGCGGCTGCAACGCGCGATGAAATCGACGACTTTATGTTCGTGAGGAACCCTGTCGACTTCTCAACAGGTCCTTGGCTCGAGGGTACCCAGCGATTCCAGTCATGGATTGAGCGTGGATACGTCGGCAAGGACATTGCCGGTCTGAACTTTGAGCAAGCGACAGTGAACTTCCTTAGTGGCAAGGCGGCAATGGTCGTGTGGAACCACGGTGTCTTCCACCGTGCGGTGAACGAAGCCGACTTCAATTGGGGGTACGCCACATTCCCGGGGGCGAACTTGGTAATGGGCTCGTCGGGACACCTGTGGGGTGTGCCCGAACGAGCAAAGAATAAGGAGCTCGCCTACGAATGGATTGATATCACGCTCTCGGAAGAGGTTCAGAACCTCATCGGTGAGCTTGGCGGACTGCCAATCGCGGGTGACCCAGCCACGATCAGCGATGATCGCACTCGTGAGTACACAGACGGCTTTGTTGAACTCATGGACGGCGACGCGCTCTCGTACTACCCCGATTACCCGGTGATTGGGTTCCTTGACTTCATCCAGGAGCACATGCAGGCGATGTCGAACGGGAACGAAACGGCAGATGATTTCATCAAGGCCCTTCAGGACTTCTATGACTCAGGCGCCGGGAAGTGAACGCTATGACTGCAGTGAGTGCAGGCGGCTCACGTCAGCTCAAGACACAGGGCCGTCAACATAGTGAACGCAAAGAACGGTACTGGCCATACTTGCTGCCGATGATCATCAGTTTCTCTGCTATCGTTTTGATCCCCCTGTTTGGAAACCTGTTCATCAGTCTTTTCGATTGGCGCGGTGGGGCCGCAGAGATGAGCTGGGTAGGGCTCGAAAATTACAGCAACCTGTTTCGAGACGACGCATTTTGGATGTCGTTCAAGAACTCTCTTTTGATGATCGTTGCCATAGTTGTCGTGCCTACAATTCTTGGCCTACTTATCGCTGCGATTCTTTTTAACCTGATTGCTCCGCGCTACGGGGCTCGAATTGCGAGTTTCTTGCGTGGATGCTACTACTTACCCCAGATCCTGCCCATTGCCGTTGCAGGCTTCATTTGGAGCTGGGTGATGAACACGGACGCAGGCGCAGTAAATGCCGTACTTCGCGGTGTCGGCATATCAAACCCGCCTGATTGGCTGGGCGACCCTAAGGTTGCGATTATCACTGTGATGCTCATGCTCATCTGGCTGCAGCTCGGGTATCCTTTGGTGATCTTTATGGCCGCGCTCGGGCGCGTCGACCCTTCCCTCTATGAGGCGGCAGATCTCGACGGGGCCTCATGGTTCCAGCAATTGCGTAGGATTACTATCCCAGAGATTCGGCCTGAAATATTCATCGTTACCCTGACTGCGACAGTCGCTGCGTTAAAAGTGTTCGCGCCGATCCTCATCTTAACTGGCGGCGGCCCTGAGGGGTCCACAGTGGTGCCGAGTTACTACGCCTATCGAAATTTTTTCGAGCTCTCCCGCGTGGGGTATGGCGCGACCATCGCAACGGTGATGGCGGCCGTGATTCTGGTTGTGGCCCTGGTCATGCTCTGGGTTCAAAGGAGAAGCGAAGATGCTTGATTCAGTGAGCAAAGACCCGCTGAGTGGCGTGAATACCGATCGGCCCAGGGCGGGGTCGTTCTGGGAGCGCATGAAGCCAGGATCGCTTCTGGTTTTCGTCGTGACGTGCATCGGTGCGCTGCTCATCTTGTCGCCATTCCTGTTGGTTGTGCTCAATGCGTTTAAAAGCCCGGCAGATTACTCCACTCGAGGTCCATTAGCACTTCCCAAGAAGATTGATTTTGGGCCGCTTCAAAGCTATCTCGAGATCGTCGACTTCCCACGAGCTCTGATGAATTCGATCGTGATCTCGGTTGTTGTTGCCATTGTTGGTGTGCTGATATCTGTTCTAGCGGCATATGCGATCGGTATCGGCAGAATCAAGATGCGCACCACGGTACTTGCAGTTCTATTGCTCGGTACCATGATTCCGCAAGAGGCACTGATTTATCCGTTGTTCTATGTTGCGCAAGCCACAGGTACGCTTAACACGATTTGGTCAGTGACTATTATATTTATCGTGCTGCAGGGCGCCTTTGGTACATATTTGCTCTCTGGTGTGCTCGGGACGTTCCCGCGGGAAATTCTCGAAGCCGCACAGGTAGATGGTGCGAGCCGTTGGAGAATTCTCTGGACAGTAGTTGTCCCTGTCATTCGCCCAACATTGGCCGTCCTGATGGTGTTCTTCTTTATCTGGACTTGGAACGAGTTTTATATCCCGGTTGTGCTTCTTAATAGTCAAGATTCGCAGACGATCCCCATTGCGCTTGCGACGTTGCGTGGCCAGCACACGGTGGATATGACCGTCGTCAACGCTGGTTCGTTCTTGTCCTTGTTGCCCACTATCATTTTCTTTCTCATTTTCCAGAAAAACTTGAGCAATGGCGTGACTGCCGGTGCTGTGAAATAAAGGAGTAATTGTGCTTAATATTCTTGATCCCATCAATATTCCCGCTGGTGTTGTGACTCGAACCTTTAATGCCGAGAATCGGCGAGGCGAGAAAGGTAAGGCGGCACAGGCAGCATCGCGGCTGGGGGTTGCTCGTAAGGGTTCACCTTGTGTAGATCTGAGTCCGGGAGAAGAGCTCGTGCTCGTTGACGTTGATGGTCCCGGCGTAGTGCGACATATCTGGATTACTTGCAACGCGGTGACAAAGGCAAATCCTTTTGTCTATCGAAACCTCCTGGTGAAGATGTACTGGGACGGTGAAGAAGCCCCTTCGGTCGTGGCGCCTCTGGGGGACTTCTTTTGCTGTGGTGGCGCCATTTCTAGTCGTGTGGATTCCCTTCCCATCGTGGTAGCCCCGAACTCGGGATTCAATTCGTTTATCGCGATGCCGTTCCGTTCGCATGCTCGGATCGTGATTGAGAGCCAGCATCCGGATGTGCTTGAAGGGTTCTTCTATCAGGTAGACTGCACGCTCGGTGACGCGCTCGATGCTTCGACCGGCTACTTCCATGCGCAGTGGCGTAGGAGTAATGGCGATCTAGGTAAGGGTAACGACCATGTGGTGCTTGAGGCGGTCAAGGGTAGCGGTGCGTATCTCGGTACTTTCTTTACGCTGACCTCGCTTGAGCGCTACTGGTGGGGTGAAGGTGAACTGAAGTTTTTCATCGATGGCGATAGCAAATGGCCAACCCTGACGAGCACCGGGCTCGAGGATTACGTGGGTGGTTCATGGGCGTTTCAGGATGCATTGCGGAAGGATCCGGAACCGATTCCGCAAACGTACTCGAGCCACTCGTTCGGTTTTACACGCGTGGATGTGAAGGATCGTTCGAGGTTCTCGAACTATGAGCAGGGAATGCCTCCTCACTTCGATATGTACCGCTGGCATTTGATTGATCCCATTTACTTCGCAGAAGACCTGCGCGTTACGCAGCAGATGATCGGTCACTGGGATAACGGCCTGTTCGAACGCAATGATGACCTTGCGAGCGTGGCCTACTGGTACCTCGACCACCCGGTGGATGTGAGCGGTCAGGCGGGTACCGCCGAAGATCGCCGCCCGCGCTGATCCCACTTCACCGTAGATGGGGTCCGTGTTGCCGGCCACATAGGGAAGCGAGTTATAGGGATGCCGAACCCGATGGTCTCGGCATCCCTAATCTCTACGCAGTGTCGCAGTGCTTGTTCGCGATCCGTCGGGGGCATCAGCGAAGCGGAGTTGGGTCTGGATATGTGTCTACTCGGGCTCAGCCTCATTGGAATGTGCAAGAGGATTCGGCGGACCGCGAAGAGAGCTGAGGACCGTCCGAGTAGCGGGCGTGTCGAAAGCGCGCTGCATCTCGATACGCGCTTTCGGCGCTACTCGATGGCCTGGGGCAGGCAAGGCGTCGGTCTGACCAGGCGGTTGAATAGCGAGCGAATCGCGCGCATCGAAACCCCGCCAGTTGAACCCCATTTGGTTATTCTCTTTCGCATGGGACTTACAACATCTCTGATCCTCACAAGTGAATCTGTGGCGCACGAGCAATTGCAAGCCTGGGGGCTTGCTCCGACGCAAATCAACGGCGACTTGTGGACCGCGTTCTATGACCCGGCTAACCAGTTCTTTGCGGTGGCCCGGCCACGTGATTGGACTATCCTGTTGGACCCGGAGATGCTGGTCGCGGAGCACTTCGAAACTGACTCAATCACCTTACCTGGCACCTGGCACATGGCAAGCACGGTGTCCTCGACTGGATTCGTGGATTACCGTGTGTTCGTTGATGGCGCACTCGTCCGGCACATGCTCGCAGGCGATGAGGAGCTCGACGAAGGCGCGTCAGTGGTTGACGAGTCCCCGTTTACCTTCCGTGAAAATGACGGGGCCGACGAACCGGTCGAGGTAGACGGCGACCTCATCATTCAGGAGCTTCCGCGCGTGGTCGGGGCTATCGGTGCTGACGACGACATCTTTGACGTCGAAGGGCAGTACTTCGCGTACCAGGAAGCCGCGCTGGACGTCGACGGAAACACTCCTGCACATGAACATGAAGAAGCAGGTACCACCTCGGGCGGGGAGGAAAACAAGAACACATCGTTCTTCGGCAGGCTGTTCGGCAAGAAGTAACTCGCATTGCCAGCCAGTAATCGATCTTGGCTGTTGGTGGTGGACGTGTCGCGGCAGTTCGATGCATGCAATATTGCATGTATTGTTGAGGTGTGATCTTCACAACACCTGAGCTGACCGCTCGCGACCAAGAGGTGCTCAGCGACATCGCAGAGATGCGCGACAGTCTCGCCGGGATGCTCCGCCTGCCTCGTAGATGGCAGGGTAACTTGCGTCGCTCGTTGCAGGCTCGCGCCATTCGAGGGTCGAACACCATCGAGGGCTACACCATCACGCAGCAAGACGCGGTGGCAGCGGTCGATGATGAGTCGCCGCTGCTGGCTGATGCTGCGACCTGGGCTGAAATCACCGGGTATCGGCGTGTCTTGACGTTCATCATCAACCATGCGTCCACGCCAGGTTTTCACATCGACTCTCAGACGTTGCGCATCATGCACTACATGTTGCTCGAGCATGACCTCGTCGGCTCATCGGCAGGATCGTTCCGAGACACCGATATCTACGTTCGGGATTCTCGTGATGACCGCGTCGTCTATCGCGGCCCAGATCCCGACACCGTGCCGCAGCTGGTGGACGAGCTGATGAGCAGTCTCGCGGCGACCGATGCCGAGCCGTTAGTCGCTGGGGCCATGGCGCACCTCAATCTCGTGATGATCCACCCTTTTCGAGATGGCAATGGAAGAATGGCTCGCGCGCTGCAGACAGCGGTGCTCGCGCGGGAACGGACGCTTTCTCCAGAGTTTCTCAGCATTGAGGAATGGCTGGGGCACAACACCGAAGACTATTACTCTGTATTGGCCAGCGTCGGACAAGGGGAGTGGTGCCCGGAACGCGACGCACGCTCGTGGATAAGGTTTTGTCTACGGGCGCATCATTTGCAGGCGCAGACTGTGCGTCGGCGGTTGGATGAGTCTGCGCATGTGTGGACGATGCTTGATGAGCTGCAGGCAACGCGACAGCTTCCGGATCCTGCGCTCGATGCGCTCTATGACGCATTCTTGGGTGCCCGGATCACTAGATCGGGGTACGCACAACAGGTCGGACTCGACGCGACGAGTGCAACGAGGCACTTGAAACAACTCGCAGCGCATCACCTGCTTATCGCGCGAGGGGAGACGCGTGGACGTCACTACGTGATGGGCCCAGCACTTCGAGCGATCCGCGACGAGATCACTGCGAATCGCAACCCCTTGGAGGACCCATACCCCACCCTGATGCAGGACATCCGCACGCAATAGGAGTACTGAATATATTGTCGATGATTTCGACTCGCGGGCTGCTCGGCCCTGATGGTTGAGTAGCGAGCGAAGCTCGCGTATAGCAACCGGCACTGCATCTCGATACGCGCCTTCGGCGCTACTCGATGGTCGGGTGCGCGCTGTCCGCCGGTGGTTGAGCCGTCCGCGTAGCGGGCGTGTCGAAACCACGTCTGCGTACGGATGTTGAAGTTTTCAGCGCATCTCGATACGCGCCTTCGGCGCTACTCGATGGGCGGGTGCGCGCTGTCCGCCGGTGGTTGAGCCGTGCGCGTAGCGGGCGTGTCGAAACCACGTCTGCGTACGGATGTTGAAGTTTTCGGCGCATCTCGATACGCGCTTTCGGCGCTACTCGATGGGCGGGTGGGGGCGCCGTCCACAGGCGTTTGGGCCGCCCACGGAGCTGTCATCGCAGCTTGGCCCAACGGGCGAGATCCTCCTGCGAGTCCAGGTCAATAGGTAGCGCGTCGCCGGGACTCGTGTGAGCCAAGCGCAAGGGGGAGAGGACTCGTCGGAGCGGGGCATGCTCGAGATTGCCGAACGCCTCGACGGCACCCCGCAGCGCTGATGTGCGGTAGCAACCCATGAGCCATTGCGTACGGTTTTCAGCGACGATGACCGCGCCGTCAAAGTGATCTTCCGCCACGCGAGCGGCGTCCAGCAGCCGGGCGACCACGCGCGCCGCGTCGGGCAGGTCCACGCACAGCACCATCGTCCACGGCCTGGGGCACTCAACCGCCGCAAGCCCAGCACCGAGCCCGGCTGCCGGCCCCGTGCCAGGAGGATCTTCGCGCGTGAGCACCACGCCGTCGGGCACCGAGGCGTCACCGACGACCACCGTCTGCCGCGCGTCACGCACGGCGCTCACAACGGTATCCAGCAGGCGCGAACCATCGACGACAAGGTCAGCCTTCGACACCCCACCCATGCGCCTGCCGGCACCACCGGCGACGATGATGGCGTCGTAGCTGAGCGAAGGCGCGTGCATAGCCATGCAGCTTACCGACGTCCCACCCGCCAGGTGTTCTGCCTCCCGGCCACGCACACGATCAACAGTGCCAGCGCAATGAGCACGACGGACAACGCGATGGCCGTGTCCGCGTCCTGCTCGCGCAACAGATAGATCTCGAGGGGCAGCGTGCGTGTCACACCCTGCAGCGACCCGGCGAACGTGAGCGTCGCGCCGAACTCGCCGAGCGCCCGCGCAAACGACAACGCCGTTCCCGACGCGATAGCCGGCCACATGAGCGGCAACGTCACACGCCACAACGTGCGCGTGGGCGACGCGCCCAAGCTGGCGGAGACTGCGTCGTATTTGGTGCCCTGGGTGCGAAGCGCCCCCTCCAGCGACGTGACGAGAAACGGCAACGCGACGAACGTCTGCGCCATCACCACAGCCACCGTCGTGAAGCCCACCTGAATTCCAGCCACTTCGAGCGCCCTCCCCAATAGCCCGCGCCGGCCAAACGTCGTGAGCAGCGCAAGGCCCGCCACCACCGGGGGCAGCACCATCGGCACCGTCACCAGCGTGCGCACGACGGTGCCCCACCACGCCTCACTGCGCGCCAGCACGAGCGCCAGCGGCACCCCGATCAACAGCACGATCACGGTCGAGATGCTGCAGGTGATGAGGCTCAACCGGAGTGCGTCGAGTGCTCGCGCCGAGGTGAGCAGCGACGGCAGCGCAGCCCAGTTGGCACTCACCAGCAAGCCGATCAGGGGTACGGCAAGCACCGCCACGCCCAGCGTGAACGGGGCAAACAGCCATCGAGGAAGCGGATGCATGAACGACTAGTGCGCGGGCGGGCCGAACCCGTAGTCGCTGAGCGTCTGCTGCCCGTCGCCCGTCACCTGCTCGATGAACGCGCGCGCTTTGGCGCTGTCACCACCGTGCACCGCAGCGATCCAGTAGGTGTTGGGATCGTTCTTCGCCTCGGGAACGTCGATGGTGTGCACCTTGTCGCCGGCGCCGGTCGCGTCGGTGGCGTAGACGAGCCCCGCGTCGGCCTCGCCTGCGGTGACCTTGCCGAGCACGTTGGTGACACTCGTCTCCTCAGACACAGGCGTCAGACTCACCCCGACGGCGTCCGCCAACCGGTTCGTGGCGCCTCCACACGGCACGTCGGCCGCGCACACGACGAGCTTCGCGCCGTCGAGCGAATCATCGAGGCCCGTGACGCCCGCGGGGTTGTCGGGCGGCGTGACGAGCACGAGCGTGTTGGTGGCAAACATCGTCGGTTCGCCGTCAATGAGCTCCTTCTCGACGGCCTTGTCCATGTTGCGTTTGTCCGCCGAGGCGAATACGTCGGCCGGCGCTCCGCCGGCGATCTGGTCGACCAGGCCGGACGACCCGTCGAAGGAGAACGAGACGTTGGAGCCCTCGGCAATGTCCTCGAAAGCCGCGTGCAGCGAGGCCGCCGCGAACACGACGGCGCCGTCGGTCGGTGCGGGGGAGTCGGAGGGCGCAGGCGAAGTCGGCGTCGAAGCGCACCCTGCCAACAGTAGAAATGCGGACGACAGAGCAAGTATGCGGCGCATCATGCCTCGATCGTGACGTTGGTGGATTTGATGACCGCGGTGGCGATGACGCCCGGCTCCAGACCGAGCTCCTCCACCGCCTCGGTGGAAATAAGCGACACCACTCGGTATGGCCCGCACTGCAGCTCGACCTGGCTCATGACCTTGTCGGAGGTCACTTTCACCACCAAGCCTGTGAAGTGGTTGCGCGCGGAGCGGTGGCCCGAGCGGGTGTCCAGCGCTCCGGGATTGTTCGCCGCAGCCTGCTCCTGCGCGAAGGCGGCGAGCGAGGTGCCGTCGATGACTAGCTTTCCAGCAGCGTCTTGCTGTGCGACCACGCGGCCCGCGTCCGCCCAGCGGCGCATGGTGTCATCTGACACTCCCAGCAGGCGAGCAGCCTGTGATACCCGTATTTGCGACATGACGTGCAGGGTATCATCCGCAGATGCGGAGCAGTACTGTGGGTACATGTCGTACTGCGCGATGGTGATTACTTGCTCCGACCGGGCCCACACCGGCATCTATGCCGACCGCTCAGGCCCCATCATCGTTGACGGACTCCGCTCCGCCGGGTTCGACGCACCCGCTCCCATCGTCGTCCCCGATGACCGCGACGCCATCGCGGGCGCCATTCGGCAGGTTGTGCGCGACGGCGCTCGCGCGGTGGTCACATGTGGCGGCACCGGAGTCGGCCCTCGTGACGTCACCGTCGAAGCCACGCGCGCATTGCTCGACTATGAGCTGCCGGGCATCGCGGAGACGCTGCGTCGCGTCGGACCCCAGCCGTACGCCATGCTCTCGCGCGGCATCGCCGGCATCGTTACCTGCGACGGCGTGCGCGCGGTGGTGCTCAACGCGCCCGGGTCGGTGGGTGGTGCACGCGATGTCGTCGAGCACATCGTGCCCGCGCTCCAGCACCTCGTCGATCAGCTCGACGGCGGAGACCACGGGTAACGGGCAATGCCAGTCGAGCAGATTACAAGACCCGACTAGACTTGCGCCCCATGCTTGAGCTCAGGGATGCACACACGCGCGTCGCCCGCGATCTACGGGTGTCCTTGACCGACCGTTGCAACCTCCGTTGCGTGTACTGCATGCCGGCGGAGGGTATGCAATGGATCCCACGCGACGAAACCCTCACCGACGACGAAGTCGTGCGTCTCATCCGTGTGGGGGTGGAGCAGCTTGGCATCACGAAGGTGCGCTTCACCGGCGGTGAACCCCTCATCCGGCCAGGCCTCGCCAGCATCCTCACCCACGTGAAGCAGTTTCGGCTACCCGACGGCACCGCGCCGGAAACTGCGTTGACTACGAACGGCATCGGCCTCGCGCCCAAGGTGGAGGAGCTCCGCGACGCCGGCCTCGACCGCGTGAACATCTCCATCGACTCCCTCGATGAGGCCCGCTACGCGCAAATGTCCCGTCGCAACCGCCTCCCCGACGTGCTCGAAGCCATCGAGGCCTCCCATGCGGCCGGGCTGCGACCGGTGAAGGTCAACGCCGTCATCATGCGCGGCATCAACGAAGTCGACGTGGTGCCCCTGGCTGAATTCGCACTCAAGGGCGGCTATGAGCTGCGTTTCATCGAGCAGATGCCGCTCGGGCCGAAGGGGGAGTGGCACCGTCACGACATGGTGACCGCGCAGGAACTCCTCGACGCGCTCGGCGCACGCTTCCAACTCTCGCCCGCCACCGAGCCACGCGGAGCAGCCCCAGCAGAGCTGTGGAGCGTCGCGCCCGACGACACCCAGCCCGGCGGACACATCGGCGTGATCGCATCGGTCTCGCACCCGTTCTGCGCCAGCTGCGACCGCACTAGGATCACCAGCGACGGCCAAATCCGTACCTGCCTGTTCTCTCGCACCGAGACGGACCTGCGCGGACTTCTTCGCGGGGGAGCCGACGACGCTACGCTGGCGGAGGCCTGGGCGGGCGCACACCGTCGCAAACCGCAGGCCCACGGCATTGACACGGACGAGTTCGAGCAGCCACAGCGTGGCATGAGTGCAATCGGAGGATGAATGCAGGTCAGGTTCTTCGCCGGAGCCGCAGAAGCTGCCGGCGGTGACAGCCGCGATATCGACGCCGAGGGGCTCACCCTCGAAGCGCTGCGGGAACAACTCGGCGAGGGCGACGAACGCCTCGCCCGGGTGCTGCAAGTGTGCACCTTCCTCGCCGACGGGGAGCCCATCGCGAGTGGTTCGCTCGACGGGGTCACCACCCTCGACGTCCTCCCACCCTTCGCTGGCGGTTAATCCCATGGTCGCACGCATGGACGCGGCCGTCGTCGAGGTCACCATCGACGACGCGCAACTCGAAGCATTTGCCGGCGACGATGCCGCCGGCGCAGTGGTGACATTCCGCGGCGTGGTGCGCAATCACGACGATGGGCGCGCGGTTGCAGGCATCCGCTATGTAGGGCACCCGTCGGCCGATGCAGTGATGCGCCTCACCGTTGCTGAGTTTCAGGATCGCGACGGTGTGCACGCCGTTGCAGCACACCACCGGGTGGGCGACCTCGCGATCGGCGACGCCGCGCTCGTCGTGGTGGTAGGGGCGTCACATCGGAAGCAGGCGTTCGCGTGCGCGTCGGACCTCGTCGACCGCATCAAAGAAACGCTGCCCATCTGGAAACTCCAGCGCTTCACCGACGGAAGCGAGGAGTGGTCGCAGTGCCCCTGACCGAGGCACAGCGACGGCGCTACCGCCGTAACATCGACGTCCCCGGCCTGGGGGAGCGCGGCCAGGAACGCCTTCTGGCTAGCCGCGTCGTGGTCGTGGGCGCCGGCGGTCTCGGCTCGGCAACGCTGCCGTACCTCGCCGCCGCTGGCGTCGGGCACATCACCGTCGTGGATGGTGACGTCGTCGAGGAAATGAACCTCCAGCGCCAGGTGCTGCACCGCGACATCGGCGCGAACAAGGCGCGTTCGGCTGCCGAGACGCTGATGCGCCTGAACCCGGGCGTCGACGTGGTGGCGGTCGAGGAGTATCTGACACCTTCGCTGGCCGCGCAGTTGTTTCCCTCGGCCGACCTCGTGCTCGACTGCACCGACCAATTCGCCGCGAAGTACCTCATCTCTGACGCCGCCCGCGCGGCCCGCACGCCGTTGGTGTGGGCGAGCGCGGTGGGCATGCAGGGGCAGTGCTCCTTCTTCGGGCTACCCGACGAGCACGGTGATGAGCTCTGGCTACGAGACTTGCATCCCGTCGAGCCCGAGCCCGGGACGTACCCGACCGCACTCGACATCGGCATCTTGGGCTCCACCGTGGCGCAGGTCGGCACGCTGCAGGTGGGGGAGGCCCTCAAATTTTTGGCGGGTTTCGGTGAGCTGCTCGTCGGCAGGCTGTGGCTGCTCGACGCGGCGGCGTGCCGCTACCACGTGATCCCATTTCGAAAGCGAACCGCATGAGAAGCATCGACGAACACCTCGCGCACGTGCGTGCCCTGGCCCGCGAACTGCCCATCGAGGAGGTGCCGCTCGCGCTCGCCGAGGGGCGTGTGCTCGCGCGTAGCCTCGACGCGCTCGTGCCGGTGCCTCCGTTCACGAACTCAGCCATGGACGGATTCGCGGTGCGTGGCGTTGACGTGCAGGCGCCGACGACACTCCCCGTCGCCGCCGACATCCCCGCGGGCGCGTGCGAACCCGATCCGCTGCCGGTGGGTGCCGCCGCGCGCATCATGACGGGCGCCCCGCTGCCAGCCGGCGCGGACACCGTCGTGCCGGTCGAACTCACCGACCAACCCCGCGGCGCCACCCCGCTGCCCGCGAGCGTGCGCATCGTCGAAGCGATTGATTCGGGCAAGCACGTACGCGCACAGGGCGAGAACATCCAGGTGGGCGACGACGGAGTGCCCGCCGGCACGCGTATCGACGCCGCGGTGGCGTCGTCGCTGGCATCCATCGGGTATGGCTCGGTGCCGGTGTACGCGCGCCCGAAGGTGGCCGTGATAACCACCGGCGACGAGCTCGTCAGCCCCGGCGAGCCCCTCCAGCCCGGCCAGATCCCCGACTCGAACGGGCTGCTCGTCGCGGGCTTAGTGCGAGGCTTAGGCGGCGAGGTCGTCGCAGTGCGCCGGGCTGGCGACGACGTTACGGCCTTTCAGCAGCTGCTCGACGACGTCTGCGCGGATGCCGACGTGCTCGTCACCACCGGCGGGGTGTCCGTCGGGGCCTTCGACGTGGTGCGCGCCGCCATCGACGCCGACTTCTCGCCCGTCGCAATGCAACCTGGCAAACCGCAGGGCTCCGGGCGAGTGCGCCTGGGCGGCCACGACGTCGCGTTTCTGGGGTTGCCCGGCAACCCGGTGTCGGTGTTCGTCTCCGGTTGGGTGTTTTTGCGCGAACTCTTGGGGGCGTTCTCGGGTCACCAGGAGCCTTGGCCGTCGGTCACATGCACGGTGTCGCGCGGTTGGCGCACCCCGAATGGTCGCGCCCAGTTCGTGCCCGTGATGCTCGACGGCGACGTCGCACAGCCCGCCAACGAACGCGTCTCGGGTTCGCATTTGGTGGCCTCGCTCTGGCGTGCCGACGGCTTGGCGTACGTGCCCGTTGACGTCGATGAGGTCACCCCCGGCAGCACACTCGACGTCTATCTGGTGAAGTAGGGCCATGAAGTTTACGCATCTTGACTCCGACGGCGCCGCCCGCATGGTGGATGTGACGGGCAAGCAGCCGAGTGTTCGTGAAGCGACGGCCGTCGCGACGGTGCGCTGTTCGCCCGACGTGGTGGCGGCCCTGCGCGACGGGACGGTGCCGAAAGGCGACGTGCTCGCCGTCGCCCGCGTGGCTGGGATTGCCGCGACGAAGAAGGTGCCCGAATTGCTCCCACTGGCGCACGTGATCGGCGTGCATGGGTGCGCGGTTGATCTCGGCATCGAGGATCATGGCGTCGATATCCGCGCGACGGTCCGCACCGCCGACCGCACCGGCATCGAGATGGAAGCGCTTACCGCGGTGACGGTGGCGGGGCTCGCTGTCGTCGACATGGTCAAGGGCGTGGACCGCTCGGCTGAGATCGTCTCGGCGAAGATCATCGCGAAATCCGGTGGACGTTCGGGCGATTGGACACGTCCGGAGGCCTGAATGTGCTTCGCTGGAGGCACACCGTCGAACGCATAAGGAGAACGAAGACATGAGCAAAGAAGACCGTAGCGAGTGGCGTCCCTTCATTGAGCGCGCGTGCAAGGCCGTCGGAGTTGACTCGGCTGGAATCGACGAGGACCTCATCCTCGAACTGACCGCCCGCATCGCGCACGAAGGGGAGCGTCCGATGGCGCCAGTGGGCGCGTACATTCTTGGCCTGGCCGTGGCGGCCGGCGGCGACCCCGTGGAGCTGCGCGCCAAGATCGAAGACGCCATCTGAGCGCAGCTCCGGTGGTTGAGTAGTGGCCGCAGGCGGCGTATCGAAATCCCGGGTGCGTCTCGATACGCGGCTTCGCCGCTACTCGACGGGCGGGTGGTGCCCGATGCACAGCCTCCGGTGATTGAGTAGCGGCCGCAGGCCGCGTATCGAAATCACACCCCTCCAATCGCTTGGCTAACCCGATATCCACATTCGTTTGTCGAAACCGGGCAGAATCGGCCGATTTAGCAAACGCTTGTGGATATTGGGTTAGTTCCTTCCCCTCGCTGCGTCTCGATTCGCGGCTTCGCCGCTACTCGACGGTCGGGTGAGAGCGGGGCCGTCGTCTTTCGGTGGTTGAGTAGCCATGAAGTGGCGTATCGAGACCGCTTCGCCGCTACTCGACGGTCGGTCGGTGGGGGAGGACACTCGACGGGCGGATGGTGCCCGATGCGCAGCCTCCGGTGAGTGAGTAGCGGCCGAAGACGGCATCCGGTGATTGAGTAGCGGCCGCAGGCCGCGTATCGTAATCACACCCGGTTCCGCCGGAATGAACAACGAATTCACGCCACGTACGCCCTAGTTGTCACGACTACTATGGCATGTCGTAGAGTGCTGGCCGAAGCTGATCGGTCAATGAGTACAAGGATGAATATGAGCGCTGAAGCCCCATCTGTCGATCGCCCCCAGTCTGGAGTGAGCCGTCGCTCCTTCGTCACCTGGTCCGCTGCCCTCGGCGGAGGCGGCGCGCTAGTAGCGAGCAACGCACACTTTCTCGGTATGCCAGTCAAAGATTCCGTGGCTGCGGCCGTCGAAGGTATTCCTGATGCAAAGACGGTATCTAACGTTTGCTTTGTGAACTGCGGTTCTCGCTGCCCCATCCGGTTGCAGGTGAAGGACGGCCAAATCGTTCGCTGCCTTCCTGACGACACCGGTGACGACACGCTCGAGAACCGACAGATTCGCGCGTGCCTGCGAGGCCGTTCGATTCGTAACCGCGTCTACAGCCCCAACCGTGTGAAGCGGCCGCTGAAGCGTCGGGAAGGAACGGCTCGCGGCGAGGGGAAGTGGGACGAGATCTCTTGGGACGAGGCGCTCGACCTGCTCGCGGAAAAGATCAAGTACACCATCGACAAGTACGGCAACGAAGCCATCTACCTGCAGCATGGGTCGGGAGTGCTTGGCGCGGGCATTGGTGAGAGCGGCCCCTTCGGGCGCCTGTTCAACCTGTTGGGCGGCTCGCTGAAGCGTTACGGCAACTACTCGTACGCGCAGGTCGCCACGTGCACGAAGTTCAGTTACGGCGAAAACGCTGAGCAGGGCGACAAGAACGAGATGCCGTCGAACTCGTTCGAGGACAGCCTCGAGAATTCAGAGCTCGTCGTGATGTTCGGAAACAACCCCCAGGAAACGCGCATGTCTGGAGGTGGCATTCTCTACACCTCGCAGCAGCTCAAGCGCAAGGGCGTCAAGGTCATCGTGATCGACCCGATGTACTCCGAAACCGCCATGGTGCTGGCCGACCAGTGGATTCCGATCCGCCCCGGCACCGACACTGCGCTCGTGTCTGCCATCGTGCACGTGCTGATCTCGGAAAACCTCCACGATCAAGAATTCCTGGATAAATACGTGCAGGGCTTCGACGAAGAACACATGCCGGAGGGTATCCCAGCCGGGAACTCCTACCACTCCTACATCATGGGCAAGGGCCCTGATGGCATCGAAAAGACCCCGGCCTGGGCAGCGAGCATCACCGGCATTCCCGAGGACGTCATTCGCAAGCTCGCGATTGAAATCGGTCGGGCGAAGCCATGCGCCATCACGCAAGGATGGGGACCGCAGCGTCACATGAATGGCGAAAACCAGGCGCGTGCGATCTACACGCTGGCTGCTGTCACCGGCAACGTTGGCATCGCAGGTGGCGGCACCGGTGGTCGCGACGGCTGGTACTGGCGCATCAACAAGACCTTCCCCGCTGGCGATAACCCGGTGGAGGCAACGATTCCGCTCTATCTTTGGACCGACGCCGTGGCGCGGGGCCCCGAGTTGACAGCCACCAAGGACGGTATCCGTGGCGTTGACAAGCTCAACGTCGGCATCAAGTTCCAGTTGCAGTACGGTGGCAGCAAGTTTGCCGGACAGCACGGAGACATCCGCAAGACGCTGGAGATCCTCAAGGACGAATCGCTATGTGAATTCATCGCGGTGTTCGAACCGATGATGACCCCGTCGGCTGAATACGCAGACTTGGTGCTGCCGGACACGCTGGGGCCTGAGCGTTGGGACGTTGGCCACAGCGAATACACCGGAGACATGGCCTACTACATGTTCCATGAGAAGGCCATCGATCCTGCATTCGAAATCCGGGACTCCTACGACGTGTGCGTGGAGCTGGCGAAGCGACTCGGGGTAGAGCCCGCCTACTCGGAAGGCAGAACGCGCGAAGACTGGGCGAAGTGGCTGGTCGCGGAAACCAAGAAGGAACACCCAGAGTTCCCCACGTGGGAGGAACTCAAGGAGCAGCGCATTTACCGCTACTTCAACCCAGAAGGGGCGTTCGTTCCGCTGAAGAAGTTCCGCGAAGATCCTGAAGGGAATCCTCTCACCACCCCGTCGGGCAAAATCGAGATCTTCTCCACCGAGCTGTGGGATATGGCGAAGACGTGGACGTTCGAGAACCCTGCCAAGGGCGACAAGATCACGACCCTGCCCGAATACATGGATACCTTCGAGTCTGGCGAAGAAGCGAAGACGAACACGCAGTATCCGCTGCAGTGCATCGGGCACCACTACAAGGGCCGAGTTCACTCCACCTTCGCCAACATGGAGTGGCTCAAGGAAATTCACCCGCAAATGCTCTTCATCAACCCCATCGATGCAGAGGAACGAGACATTGAAACGGGCGACACCGTCGAGGTCTGGAACGATCGTGGACGGGTGAGAACGGAGGCATTTGTGACTCCGCGCATCATGCCCCGGGTTGTGTCACTCCCACAGGGGGCTTGGTACAAGGACGAGAACGGTGTCGACGTCGGCGGCAATATCAACACGCTGACCAACCTGCACCCGACTGCCTACGCCAAGGGCAACCCGCAGCACACGAACCTCGTCCAAGTGGTGAAGGCCTAGGAGAACGAACATGAGCTTGGGATTCTACTTCGACCAAAGCCTTTGCAACGGCTGCAAGGCATGTCACATTGCATGCAAGGACAAGCACGACCTGCCAGAAGGTGTGCAGTGGCGGCGCATCGTTGAATACACGGGAGGGTCGTGGCAGCGCGACGGTGACACCTACTCCCCGAACGTCTTCGCCTACTACACCTCGATTTCATGCAACCACTGTGAGAACCCGGTGTGCATGGACGTGTGCCCGACGACGGCGATGAGCCGCCGCGACGATGGCACGGTGTACGTCGACGAGGATAAGTGTGTCGGATGTCGCTACTGCGAGTGGGCGTGCCCATACTCCGCCCCGCAGTTCAACCCCGAGACGGGGCACATGAGCAAGTGCGATCTGTGCGCCGACTACCGCGAGACCGGCCAAGACCCGGCCTGCGTGGGGGCATGCCCGTCGCGGGCGCTCGACTGGGGACCGATCGACGAGCTTCGGGAGAAATACGGCGATCAGAACGCATTCGAGCCGCTGCCTGATCCGTCCTTCACCAAGCCGCATCTCGTGGTGAAACCACACAGGGATGCGCAAGCCAGTGGGTCTGGCACCGGGTACATCGCACGCAGGAAGGACATCTGAGATGAACCTCCACGAACTCCCGATGATCTTCTTCACCGTCATGGCGCAAATGTCGGTGGGTGCATTCCTGGTGCTGGGCGTCATCCAGCTGTTTGGTTCCCTGCGGCACGACTCCAAGACCATCGACCGCGTCGCGGACCCTGCGCTCTACGCCATCGGCCCGACGCTCGTGCTCGGCCTGATCGCGTCGATGTTCCACATGAACGACGTGTTCCACGTGCTCAATGTGTTCCGCGGCTGGCAATCGTCGTGGCTGTCGCGCGAGATCATCTTCGGCATGGGCTTCGCTGGCCTCGGCTTCCTGTTTGCCCTCATGCAGTGGTTCAAGTGGGGCAGCGCTAGGCTGCGCCAGGTGCTTGCGGCGGTGACGGCGCTTGTCGGCGTTGGGCTGCTCGTCGTGATGAGCATGATCTACTACTCGCTGCGCACCGTGCCGGCCTGGCACTCGTGGTTCACCCCGGCGCAGTTCATCATTACCGCGGTGCTCCTCGGATCGCTTGCGGTGGGTACCGCATTCATGCTAACGACGGTGTTTGGCCGAAACAAGAAGAAGGTCGACATCGACACCACCACAGAGGCCACCGACGACGGCACGGTGAACAGCCTCGTCGCTTCGTCGCTGAAGGGCATTGCCGTGACGGTGATCGTCGCTGGCTCTGCGTTGCTCGTGATGATGCCGATCTACCTGCAGAGCCTGGCCCAGATGGGCGAGATCGGTGCGCTCTCGCTTGAGGCGTACTCCGGGGCGCTGTTCGTGCTGCGGCTCGCACTCGTCGCGGTGGGCGCGGGCCTGCTCGCCATCTTCATCTACGGATTCGCGAAGCCGCACGCCAACCCCACGCCGCTCACCATCTGCGTCGCCTGCGCGCTGGCGCTCGTATTCATTGGTGAGCTGCTCGGCCGGATGCAGTTCTATGAGGCGATGGTCAGGATTGGGATTTGATGCGCCAGCACGCAGACGCATTCGCCGCCACGTGGACGGCGCTCGCAAGCGTGGTGGGCACCGAATGTCCGACTGAGCAGACCGTCAGCGTGTTCCGCGATCCGACGATGCTCGCCGCCTGGCCGCTGGCCGACGACGCCGCTGGGCTGGGCGGAGAGCGCACTCGGAGCGGGATCGACGCGCTGCGGGCGTCGTCGGAGACGATGCTAGAGATCGACGACGACCACTTCCAGCTCCTGCGTGGGCCAGGCGTGCCCGCGGCGGTGCCGTGGGGATCGGTGCACCTGGGCGAAGAGCAACTGCTGTTCGACGAGGAAACCTTCGACGTCCGGCGCATGTACCAGCGCTTCGGGCTGCAAGCTCCGAAGCTGAACGTCGAACCCGACGATCACGTCTCACTTGAGCTGGAGTTTCTGAGTCAGCTCCTGGTGCGGGCCATGCAGGCAGAAGATAAGGGCGACGCCAGTGCCGACGAGTATTTCGCCGCGCACGACGAGTTCTGCCGCGACCACGTGTTGCGGTGGGTGCCCACCTTCTTCGAGCAACTCACCGCGGCGGCCAAGACGTCGTTCTACCGGGGCATCGGGCTGCTGGGGCAAGACGCGCTGGCCGCAGCGAAGAGGCTTGTCGTAGCCGAATGAGCGTTGACGGTGTCATCACCTGGGCGCGGCTGTTCGGGGCCGGGCGGGTCGTCGAGCTATGGAGCAGCGACGCACCACCGCCCGCGCGCGGGCAGCGCGGTGCGGTGCCCATCTGCTGGCCAGGAAGCCTCGCCGACGCGCCGCTGCATCTGCCGCTGGAGCTGCTCGCGCTCGGCGTCGCGGACGTGCGCATCGCGCCCGACGCCGACGACGCTGCGCTCACGTCGCGTACCGAGCAGTGGCGCACGCTGTTTGCCCTTGCTGGGCGAGAGTTGGGCGAGCCTGATCCCGGCAAAGCGAAGCGTGACGTACTGCAGGCCGAGGCGATGCCGACGGTGCAACGTCGCTCGTTGTTTGGGCTCGGGGGCCGCACTGCGCAACGAACCGAACCCACCTGGGAACCCGACCGCACGCAGACCGACCATCAACGCTTGCGCTCGGCGCTGCGCGTGCTCGCTGGCGACCAGCCTCACCCGGAGGTGCCCGACGACGCACCCGGCCCAGGCGTGGAGCTTGCGGCGGGCGGATGCACGGCGCAGGGACAATGCGTGCAGGCGTGCCCGCAAGGAGCGCTACAGCTCACGCACACAGGCGCCGCCAGCACGCTCCACTTCGACGTATCGCTGTGCGACGGGTGCCGCCGCTGCATCGAGTTTTGCGATCAGCGGGCGCTCACCGTCGAGGCCCCCGCGCCTTGGAGCACTCTCCTCGACGGCGAGCTCGCGCCGCTCATCACCGTCGCCACGCGCACTTGTGAGCGCTGCCGAGTGGCATTCCATCCGGAGACTGATGAGACGTTGTGCCCGGTGTGCGCGATGCGTCGGGCGAACCCCTTTGGCTCGACACTGCCGCCTGAAGCCATCGAGCGGCTGCGTCGGATGCGCGGAAACAACCAAGGCCCGATGGCGTAGCGTGAAACCATGACCGACGATCTCGCACAACACATGCACACCGCGGCGGCATCGCGTGCCGCCATGTGGGAGTGCTGCGCCCGCATCCTCAGCTGCCCGACGCCTGACCTCGTAACCGACCTGCGCGAGGGCATCGTCGCCGACGAACTCGTCGAGCACACGCAATGGCTGGGGGAGAGCGTCGACGTTTCCGGCCTCGAGGCCACACTCCGCGCGCATGCGCGGCGCTCCGGGAACCGCAGCGAAGCCGACGACCTCGCCGACCTGGACGAGGACTGGCAGCAACGACGCGCCGACGATCTCGCCGCCTGGTGCTCAGGTGCCAGCGCGGAGGCCGCACGCGAGGCAGCGCTGTGGAGCAGCGGTCAGTTGGCCGAAGCGCGGACGCTGCGCGCGGAGCAGCACCAGGCGCTCGCGCCGCAGGTCGAAGCGCTGACCAAGTGGTGCGTTCGGACGCACACGGAAACGCAGGTGCTCGTGATGAAGGTGCTTGCCGAGATCGTCGCGCTCCACATCGGAGTGGAAGCAGGCCGGGATGTGCGAGGCCTCCTCAACGACGACCCGAAGCGCCGCCTGCTGTTCGGCGGATAGACATCGCAGCCCGTTGCAGCTGCTCTCCACTAGAGTGAGGCGTCGGTAACCGAAGGGAATTGCATGTACCGCCGCATCCTCATGACCTCCGCACTCGTCGCGACCACGCTGCTTGGCGCCTGCGCCGGTGGCGGCGACGACGGCCCCAGCGGAGCAGCCAACGGTAACTCGCCAGAAACCGTGAAGATCGGCGCCGTGACCATCGTCTCCCATCCCTCCCTGGATCTGATCTACGACGGCGTCGTGGAGGGGCTAGCCGACGCGGGCTACGTCAAAGGGAAGAACCTGCAGATTGAACTGCAAAACCCGCAGGGGGACCAGTCCACGCTCACCAACATCGCCAACGGCTACGCATCCGGTGACGAGGACCTCTACGTCGCAATCGCCACGCCACCAGCGCAGACGCTCGCGCAGGTGATCGCGGACAAGCCCATCGTGTTCGCATCCGTGACGGACCCCGTCGCGGCGGGCCTCGTCGATTCCATGGACAAGCCCGGGGGCAACGTGACGGGCACGTCAGACCAGATTCCCGCCGACGAGCAGATCAAGGTGCTGCGTGAAATAGATCCGGGCATCGAACGGCTCGGCATTGTGTACTCGTCGTCCGAAGTGAACTCCGAAGTGCAGGCCAAGGCTGCGAAGGAAGCTGCCGAGGCTGCCGGGCTCAGCGTGCAGGAAGCCACCATCATCAACTCCTCCGAGGTGCAGCAGGCAGCCGAGTCGCTCGACGTGGACGCGTACTGGGTGGGCAATGACAACACTGTCGTCTCCGCTCTCGAGTCTCTGCTGCAGGTGGCAGAATCCAAGCAGCGGTTCGTATTCACCTCCGACGCGGACAGCGTCAAGCGCGGCGCGGGCGCGGCCTACGCCACCGACTACAAGGCGCAGGGTGTGCAGACCGCCGGGATCATCGCGCGCATTCTGGAGGGGAAGAAGCCGCAGGAGACACCCGTCGAGATTCAGACGAACCTGGAGCTCACAATCAACCCGGAAGCCGCCAAACGCATGGGCGTGGAGTTCCCGACGAGCATTACCGAGCGGGCAGATCGGACTGTCTAAGCCTCGGACAACGCTGACCGTCGGTTTCGGCGGCCGATACAGTTCGTTTTCAGCGTCCCATTCAAGGAGAACTCATGCAGTGGAGAAAGATGGCCCTCTGCGTGCTCGCGGCGAGCATGACGCTCACCGCGTGTGGCGAGAGCGACGGCGATTCGAACGCCAAGGAAGGCCTCAAGGTCGGCGTCGTACAGATTGTGAGCCACCCCGCCCTCGACGCGACACGGGAAGGCTTTATCGAAGGCCTCAAGGAAGCCGGGTACGAAGAGGGGAAGAACCTCACGATCGACGTGCAGAACGCGAACGGTGACCAATCGACGCTCACCAACATCGCGAACGCGTTTGCGAGCAGCGACGACGACCTGTTCTACGCCATCGCGACCCCCTCGGCGCAGGCACTGGCACAGACGATCGCGCAGAAGCCCATCGTGTTCGCGGCGGTGACGGACCCCGTCGCGGCGGAACTCGTCGACAGCTGGGAGAAGCCGGGCGCCAACGTGACAGGCATGTCCGATCTCAACCCGATGGATGCGCAGATCGAGCTCATCAAAGAGGTGCTGCCGGACGCCAAGCGGGTGGGGATCGTCTACTCGTCGGGTGAAGTGAACTCCGAGGTGCAGGTCAAGGCGGCGCAGGAGGCAGCGTCGGCGGCTGGCATCGAGCTGGTGACCAAGACGGTGACGAACTCGTCGGAGGTGCAACAGGCGGCGCAGTCGCTCGATGTGGACGCGTTCCTCATCCCGACGGACAACGTAGTGGTGGCTGCGGCGGAATCGGTCGTGCAGGTGGCCGAGCAACAGCACATCCCCGTCTTCGCATCGGACGAGGCGACGATGGAGCGCGGCGCGGCGGCCGGGCTCAGCGTGAACTACACCCAGCAGGGTAAGGATGCAGCAGCGCTCGCAGTGAAGATCATCGACGGCGCAGATCCCGGCACATTGGCCGTCGAGACGCAGAAAGAATTCGATCTGTTCGTCAACCAGAAGGCCGCAGCCGCGCAAGGCGTTGACCTGCCGAAGGCCGTGGTTGATCGCGCCGCGAAGCAGTTCTAAGCCCGACCCCCAAGGAGCACACTGGTGATCGTCGCATTGGAGATAGGCCTGCTCTACGCCGTCATGGCGATTGGCGTCTATCTCACGTATCGCGTGCTGGATTTCCCCGACCTCACCGTCGACGGCTCGTTCACGACGGGGGCCGCGATGAGTGCCGTGATGATCGTCGCGGGCGTCAACCCCGCGTGGGCGGTGCTGTCGTCGTTCGTCGTCGGTGTGCTTGCCGGCATCATCACCGGCGGGCTGCACGTGTGGGCGAACATCAACCCGCTCCTCGCCGGCATTCTGACGCAAATCGCCTTGTACTCCATCAACCTGCGCATCATGGGCAAAGCCAACGTGCCGCTGCTGCGCGCTGACACGCTGTGGACTCCGCTGCGCGAGCACGGGCTCTTGGGGACGTGGGCGTCGGTGGCGATCTTCGCGGGCATCGCGGCGCTCGTGGGCGTGTTGGTGTACCTGTTCCTCGGCACCGAGTATGGCGTCGCGCTCCGGGCCACCGGCGACAACGAGGACATGGCTCGCGCCCAGGGCATCAACACCGGGCAGATGAAGATCGTCGGGCTGGCGCTCTCGAACGGGCTTGTCGCACTGTGCGGCTCGTTCATGGCGCAGTACAACGGATTCGCGGACATCCAGATGGGCATCGGCCTCATCGTCGCCGGCCTGGCGTCGGTGATCGTCGGGCAGGCCATCTTCGGCATGACGGCGGTGTGGCAGTCCGTGCTCGCAGCGGCGCTCGGATCCGTGATCTATCGAGGCATCATCCAGCTGGCGCTGCAGGCCGGTCTGGATCCCAACGACATGAAACTGGTCTCTGCGGTGCTGGTGGTGCTGGCGCTCACCATCCCGTCGCTGTCGCCGTTGAAGGCTTGGCGACGACGACGCTACCGGGCCGCTGCTGAGGCCCAGGCGGAGGTGGCGTGATGCTGGATATTCGTGGAATCACCAAGCGGTTCTTCCCCAGTACCGTCAACGAACGGGTAGCGCTCGACGAGCTCTCCCTCGCCCTCGATGAAGGCGATTTCGTCACCATCATCGGCTCGAACGGAGCCGGAAAATCGACCCTCCTGAACTGCATCTCGGGGCGCTACCAACTCGACGGCGGCAGCATTCACGTCGCGGGTCGTGACGTGACGAAGATGTCGGAGCATCGCCGGGCACGCTACGTCGCGCGGGTGTTCCAAGACCCGATGGCGGGCACCGCGCCGCACATGACCATCGAGGAAAACCTCGCCATCGCCTTCGCGAGGGGGCAGCGACGCGGGCTCCCCATGGCGGTCACCAATCGCAAGCGCGCCCAATACCGTGAGGCGCTTGAACGCCTCGACCTGGGCCTGGAGAACCGCCTAGCGATGCGCGTCGGGATGCTGTCGGGCGGGCAGCGGCAGGCGCTGAGTCTGCTCATGGCCGCGCACGAACGCCCGGACATTTTGCTGCTCGACGAGCACACCGCCGCGCTGGACCCGTCGCGAGCGGAGCTCATCACCCGGCTCACGAAAGAAATGGTGGCCGACCACGGGCTCACCGCGCTCATGGTGACGCACAACATGCAGCAGGCCATCGACCTGGGCAACCGGCTCATCATGATGCACGAGGGCCACATCGTGTTGGAAGTCGACGAGGAACGTAAGCGCCAGGTCACCCCTGAACAACTGGCTCAGACGTTCGCGGAAGTGAAGGGCGCGCAACTGTCAGATAGGACGTTGCTGGGCGACTCCTGATCCGCCCCCGGCGCTCTGGCGAGGCGTGGCACACTGGGAGGCATGCGAATCGCGCAAATGGCTAACTTCGTCGGTCCCACATCCGGCGGGATGAAGGTGGTCATCGAGCAGCTCGGACGTGGCTATATCGAGGCTGGCCACGAGCGCGTGTTCGTGTCTCCCGGGAAGCGCGACGAGATCGTCGAGGACGAATCCGGCATCCACGTGTTCGTGCGGTCGCCGCGCATCACGAAGCAGTACCGCATGATCTCGAAGCCTTGGCGCGCGCTCGACGTGCTGGACAGGTTCCGTCCCACCACCATCGAGGTGTCGGACAAGTGGACGCTCTCGCCTGCGGGCCGGTGGGCGAAGAAGCGCGCGGTCGGTTCCGTGCTGTTCAGCCATGAGCGCCTCTCCGACATGCTCGCGATGTGGATCAAGCGCTCGTTCGGCGTGGAGGCCGCGGTGGGCGCGATGAACCGTCGGTTGGCGAAAGAATTCGACGCCGTCGTGGTCACCAGCGAGTTCGCCGCCGAGGAATTCTCCAACACCGGCGCCAACCTTGAGCGGGTGCCGCTGGGTGTGGACCTCGCGACGTTCCGCCCCGAGGTGGGCGCACCTGCCGACGATGGCGTGCTCAAACTGTGTTACGCGGGCAGGCTGAGCCACGAGAAGTCGCCGCAGCTCGCTGTGGCGACGGCAGTGGAGTTGCATCGTCGGGGGAGGCCGGTGCGGCTGGATCTGTATGGCACCGGGCCCGACAAGGCCGAGCTCGAGGAGATTGCCGGCGACGCTCCGGTGTTCTTCCACGGGTTCGTGGACGGGCGCGACGAGCTCGCCAAGCGCTACGCGGCGGCGGACATTTCGCTATCGGTGTGCCCGGCGGAAACGTTTGGGCTCGCGGTGCTGGAGGCGCTTGCCTCAGGAACCCCCGTCGTCACGTCGAACCGCGGTGGGGCGCACGAGCTGGTGGACGCGACGTCGGGCGCGTGGGGAGCGCCGGACCCGAAGTCGCTGGCGGATGCCGTCGAGCGGTTGGCGCCCAACCTCGGCCCAGACTTGCGGCAGGCGGCCAGAGCCCGAGCGGAGCAGTACAGCTGGCGGCGCACCGTCGAGCAGATGCTGGCGCTCCATGAGCGACTGGCCAACGAAGCTCCGGCACGATCACTGCGCGGATTCACGAGGAGGAAGCATGCGTAAACGCACGGCAATGCTCGGCTTGGCTGGGGTATTAGGTGGGGCGGTAGGCGCGGTGGCTGCCTTCGCGCCGGCACCGACCGGACGGGGGGAGACCGTCGATTCCATCGCGGAGGCGGCCGCATCCGGCGAGAATGAGGGCATCGACCTGGTGAACGCGGCGATTCGCGCGGTCGCCGACGCCTTCCCGCACCACTCGGCATGGCACTTATGGGAGTCACCGACGACCTCGCTTCGCCACGGACGCGGGCGTTCCCCGCAGTACAACACGGTGCTGCTGCTTGTGTTGCGACGATTGGGCTTCGACGTGCGCCTCGTGCACGCCGCGCGAGTGCGGGGCTTCTCCAGGCCCTGGTTCCTGAGCGGGCACACATGGGTGAAGGTGTGCGTCGACGGCAGATGGTTGGACGCCTGCGCGTCGTCTGAGTCGAACAAGGCCGGCGAGATCAACTTCGTGCCGCTCACCGAGGAGCTGCCCGTGTTCATCCGCACGCGCTGGGCGCTCGGGCTTGCGCTGACCCCGTTCGTCGTCGCGATCGTGTGGTGGGCCTGGCTCACCGGGAAGCCGGTGCCCACGTGGGTGTATGGGGAACGCGACGAGCCATAATGGGAGCATTGTTGTAGGGCTGACTAGGTGCTTTGTAACCAAATTATATCTGGTGCAACAAAACTATAGACACGCTTGGCATCTTCACGTATTCTTCTGCCAGAAGTTGCCCCAGAGAGGGCGGCTCAGAGCGAGTAAGGACCAATGATGCTTCGAAAGCTGCTCATTTCTGCACTTGGCGTGCTGTTAATTGCCCCCATGGCTGCAGAAGCTGCTCTGCAATTGTATGCGGATAAGGACTATAAGACCTGGCTTGGATCATTCAGTAACAAGATGTCAAGCCCACGAAACATGTCTCCAAATGCCAATGACCGTCTGAGTTCGTTCAAGAATGAGACTGGATACTATGTTGCTTTCTATCACGATAGCAATGGTAAAGGACGCTGTTTTACGGGAAATCCGCACTCCAAAGCCCCCTGGTTTGCACCCTGGGATGACAATAAGGTTTCCTCTTTTCACCTAGGGCGGTCGTGTCAGTGACTAGGTTTCTGGTGGAGGCCATCGAGGTGCGGGGGCTTCGGTTCTCGTACCCGATGGCCGCTCAATCTGTGCCTGCGCTGGACGGGGTTGATCTGGATCTGTCCCAAGGAGAGATCGTCTGTCTGCAAGGTGCGAGCGGCTCGGGAAAGTCAACACTGTTGGCCTGTATTGCAGGTTTGGAGACACCGGATTCGGGGACTATTCGGGTAGCTGATCAAGAAGTCACCGGGATGTCCGCTCAGCAGCGCACTGATCTTCGCCTGAACACCATTGGGCTGGTGTTTCAAGACCATAATCTTGTGGCGCAGTTTACTGCGCGTGAAAATATTGAAATTGTGCTTCGATGTCAGGGGCGAGACAGCCCCAGGGGAGAAGCCGAAGAGTTGCTTGATCTCGTGGGTATTCAGGATTTGTCCGAACGGTTGCCGACGAATATGTCGGGCGGCCAGCGGCAGCGGGTAGGTATTGCTCGAGCTCTTGCTGGGCAGCGGCCATTTCTTCTCTGCGATGAGCCTACGGGTGCCTTAGATTCTGCCAATTCGAATAGCTTGTTTGGTCATCTGAGGACGCTCGCACATGACCATGGAATTGGTTGTTTAGTGGCTACTCATGATCCCATTGCGCGAGAGTATGGAGACAGGGTTATCGAGATGCAAGATGGGCGCGTGCAGTGAGGCCAGTACTTCGTCTTGTTCCTCTGTTCTGGCGTGCGAGGGTTCTGAGGAGTCTGATTGTGGCCACAGTTGCTGTGGCTTTCACTGCTACGACTGCCTGGGGAGTAGTGCAGGCGCTCCAGTTATCGCCGGAACAAGAAGCTATCAAGAATATGGGTGAGGCGACTGTCACCTACATGTCACCAGCCGACGAGGGGCAAGTTGGGCCCGGCACATATGGCGCGGAGCCCGAGTGGCTACGCTCCTTGAGCGCGGAAGCTCAGCACTCGGCCCTGGTCGACTTGCGTTCTCCAGGCGGTTCGCTTCACAGTGGCGTTCTGTTCTTGGAAGTGAGCTCGCAGTCCGTCGCAGTAACCGGGCGAGTGCAATTGGACGCTGGTCGCTGGCCGGAGAGCGCCGGTGAGTGCGTGTCGAATCTGCCCGACGAACAGTGGGAGCCCACTGTAGGGGCATGGCCGCTGCGTATGGTTGGCAGTGGGCACATGGTTTTCGATCCCGCTTCGACGATGTTGTTCTGCGCCCCTGGCACATGGGGAGCCTGGAAAGTACCGAACAATGCGGCATTTGCGCAATATCTTGCGACCACGTATCACCTCGCCGGTGATGAGGATGATCTCATGCAAGAGCTTACCCCCTACCTGGACAATGGCGAGATCTTGCCTCTGGATATCACTCGACGTTCCCAGTTTCTCGATGCCCCCACCACCAGCGCGAAAGAGTTCCTGGCCGTCATTTGCGTTGCTGCCCTGTTGGCATTGGGAATTCCCTTGGTCTTCAGCACCCGTGTCGCGAGTTGGGTCGGTCAAGTACAGATTGTGCTGTCGCAGGCAGGCGTTTCCTCGAAGCTCGTACGAGTCAGCGGGCTACTTGCAGTAGGTTCTGCTGCAGGCATCGCAGCGTTGGTCGCGGCAGCGTCTGGGTCTCTGACTGCGTTCGTCATTCGTCCGCTCCTATCCGCACTGAATGAAGGCTCCCCACTTGGACCATGGCGTCTTCATATCGTCGTGCTTCTCTCCGCCTTCATGGCTGCATTGGTTGGAGCGCTCACAGGTTTTCTTCTCGGTGTAGTCCGCGATGAGCGCCGGCTTTCTATGCGCAGTCGTGCAGCCGTTCCCCTGAGCCCTAGTGTGCGTCGACGTTGTGGCGCCCTTGGCGTGCTCCTCCTAGCGATAGCTCTGGCAGTGCTATGGACATCCGGAGGCTACTTCTGGGCAATGTCGGCAGGTATCTTGCTCACCGTTGGAGCCGGTGCATGCCTCGCCCCATGGCTCGGGATGAGCATCGCATCACAATTTGCAAAGCGTCCGGCATCGCCCGAAGCATTAGCCGGACGTCTCATCGTCGAAGATGGAAAGCGCTGGGCCACCGTTCTCATCTGCCTCACTGCGGTGGTGTCGGTCGTGTGCGCGGTATTTGTCAACATCACGGCATCTGTGGCTGCCCAGACCCAGTTGCTGGCATCTCCTGTGCCTCGTGGGATGGTCTTGGTTGAGGAGCCGCCCGCGGAAGCCGGTGGTGAACAGCTGCTTCGTACTATGGAAGAAGCAACTGACACCCGTCATGATGCTGTACTTACGCGCACTCAGTATTTCATCGAGGGCGAGAGCAGTATCCTCACCTTGGAATCTATAGAAGCGGCTGAAACAGTCCTCGGGCCGTTGACTGATGAAGCGAAGCAAGCGTTGCAGCAAGGCAAGGTCCTCCGCGCGGGAGGATCAGATGAGCCTGTCACTGCGCAAGGCTTTGACGGCTCCACTGTGAATCTCCACGTGGTGGGCTACAAGCCGGAAACTGGACGCACGTTGGCGCTGGGATTTGGCTACGCGCTATCCGCCGCTGTGCCCAAAGGTCCAGAACCGACCCCAATGTGGGTGTTTGTCGGCCTCGATGACGAAGAAGCCTCTCGTCTAGCTGACTGGCCCGAGAGCTCTGGTAACAACGTCATAGCTACGCATGTCCACACTTCGTATGCTGGTGGCCTAGCCATGTACCTTACCGGTGGATTCGCGCTACTTGCGCTCGTCAGTATTCCCATGTGCGTATGGTCAATGCGGCGAGAAGTCGAGGGGCTTCGACCTCTCGTGCGAGGGCTGGACGCCAACGGGATTCCTAAGCGCTGGAGCTGGCGAGTGCTCTGTGCCATCAGTGGAATACTCATGGTGGTTCCAATCATTATTGGTCTATTCAGCGCCATTATTTCGACGGGCCTACTGGAATTGCTGTATCCCCCTATCTTCGACCTCGCGGGGGCAGGATGGTCTGGCATAGGAGCCATTGTGCTTGTGCTGCTATGCGCGGGGCCTCTCGCCGCAACCGTCTCCGCTCGGAACGTACGCAAGCGAAAGCGATCCGAAGTGGTGTGAGATCTCACGTGATTAAGTGGGCGCATTTTGTCGGATGCGGACTGACTCACTTCTCCTAAGAAACGCCGTGGGGGGGCGCCCCCGCCCGGGGGGGGGGGCGGCGCCGCGCGGGGG
>JAEZVO010000054.1 GCA_023443125.1 Actinomycetes bacterium
TGTTGTCGAGCTCCGTGGTGTTGACGCCCCAGACGTTGGCTGCGTTGCCGAACTGTTTCTCCTTCTCAGCGTCATATTCCTGCTGCGGAAGCTTCTGCACCGTGGCGTTCACGAGGTCTGCCGTGACGTTTTGGCGTGCCACGTGGGTTTTCACCCCGTCGAGTGCGGCGATTCGTTCGATGTCACCCCCTTGCACCGTGCCCGCACCACGCGGGGTGCCCATATTGAATTGTGGGTTGTTCTGGATGACGAATCCGGCTCCGGTGCGCTTGGCGACGTCGTCGCTGACTCGGTCGGCTGAACGGCTGATCGCGCTCGTCGTGAACAGTGCCGTCATCATCGCCACGAGAATGCCGAACACAATGAGCGACTTCACCCATTTCCGGCACACATACGGCCAAGCTCGTCCTACAAATGACAAGAGAATGTCCTTTCTGAAGTTCCACGCTCGATATCGAACGTGCTGCGGAAAGGGTTCGCGGCGGTGAACGGGCGTGCGCGGTGTCAGGCGACGGGGAGGTGCTTCTCCCAGAACGCCATCACGGCCTCGAAGCGCTGCCGACGATGCCACGGCGTGCCCGAGCGCGTGAGCTCGTGGTTCTCTCCGGGGAACACCAGCATCTCCGCGTCCACCCCTGCCTGCTTCAGCAGCGCGTGGTACTGCAGGCCCTGGTGCAGCGGGCAGCGCAGGTCGTCCTCGGAGTGGATCACGAGCGTTGGCGTGCGCACTTCAGACGCGTACGTCATGGGCGATTGGCGGTCGGCTTCCGCCTTGTCGTAGCTCGTGTACTCCTGCGGGAAGAACCAGCCGATGTCGCTGGAGCCGACGAAGCTCTGCACGTCGAGGAAACCCCGCTCGACGATGGCGCCGCGGAAGCGGTGATCGTGGCCGATGATCCACGCCGTGAGATAGCCGCCGTAGGAGCCTCCCATGATGCCGAGGCGCTCGCCGTCGAGGGCGTCGTCGTTGGCCAGGCAGTGTTCGAGGAAGGCGAGGACGTCGGCGGCGTCGAGGTTGCCCATGTCGCCCTTGATGGCTCGGCCGTGCTCGGTGCCGAAACCCCACGACCCGCGCGGATTGCACATGGCAACGGCATATCCGGCCTCGACAGCCACCTGCGCCTCATCGAAGAATGAGCGCGTGTACCCGTGGTACGGCCCGCCGTGAATCATGAGCAGCACCGGGTGGGGGCCTCGGCCTGCGGGCTTTAGCAGCCACCCTTCGACGGGGTACCCGTCGGGTGCCTGCGCAGTGACTGCGTGCGGGAGCGCGGCGTCGGCGAGTGCCGCGCCGAAGTTGGTGAGCACCTGCCAGCGACCGTCGCGCAGCACGGCCAGCTCGCCGGTGCTCGTGGCGCTGGTGACCGTCGCGACGATCACCCCGCCCGCGGCGTCGAGCGCCTGGACGTCCCACGTCGGGTCTTCGATGAATTGGTGATCGCTGTCGCCGACGATCACCGCGCGCTCGGTGCCGCGGTAGACCTCAGGTACGACGACGCGCCCGTCGCCGAGCGATACGAGCGGGCCGCCCACGGTGATGTCGACGAGCTGGCGCGGCGTGTCGCCCGCCAGCCATACAGTGCCGTGGTGGCCGACGAAGTCGACGCCTTCTCCCACCGACCCGGCGACGAAGAAGAGGCTGTCGCCGGAGTGACGCGGCCCGCGCGCGTTGATGCTCAGCCCCGCGGTGAGCGACTCCGGTTTCGCGCCATCCCGCAGGCGCCAGAGCTCGCACTCGAGCGTGTCGTCGCCCTTGCGGTTGGCGCTGGCGAACACCGAGCCGTCGGCGTCGAAGACGGGCGATGCCCAGTCGATGTCGTCGTGGGTGAGTCGCGTGACCTCGGGGAACCGGGTGGGCACGTCGACGTCGTGCGCCTTGCCCTGGCCGGTTGCTTCGAAGACGGGTTCGGCGGCGGGGTCGGGAACGTCGACGACGAACACCTGCGCTGGGCGGTCGCGGAACCATCCGACGCCGTTGTGCCGGGTCTGGAAATCGCTGAATGCGCGCGGCGACTCGTGCGCGGCGTCGATGTCGTCGACGGTGCCGTAGCGGCCGTCTTCCGGCACCCGCGAAATGAACACGATGCGGCGGGAATCGTCGGAGAACTCGAATGCGCCGATGCCCAGCTTCTGGTCGGTCACCTGCATGGGTTCGCCGCCGTCGGCAGGCGCGACGAACAGCTGCGCGGGCTTGCCGGGCTGCGAACGCACGAACGCCAGCAGGGCGCCGTCGGGAGAGAACTTGGGCGCGGTATCGCGGAACCCGCGAGTGATGCGACGCGGGCTGCCGCCGTCGAGGGGGACTCGCCACAACTGGCCGACTTCCGCGTCGACGGCGAAGCTAGGACGTGTTACCGCGACGACGGCGAAGGTACCGTCGGGGTGGAGCGTAGGGGCGGAGAGAGAAACGAGGTCTTCGAGTTGCTCTGGGCGCATACGGCCATGCTAGGGCAGACTGTGCGCACGCGCCGCCGTTCAGGTGAGTAGCAGCATGGTTGCCAGCGACACGCCGCCGGCGCCGAGGATGAGTACGAGGTCGTGCGGATGCCAGCGACGCTGCACAACCCACAACAGGACGACTCCGGCAATTGAGACCCACGCCGTACTCGTGCCGGAGACGCCGGCGTGGTGTGCGATGTCGACGCTCGCGTTCAGCATGGAGGTCATGGTCATGAGCAGCAGGCCACAGATCACCGGCAACACCACGGGGCCGAGCAGGCGCACGAAGGGGGAGTTCGACGCCTTCTCGTACACCGCGAGAAACGCCAGCGCCAGTGCGGAACATGAACATACGGCGACGAGGAACCCCAAGGTGGCGATCAGCACTCCCATGCCGACGCCGCCGTGAGAGTACCCGAACCCGTAACCGACGGCGCTCGCCAGCTTGATGAGCACCGGCCCTGGCAACGCGTTGGCCACCGGAACCATCTGCCCATAGAACTCAGAGGCGGGCACGATGCCGCTCGAGACGAAGAAACCGTCCGCGACGCCGATATATGCAGCCCCGCCGCCGAAGGACGAGAGCGTCGAGAGGCCGATTAACGACACCACATGGCCCGCACCGACGAGGAACGCCACGCCCAACGCCATCAGAGCGATGAGGGCCAGTACAGCGGCAGCGTGCAGTGTGTGACGGGTCGACGAGGGTGGTGGCTCGGTAGGTTCGGAGGGCGACTGGCCCCGTCGGAAGAAACTGAGCACGGCGACACCTGCGACGGCGAGCAGGATCACCTGCACTGCACTCAGCTGGGGGAGTGAAGAGGTCCAGCCCGTGCCTAGCAGATTGCCGGCCGCCCGTACAGCTTGGTTGCCACCGACGGCAGCGAACGTCAGCAGCGCCAGTATCACCGTCGCCAGCGGATGGTAGGTGCGCAACACCTTGCCGATGTAGTGGATGAGCAGCACCGCGATAAACGCGGAGATACCCAGCGCGGCGAACTCGATGACGCGGATCGCCGACGCACCAAGCGCCGTGAACAGCATGAGAAGCAGCACCGTTCCGAGCGTTCCCGGGAGCGCGACGGTGAGCGCGGCCGCCGTCGGGGCCCAGGTGGGGCGGACGTGCGTGCCGACCATCGCCGACATCTTCACCGGCTGCGCGCCCGGCGTGACGTTAGCGATGATGGTGTGCGCGGTGAATGCGTCGTCAGTGGCGAGTTTGTGGCGCTGTACGAACTCGCGCTCCATGATCGGGATCAGCGCCGCGCCGCCGCCGAACCCGAGGGCGCCGACAGCGAACGTCGCAGAGAGTAGCTTCCGCACCGACATTGCATCCTTCCTTTCCTCGGACAGTGTAGGGGTAGTGCTGTGGAGGGTTTCGACTCGGCCCTTTGGGCCGGCTCAACCACCGGAGGTGCGGCGCAGTTTCGACACGCCCGCTGCGCGGGTGGCTCAACCACCAGGATGGCGCGCACTCGCCGACCGCCCGCCGACCCCTCCCCCCGATCGTCGAGTAGCGGCGAAGCCGCGTATCGAGACGCAGCGATTGAAAAACTTCACAATCCGTACGCAGATTGACCAAACGCCCCAAAATCGGGCCCTTCATCTCATCTGCGTACGGATTTTGAAGTTTCGTGTCGGGTGGTTTCGATACGCGCCAACGGCGCTACTCAACCACCGTCGATACGCGCCCTTCGGGCGCTACTCAATCACCAGAACGGCGGGGTGTCGACACGCCTGCTGCGCGGGCGGCTCGACCACCGGTGCCTGCGCGCGCCCGCCGACCCCTTCCCCGATCGTCGAGTAGGGCCGAAGGCCCGTATCGAGACGCAGCTACTGGTTTCGACTCGGCCCTTCGGGCCGGCTCAACCATCTGGTGCGGCGGGGTTTCGGCTCGGCCTGCGCCCGCTACTCAACCATCGACGCCGCAAACTGCGACTGGTACAGGTCGAAGTAGTGCCCGCGGCGCTCGAGCAGCTCGTCGTGTGAACCCTGCTCGACGATGCGCCCGTCCTCCATGACGAGGATCACGTCCGCGTCGCGGATGGTGGACAGCCGGTGCGCGATCACGAACGACGTCCGTCCGGTGCGCAGCGAGTTCATCGCCTGCTGCAGGAGCAGCTCGGTGCGGGTGTCGACGGAGCTCGTCGCCTCGTCGAGGATGAGCAACGACGGGTCCGACAAGAATGCCCGCGCGATGGTAATGAGCTGTTTCTCACCGGCCGAGACGTTGTTGCCCTCCTCATCGATGACCGTGTCGTAGCCGTCGGGCAGAGAGTGCACGAAGCGGTCGACGAACGTGGCCTTCGCGGCCTCGACGATGTCTTCCTCCGTGGCGTCATCGCGACCGTAGGCGATGTTTTCGCGGATCGTGCCGCCGAACAGCCATGCGTCCTGCAGCACCATTCCCACCTGGCGACGCACCTCCTGGCGGGGCACCTGCGAGATGTCGACGCCGTCGAGCGTGATGCGCCCGGCGTTGAGGTCATAGAAGCGCATGATGAGGTTCACCAGCGTGGTCTTGCCCGCGCCGGTGGGGCCGACGATCGCGATGGTCTGGCCGGGTTCGACGGCGAGGTTCAGGTCTTCGATGAGGCGCTGATCAGTCTTGTATGAGAAGTTGACCCCCTCGAACTCGACGCGCCCCCGCACCGATGCAGGCAGCGAACCACTGGGCTCGGCGCTCATCTCGTCGGCGTCGAGGAGCTCGAACACTCGCTCGGCCGACGCGACGCCCGACTGCAGCAGGTTCGCCATCGACGCCACCTGCGTGAGCGGCTGCGTGAACTGGCGCGAGTACTGGATGAATGCCTGCACGTCGCCGATGTTCATGGTGCCCGACGCCACCCGCAGCCCGCCGAGCACGGCGATGATCACGTAGTTCAGATTCCCGACGAGGAACATGATGGGCATGATGAGCCCGGAGACGAACTGCGAACCGAAGCTCGCCTGATACAGGCGCTCGTTGCGCTTCGCGAACTCCTCTTCCACTTCCCGCTTGCGGCCGAACACCTTCACCAGCGCGTGCCCGGTGTACGCCTCCTCGATGTGCGCGTTGAGGGTTCCGGTGGCGGCCCACGTCTCCTTGAACAGCTTCTGTGAACGCTTGCCGATCACGCCGACGACCACCATGCCCACCGGCACCGCAAGCAGCGCGACGAGGGCCAGCGTCGGTGAAATCCAGAACATCATCGCCAGCACTCCGACGACGGTGAACAGCGAGCTCATTAGCTGGTGGAGTGTTTGTTGGAAGGTCTGCGACACGTTGTCGATGTCGTTGGTGACGCGGCTGAGCAGCTCACCGCGCGGTTGCCCGTCGAAGTAGCTGAGCGGCAGACGGTCGATCTTCGCCGCCACCTTCTCGCGCATCCGGTAGATGGTGCGCTGGATGGCGCCGTTGAGGACCCACCCCTGCACCAGCTGAAACGCGAACGCCACCAGGTACAGCCCCAGCACGAACAGCAAAATCGAACCGATGGCCCCGAAATCGATGCCCTGGCCGGGCGTGAAGTCGAGGTTGCGCAGCATCTCGGCCATCTTGGGGTTGTGCTTCGACACCTCGGCGGTGGCCTGGGCTTTCGTGATACTCGACGGCATCCCACCGCCGACGACGCCCGCCAGCAGTTTGTCCGTGGCTTGCCCCAGAATCTTCGGGCCGAGCACGTTCAACCCCACGCCCACCGCACAGAGCACGATGGCCAGCACCATTTTTATGCGCTCGGGCCGCATCTCCCCGACGAGGCGTTTGCCGCTGACGGCGAAGTTCGCCGCCTTCTCTCCTGTGCCGACCCCGTGTGGACTCCCATTCATCGTCTTCGGGGCGTCTTTGGGGCGTTCGTTCGCGACGACGTTCTTACTCATGCTGCCTCCTCGGCGCTGAGCTGGGATTCGACGATTTCCCGGTACGTTTCGCTGTTGGCCAGCAGTTCGTCGTGGGTTCCTCGGCCGACGATCTCGCCCTCCTCGAGGACGATGATCTGGTGGGCGTGCTGGATGGTGGACACGCGCTGGGCGACGACGATCACCGTCGCATCTCTCGTGGTGGGGGCGAGCGCGGCGCGGAGCCTGGCGTCGGTGGCCACGTCGAGGGCGGAGAACGAGTCGTCGAACACGTAGATGCTGGGTTGTTTCACCAGCGCGCGGGCGATGGCGAGACGCTGCCGCTGCCCACCGGAAACGTTGGTGCCACCCTGCGCGATCTCCGATTCGAGCCCGCCATCCTTGGCCTCGACGAAGTCCCTCGCTTGCGCGATTTCCAACGCCTGCCACATGTCGTCCTCCGACGCGTCCGGCCGGCTGTAGCGCAGGTTGCTAGCCACGGTGCCGCTGAACAGGTACGGCCGCTGCGGCACGAGCCCGATGCGCGCCCAGAGGTCTTCGTCGTGGTAGTCGCGGACGTCCACACCGTCGACGAGCACCCGCCCGCCGGTCACGTCGAACAGGCGGGGGATGAGGTTGATGAGGGTGGATTTTCCGGCCCCGGTGGAGCCGATGATGGCGGTGGTCTGGCCGGGTTCGGCGGTGAACGTGAGGTGCTTCAGCACGGGTGCGTCGGCGCCGGGGTAGGCGAAGCTGACGTCGTCGAAGTACACGACACCGCGTTCGGTGGGTGCCTGGGCGGGGTGCTCCGGCTCCTCGACGGACGACTCGGTGCGCAGCACCTCCATGATCCGGTCGGCACATACACCAGCGCGGGGTGCGAGTACCAGCAGCATCGTCGTCATCATCACAGAGATGAGGATCTGCATGAGGTAGGAGATGAACGCGGTGAGCTGACCGATCTGGAGGTCCCCGGAGCTGATGCGGTGCGCGCCGAACCACATCACACCCACCGCCGAGATATTCATCACCACACCCACGAACGGGAACATGAACACCATCAGACGCCCGACGTGCAGCGTCGTGGTGGTGAGGTCGTCGTTGGCGCCGTCGAAGCGTCGAGACTCGTGCTCTTCACGCACGAAGGCCCGCACCACGCGCACGCCGGTGATCTGCTCACGCAGTATGCGATTGAGGTTGTCAATGCGTTCTTGCATGCGCTTGAACAGCGGGCCCATGAGCGTGATGAGCACGACGATGCCCGAGCCCAAGACGACAACCGCAACCAGGATGATCCAGGTGAGCCCGAAATCTTCGCGGACGGCCATGATGACGCCGCCCGCCATCATGATGGGGGCGCTGATGAGCATCACGCAGGTCATGTGCACGAGCATCTGCACCTGCTGCACGTCGTTGGTGGACCGGGTGATGAGGCTGGGGGCGCCGAACTTGTCGAGCTCCTTCGTGGAGAAGCCGAGCGCGCGGCCGAACACTGCGGCTCGCACGTCGCGCCCGAACCCCATCGATGTGCGCGACGCAGCCCACGCGGCGCCGATCTGCGCGGCGGCTTGAATGGCCGAAAGCGCCAGCATCACGCCGCCCGTGCGCCAGATGTAGTCGGTGTCGCCCACGACGACGCCCTCGTCGATGATGCGCGCGTTCAGCGTCGGCAAGTACAGATTCATGGCGGTGGCGATCACCTGGAGCCCGACGATGAGCGCCAGCAGCCCCCAGTACGGGCGGATGTAGACGTTGATGAGGCGTCCGAGGTGTTTGATCATGCGGGTTTCCTCACTCCGTGCACGATGGTGCCGACGAGCACCTCTCGGCTGAGGGGGCTGGGGCCGGCGGCGTGGCGTCGGCACTCACCGATGGCCAGGGCCAACACGAGTTGAGCGCACTCGGATGGCGTGACGGTGAGCTCGTCGGCGTGGGTTGCCAAACGTTCCGTCAACAGGGCCGCGAGCTGGGCGTCGCGCTCCTGGAGGAGATCACGTGCACAGCGGGTGTTCGCGTCATGGCTAGGGCCGTTGTGTCCGATGAGGAAGGCCGAGCGGACCACGTCGAAGTAGCGGTTAGCGGCCTCGAGCGCGCCTTCCACATCCTCGACGAGCGTGCCGGGGAACCTGGCATCGGCGACGATAGCCTCGAGGCGTTCGGGAGAGAGCGACGCGGTGACCGTCGCCTCGATCACTTCCTGCAGCGAGTCGAAGGCGCGGAAGATGGTGCCCTCTGCGACGCCAGCCGCTTCTGCGATCTGTTTCGTCGTAAGCTGGTGGCCGTATTGCTCCAGCAACGGGGCAGTTGCTTCGACGATGCTCGCGCGGCGTTCGTCGCGGGTCATCCTGGGTGCTCTTGTCACAAACTACAATGGTAGTGAGCACTCACTCACATTCCAAGTAAGGAGCGCAGAGTATGCTATGGCAAGTGCTGATACACGGCCTCGGGTTGAGAGAGGTGGGCGTGTCAAAAGCGTGCCCGGTTCGTGCTCGCTACAGCCGGTTGGTTAGGCTGGACATTGATGTAAGAACATTTCGACATAGTGGATGGTGAAGCGGTGAGTAACGGAGTCACCGGGGGCGTTCCCAGGAGCGCCGATCCGAAGTCGATTCGTTTCTGGAATGAGCAGCTCGTCATTGACGTGATGCGCAACCAGGGCGAACCGCTGCGGATCGCGCAACTGGCTGATATGACGGGGCTAACGCCCGCGTCGTTGGGGCATCTCTTGCGTGGGCTCGAGACTAAGGGGTGGGTTGAGGCGTCAGGCAGCCCAGAGCGTCGCCGAGGCCGACCCGCTCAGCTGTATTCGCTGGTATGTCCCAAAGGCTGCGTGATCGGCATCGACTTTTGTTCTCACATCTCGCGCATCGTGAGTATCGACATGCTCGGCGCCGAGCTGGGACGCGCTGAGATTCCTATGGGCGCACACGCCGACGAATACCGCGAGGTCATCCGGCGCCTTCTGGATGAGGTGCTCCCAGAGGGGAGCGGGCCGGTCTGGGCTGTGGGTGCCTCTTTGGGCGACGATGCTCCCCACTGCGCACTAGAGGGCGAAGCCGCATCCAGTGCGCTCGAGCAGGTTGCCGCTTTGCGCGAGGAGCTGCTTGCCCGGGGCTCCCACGATGACATCATCGAGGTCTGCGACGGTCACGCGGCAGCATTTGCCGCTCAGCGGGTGGATATGAAGTCCCGTGGTGACGCGATGCTGTACGTACACCTCGATCGTGTCCCGAAGCTCTGCGCTGTGACGGATCGAGGCGTCTACTTGGGCGCGCATGGGCGAGCCGGACACGTGTACGGGCGGGGCTCCTCGTCGTTTGATCTGAGCGACGATGAGGCGTTCGCCCTCATCGAGCAGGCCGTCGCCGGAAACGCTGAAGCACTAACAGCGCTGAAGACATACGTTGAGGAGGCGGTGCCGACGATTGGGCTCGCCGCCGCATTGATGGACCCGAGCGTCGTGGTTGTGGGCGGGGCGCTCTCGCCGCTCCACGACACGGTGGTGCCTGCAGTGAAGGAAGCCGTTGAGCGGCAGGTGGGGCATCCGCTCGACGTAGTCGACTCCGGGCTCGACGAGTTTGGCATCGCCTTAGGATCCGCATTCATGGCCTGGCAGAAGGCATTCAATCTGCTGATTTCGTACGATACGGGCGCGCAGGAGTTTTCGGCCGAGCAGGTGCATAAGCTCTGGACGAAGCAGGCCGGCTAGGGCGTGTTGCTAAAGGTTGTTCGGAGCCAGTCGAGGGTGGCGGCCAGGCAGATCGCGGCGTGGTAGTTTCGGGCGTACTTGTCTGAGCGCAACGCGATCCCGCGCCATTGTTTGAGTTTGTTG
>JAEZVO010000028.1 GCA_023443125.1 Actinomycetes bacterium
TGCTGGAAGTCTCCACCGACAAGGTCGACACCGAAATCCCCAGCCCCGTCTCCGGTACCCTGCTCGAGATCCGTTTCGAAGAAGACGACGTCGCCGAAGTAGGCGCTGTGCTCGCCATCGTCGGAGAGCCTTCCGACGGCGACAGCTCCGGCGATGCTCCTCAGCCAGAAGCTGCACCTGAGCCGGATCCGAAGCCGGATCCGAAGCCCGAGCCCAAGCCCGAGCCGAAGCCCGAGCCCAAGCCAGAGCCCAAGCCAGAACCGAAGCCAGAACCGAAGCCAGAGCCCAAGCCAGAACCGAAGCCAGAGCCCAAGCCAGAGCCCAAGCCAGAGCCGAAGCCTGAACCCAAGCAGGAGAAGGTTGAGCACTCCCCCGCCGTCGAGGCCGCCGTGGCTCGTCGCGCCGCGGAGTCGTCGTCGGATGGCACCTACGTCACTCCACTGGTGCGCAAGCTCGCCAAGGAGCATGGCGTCGATCTGACGTCGCTGCAGGGCACCGGCGTAGGTGGCCGCATCCGCAAGCAGGATGTGCTCGACGCCGCGAAGGCTCCTGCACAACAGGCCCCCGCTGCGGCGCCCGCTAAGCCGGCTCCCGCAAAGGCCGCACCCGCGAAGCCCGAGCCCAGCGCCGAGGCGCAGGCGTTGCGCGGCAAGACGGAAAAGCTGTCGCGTCTGCGCAAGGTGATCGCCGAGCGCATGACCGCGTCGCTGGCTACCGCTGCACAGCTGACCGCCACCGTCGAGGTGGACATGACCGCCATCAGCCGCATCCGCAAGGTGGCCAAGGACGACTTCAAGGCCCGCGAGGGCGCGTCGCTGTCGTACCTGCCGTTCATCACGGCAGCCACGGTGGAAGCGCTGAAGGCGTTCCCCGTCGTGAACTCGACGGTGGACTTCGAGGCTGGCACGGTTACCTACGCTGAGGCCGAGAACATCGGCATCGCCGTGGATACGCCGCGCGGCCTGCTCGTGCCCGTCATCAAGGAGGCCGGCGACCTCAACGTTTCCGGCTTGGCCCGCAAGATCGGCGACCTCGGCGCTCGCACCCGTGAGGGCAAGGTTGGCCCCGACGAGCTGGCCGGCGGCACCTTCACCATCACGAACTACGGTTCGGCTGGCAGCCTGTTCGACACGCCGATCATCAACCAGCCTGAGGTGGCTATCCTCGGCACCGGCGCGCTCGTGAAGCGCCCCGTGGTGGTGACCGATGAGTTCGGCACTGACAGCATCGCCGTGCGCGACATGATGTACCTCTCGCTCACCTACGATCACCGCATCATCGACGGTGCCGTCGCCGCCCGCTTCCTCTCCGCCATCAAGGCACGCCTCGAGGAGGGCGACTTCGGAGCCGAGTTCGGGCTCTAAGGTCGCGATTGGCGTTCACGGCGGGCGGTCTGGGGTTGTCCCGGACCGCCCGCCGCTCAGTTGACACCCTAACGGCCCGGCGCGGACCCCGTCGGGTGTGTGCTACCTGCCCCAGTCAGGTGCAACCAAACGCCACGCGGGCAGGTGCAACCTGTGCGGCTCAGTTGCGGCATAGGTGTCATTTGCCTAGCCGCGGCGAGGCGTCGTCGGGAGGCAGGTGACACTTGATCCGCTCAGTTGCCACACAGGTTGCAGGTGCCTGGCCGGGCGCGATGCTGGGAGCGAGGCACCGCCGAGGCCTGCGGCGGCGAGTGTGGGGGGCAAGTAGGCTGGACACGACCTAGAATCTTCGACCCGAAAGCATCCGATGACCCTCACCAGTCTCACCCGCAGTGCACTCGAGCTCACCGCCCCCGGCGACGGTGTTCCGCCCAGGGCCTGGCGACGCGACGAGCCGTACAGCTACTCCCTCGACGGCACCTGGCGCTTCTTACTCTCCCCCAGCGTGGCGGAGGCGCCCGCTGACTGCGACGCCGCAGACTACGACGACAGCGCCTGGGATGAACTCACCCTGCCGTGCCACTGGGTACTCGAAGGCGACGGTAAATACGGGCGGCCGGCGTACACCAACGTCAAGCTCCCCATCCCCATGGACCCGCCGCACGTGCCTGATGAGAACCCCATCGGTGACCATCGGCGCACGTTCGAGCTACCGGAAGGTTGGGACCATCACCAGCAAATATTGCTCCGCTTCGACGGTGTGGAATCAATCGGAATCGTCGCCGTCAACGGTCAGCACGTCGGCGTGCTGCGCGGCTCGCGGCTGCCCTCCGAGCTCGACATCACCGACGTGGTGCACCCTGGCACGAACTCCGTCCACGTGCGCGTCGCACAGTGGTCGGCACAGACCTACGTCGAAGACCAAGACCAGTGGTGGCTGCCCGGCATCTTCCGCTCGGTCACACTCGTCGCGCGCCCCAAGGGGTGTATCACCGATCACTGGGTGAACGGCGCCTACGATCACACCACAGGTGCCGGCACGCTCACCGTCGAAGTGCCCGACGACGCCTTCCCGGTGCGCATCCATGCAGCCGAGCTCGATGTCGACGTCACCTGGAACTCGCCTGCCGATGTGCAGCCCATCGTCATCGACGACGTGACCCCCTGGAGCCCCGACCGCCCAGCGCTCACCACCGTCGAACTCTCCAATGCGACGGATAGCGTCACCGAACGCGTCGGGTTCCGCACCGTCGAAATCCGCGGTGACCAATGGCTCGTGAACGGCACCCCGCTCAGACTGCGGGGTGTGAACCGCCACGAGTTCCACCCCGAGAAGGGCCGCGTCTTCGACGAGGCAGACTGCCGCGAGGGCATGCTGCTGATGAAGCGCCACAACCTCAACGCCATCCGCACCAGCCACTACCCGCCGCACCCCCGCCTGCTCGACCTCGCGGACGAGCTGGGCTTCTGGGTGATCGACGAATGCGACCTCGAGACCCACGCGTTCGGCTTCGTCGGTTGGGAGAACAACCCCAGCGACGACCCCAACTGGCGCGACGCGTACATCCAGCGCATGGAGCGCATGATCCACCGCGACCGCAACCATCCGTCGATCATCGCGTGGAGCTTGGGCAACGAATCGGGCAGCGGCGCGAACCTGGCCGCCATGGCCGACGCCACGCACCGCCTCGACCCCACCCGCCCCGTGCACTACGAGAGCGACTACGAATCCGCCTACACCGACGTCGTCTCCCGCATGTACAGCCCCATTCCGGAGCTCGAGGCCTTGTCGCAGGGGCAAACCACCACCGAACACGAGCGCCACATCTCCGAATCCAGCCTGCGCAACAAGCCAAAGATGCTGTGCGAGTTCGTGCACGCCATGGGCAACGGGCCGGGCAGCCTCGGCGAGTACGTCGAGGCGTTCGAAACGCTGCCCGGCTGGCATGGAGGCTTCATCTGGGAATGGCGTGACCACGGACTCGCCACGCACACCCCCGACGGCACCCCGTTCTACGCCTACGGCGGCGACTTCGGCGAAGTCATCCACGACGGCAATTTCGTCATGGACGGCCTGGTGCACGCCGACGGCACCCCGTCGCCCGCGATGGCGGAGGTGAAGCAGCACTTCTCCCCCGTCGTCGTCGAAATCGGCGACGAGCTCACCGTGCACAACCGCTACCACGCCATCGGCACCGACCACCTGGTCGCCCGCTGGCACTGGGAGGTGGATGGCGAGGTGCGCTCCGAGGGCGTCATCGACGGCTTCGAGGTCGCCGCCAACACCAGCGCCACCTTCCCGCTACCAACACTCCCCGACGAGGCCCGCTCCGCGCCGCAGTCGTTCCTCACCATCTGTGTGGAGGAGCGCGACGAGCGCCCCTGGGCGCCAGCCGGACACCCCGTGTTCGTGGCACAACAGCGCCTCGACCACACCCCGACCCCGCGCGCCCCGCGCCCAACGGCTGCGCCGCTCATTGCCGCCGACGTGCACATCGGCCCAGCAACCCTCGACGCGCACACCGGGCGGCTTCTCGCCCTCGGCGACCACGCCGTCGAGGATGCCGTGGTGGAGCTGTGGCGTCCCCCGACTGATAACGACTCCCTGGGAGACTTCAACTCCTACGAGGTGGGTGATTACCACACCACCCGCGGCGTGGGAGAGGCTGCTCCGTCGTCGGCGGAACGCTGGCGCGGTCATGGCCTCGACCGACTGATTCGCCGCACCACCCGCGCGGAGCTGGTGGGCGACGAGTTCGTCGTCGTGGAGCGCCTCATCCCGGCCCAAGGCAGGCATGGCGCCGAGGTCACCTACCGCTGGGCGGTGGCCGACGACCGTGCTCGGTGCCAGATTCTCGTCGCGCCCATCCGCCCACGCACCGACGTGACCTGGCCGCGCATCGGCTACCACATGATGCTGCCCGGAGCCTTCGAGCGCGCATCCTGGTTCGGTAGCGGCCCTAGCGAGAACTACCCGGATTCGCGGGCGGCAGCCGTCGTCGGCGCCTACGAGGCGTCTATCGACGAGCTGGCCTTCCCCTACTCGCGTCCGCAGGAAACCGGTCACCGCGAGGGGCTTCGTCGGCTCACCATCGACGGCGCCAGCCACCCCCTGCACTTCGAGACCTTCGGCCCCGACCTGCCGGGCTTCTCGCTGCTGCGCCACGACGCCCACGAGCTGACGGCAGCGGAGCACCCGCACGAGCTGCCGCCCAGCCGCGGCGTGCACCTGTACCTCGACGCGTTCCAGCACGGTCTGGGCAGCCGGTCGTGCGGCCCCGACGTACTGCCGCCCTACCAGCTGTGGCCGCGCAACGCCGAGTTCGGGTTCATCGTCGGGCGCTGAGCACAGCACACGGAGTTCAGGCGGCCCTCGCGACGGGTTTTGCCCGCGCGAGCAGGCCATGCCTGGGCCCGAACGCCCAGGCCAGCAAGAACATCGCCGTGCACACCAGCACGATCGTACCGCCGGTGGGCACGTCAAGCGCCCACGACAGGTAGAGCCCGACGAAGGCACTCACCGCTCCGATGCCAGCTGCGGTGAGCATCATGGGCACCAGGCGGTCGGTCAACATCCGCGCCGACGCGGCGGGTGTGACCAGCAGCGCGAGCACCAGCACGTTGCCGATGGTCTGGATGCTCATCACGACGGCGAGCGTCACCAGCACGTACAGCGCGATGTCGAGCGCCAGCACCGGCATGCCCAGCGAGCGCGCGTACTCCCGGTCAAGACTCACGGCGACGAGCTCCTTGTGCAGCGCCATCGCCACGGCGAGCACGCCGATGGTCATGGCGAGCGAGAACCAAACGGCCTCGTCGGGAATGCCGGTGATCGAGCCGAAGAGGAACGACGTCAGCGAGCCCGCGTAGCCGGGCGAGAGCGAAATGACGACGATGCCCAGCGCGAATGCCGCGACGAAGAACACGCCGATCACCGAGTCCTCCCGCAGGCGCTTGGTCTGCGAGAATACCGCGATCAACACCGCGGTGACTACGCCCGCGACGATGCCACCCATGACGAGCGACCCCTGCAGCACGAACGCCACGGCGATGCCGGGAAAGACGGAGTGGGAGACCGCGTCGCCGATGAACGTCATGCCGCGCAGCACCACGTGCGAGCCGATCACGCCGCAGACGACGGCCGCCAGCATCGATACGATCAGCGCCTTCGGCAAGAACGCGAGCATGGGGTTGGTGAGGTCGGAGAGGAAATCCAATGGGGTCAGCATGCCTCGGCCTCCAGTTCCGGATGTGCGTGCTGGTGGGTGCCGGTGGCGTGGTGCACCATGCCCACCTGTTTCAGCAGCGGGGAGTGCGCTGACACGTCGAAGGTGCGCATCCACAGATCGGGCTGACGCAGTGTGTCGGGGTGCCCGGTGGCGATGACTTCCTTGTTGAGCAGCGTGAGGCGGTCGCAGGCGACGATGGCGTGGGTGAGGTCGTGCGTCGACATGAGCAGCGTCGTCCCCTCCGCGGCGAGCTCGGCGAATAGCCCGGTGAGCAGCTCCTGCGTAGGCATGTCGAGGCCGGTGAACGGCTCGTCGAGCAGCAGCAATCCGGGGTGCCGGGCCAGTGCGCGGGCGATCATCACGCGCTGACGCTGGCCACCGGACATCTCGGAGATGGGGCGGGCGCGTAGGTCCGTCATGCGCACCCGCTGCAGCGCCTCCGCCACGGCCTGCACATGCCGCCGTCGAGGCAGGCGCAGGAAACCGATGTCGCGGGTGAGGCCGGTCATCACCACTTCCTGGGCGGTGATGGGAAAGTCCCACATCACGTCGTGGCGCTGCGGCACGTACCCCACGCCGCGGGGAGTGTCGATGGTTCCCGACGACGTGGGGATCAGGCGCATGATGGCGCGGAAGAGCGTCGTCTTGCCGGCTCCGTTGGGGCCCAGCAGTCCGTGTACCCCACCCGTCTCGAGGTCGAGGTTCACGTCCGTGAGTACTCGGCGTCCGCCAAGCGTCACGCTGAGGTCACGCACGCTCAGTGCGGCGGTGTCACTCGGCATCGTTGAATACCTCGTCAGTCATGCGCTTCTGTCGGCGCATCACGAGCGCCACGACAACGCCTGCAATAACCACCAGCGCAACCCCGCCAGCCACCCAGGGCAGCGACGAGGCACCGTCGGCCTCTGCGTTCGTGTCCTCTTGCGCTGCTGGCTTGGTGGATTCGGTGCCCTTCGATGCCGCGCCAGTCGAGGCTTCAGACGATGCCGCAGAGGGGTTGTTCGACGCGCTCGCGTCCCCCTCGTCCGAGGAGTCGGCGCCCGGCCAGGTCGCATCCCTCGCGGCTTGATCATCGGTGCTGTCACCCACGCTGAATCGCAGTACGGCTTCGGCGGAGCGCTCGGTCTTGTCGGTGCCGGAGGCGTCGATGGCCACCTTCACCAGGTACGTACCTGGCTTGGTGAACACCCAGTTGGCGTGCGTGTGGGTGTTGAGGTCCACCCAAATGTCGGCTGGCTGCTTGCCATCGAACAGCACCTGCGGTGGGGCGAAGTTGCCCGGCTGGAGGAAAAGCGTCATGGTGCCGTCGCCGTCGATCTGCTTCGCCTCGAGGAAGCGCAGCGTGACACCGCGCTCGGTGCTCTTCACAACCTCCGGATCTTGCGTGTTCCACCCGAGCCAGAGCACACCCGGCGCCTCGGTCTGCGGCACGGCCCACACCTCGTCGCCGGCCTTCGCGCCGGTGAAGGCGTACTCGTCGCCTTCGGGCAGCGAGAGTTTGGCCTTGTCATGCACCTTGAACACGACGTCGTCGAGCTTGCGCCACACGGCTTTGCCGCCTTGCAGTTTCGCGGTGTCGTCGCGGGCGAGGAAGGACCACTTGCCGTCGATGAGGCGCGGGCCGAGGTCGACGTGGCCTTCACCGATCGTCACGTTCCCCTCGCCCATCGCCTCGTCGGATTCGACGCGCTGTTGGAGGCCGGGTTCATCGGAGCCGAGGTCGGGTGACGGCGTGGTCTCGTCCGCATGCCCGATCGTGGGCATGAGTGCGAGGAAGGCCGCTGCGGCGGCGAGGAGCGTACGTCTCATTGGTTGTCCTTTGTGTCGTGGTTGCCGAGCGGTGTGCCGCCCAGGCAGCGGGCGAGTGAATCTGCGTTGGCCCGCATCATGTCTGCGTAGGTCGACACCTCTGGCGTGAAGGCGTCGCCCCAGATCCGGCAGATGGCGGTGCCTGTGTGGTTCGCTGCTTCGCGCAGAGCGCCCGCCTGCTGGCTGGCGTTCGGTTCGACGAAGACGGCGGGCACTCCGAGGTCGGTCAGCGTGCGGGTGAGCCGGCGTCGATCTGCCAGCGACGGTTCCTGCACGGGCGACGGGGCCACCACCGCGGCAATGTCGAGACCGTATCGATGTGCGAGGTAGCCGTAGGCATCGTGGGTGGTGACGAGGTGGCGGTTGCGTTTGGGAATGGAGTCGACGGACCGCTGCACGTAGTCGTGCACCTCGTCGAGTTCCGCAATCTCCTTCTCTGCGTTGGCTCGGTAGGTCTGCGCATTGGCAGGGTCGGCCTTGATGAGCTGATCCCGGATGACCTGTACGTAGGCCTGCGCGTTGCGGACGTCCTGCCACAGGTGCGGGTCGATCTCGCCGTGTACGTGCCGCCCGAGCACGGCCTGCGGAAGCTGGTAGACGTCCTGACCGGGACGGGCGATGAATCGGTACGCGGGGTCTCCTGGCACCGGCATGAGCGCTTTCGGCGGCACCGAAATCACCACGTCTTCGACGGGCACCGCACCCATGCCGGGCGGGGCGCCGGCGCCGTCGGACTTCTTGTCGGTGAACAGCTGCAGCCGTCCCGCCGAGAGGTCAGCGGTAATGTCCGCGTGCCCCTCGGAGAGCACCACCTTCTTACCCGTCGACGCGGGGTCGACCCCCACCGCGACGGTGAGCGTTCCGGTGATTGCGTCAACAGGCCGCGCGCTGGGGTTACTCAAGTACTGGGCGCGAAACGTTAAGTGGTACACGCCCGGCTTCGTGAATGCCCAGCTCATGTGCGTGTGAGCGTCCATCGGCAGCGTCGTGCGGTCGCCGTCGAAACCCTTCGACGAGTCGAGCCCATCCGCGCTATTGAAGACGCTTTGGGGCTGCCCGAAGGTGCCGGTGACGAAGCCGTGCGCCCCGCCCGGGCCGTCGGCTTCCACCAGGGCCATCTCCACGGCCGACGAGCGGGTGGCACCAGGCTTCGTGCCATGCACCCGTAGACCAAGCCACACGGTGTCGAGCGAGTGGTTTTCTACCAGCGGAATGATCTCCGCGGAGTACCCGCTGGCTTCCTCAGCGAGCGCGATGTGCGTCGCGTTGCGGGGAAGGTTCGCGTCGATCGAACGAATGAGCGACTGCTCCTCCAGCATCAGGTAGTTGGAGAACGCAAGCTTGGCGTTGACGATGCTGCGCACGTCTCTAAGGCTCGGCTCGTAGGTGTGTGGATCTGCGCCGGGCGGCACGAGTGCCACCACCTGCGCGGCATCGCCCGCCACCCCTTCGGCCAGGTCGGCGAGAATGCCTGTGGTGGCGACGACGGTGAGGCGCCCGTCCGATGCAGCCGACGGTGATCGTCCAGGCGCCACGACGGCGACGGTGAGGGCAAGCCCCACCGCCGCCGCCTTCAGCCACTTGCTCACCGGTTGGCCCGGCGGGCAAGCACGGCGGCCGCTCCGATGAAAGTGAGCAGCGAGACAGCCGCCGTCGATGCCGCACTTGCGGCGGGAGCCAACCCAGCGGAGGCAGGGGGAAGCACCTCTGCGCCGTCAGCGCCCGACTTGGGCATACCCGTGCCCGGCTTGCACGGTGTGCCGTTGGCGTAGGACCAGGTGACCTCGTTGATCATGGCCTTGCCATCCTTCATGAACACACCGCCGTCGCCGGCTTCAGCTTGGGAGGAAGCAAGCTTGCCTGCTGGCTTGGATTGCGATGCGCTTCCGCCAGACTTGGTGAACCACAGCTGGTCCACCACCTGACCGAAGTTTCCAGAGGTGAACACTCCTACCTTGCCTGGCCCGGAGGCGCTGACCAGGGAGAACCGCACCTCGCCGGTGCTTCCGGCTAGGAGGGATTCGTGCATGGTGTTCGCCCCAAGCCACGGCACACCCGCTACCTGCGCGGATGCAATCATCCACACCGGGCTGCCCTTGCTGGCCACAAAATCGATGCCGGCGGGAGCCGTAGCCTTGGCCGCGTTACCGACGATGAACGTCTGCGACGCAGGATCAACCCACTGGGCGGGAGACTTGCGGTCATCCTTGAGCGATGCGACGAGCTTGCCGCCCTCGATCTTGGGGCCGAGATCGAAGTGACCGCTCGTTGCACCTTGACCATCGGAACCCACCTTGAAGCGGAGGGTCGACGTCGTAGCCATGGGCTGGCCGGACTTCGACGTGGTGGACATCTTCACGGTGAGCGCGTAGTCACCTGGCGCGGAGAACACCCAGTTGGGGTGCACGTGGGTGTTGGCGGGGATCGTCACCGAGCCGCCGGACTTGCCGCCCTGCCCTGAAGGCTGCTTGGCGGCCTTGGCAGCGGCGATCTCTTCCTTCGTGGCGGGACGCACGTTGGTGTGCTTCTTGCACTCCCCGAGGCTTGGCTTCATCGTGGGTGCGTTGTCCGACGGTGTGCTCGTCGAAGGTGCTGCCCCGCCTGCGGGATTCTCGCCTGCGGGCTTGTGCTTGCCAGCATCGTTGCGATCAGGGGCGGTCGCCGGGGGTTTGGCCTTGCCATCATCGGCGGATGCGTCCGCACTGCCCTTGCCGCGGAACTGGTCGCCGACGGTGAACGTGTAGGTCTTCGGCTCAGACTTCACAGCCTTGCCACCCGCAGTACCTTCCGCCACGACGGTGAACTTGTAGACGCCTGGCTTGGCGAAAATCCAGTTCGCGTGAACGTGCGCCGGCGCATTCACCGGCAGCGTCGCCCCGTCGACGAGCTGGTACTTGTTGCCATCCAGCAGCGCTGCAGGGCCACCAAATGAGGTCTGACCGTACACGTGGACGGCACCAGGGCCATCGACCGACTGGAACCGCAGCGTCACCTTCGGATCAACGCCGCCGCCTTGCGTGCCGAGCGTGTCCCAGCCTGGCCACAGGAGGTTCGGATCTTGCGTCATGGACAGCGCGTACCCCTTCGGGCCGCCTGGCCATCCGGCCGGAATCTTCTCGTTCCAGGCGGCAGACTTCACGTGGAGTTCCACCTTGGCCGGGTCCCTACGAACGTGGGAGCCCGTGACGTCTTTCTTCAGGTCCAACGCCAACCTGCCCTGCTTGGCCGTGACATTGAATGCATCGACGTGGCCGCGGTCAAGCACCGTCATCGCCTGCGGCGCAGGCTTGGGAGCAGGCTTCGCGGTCGGCTTCGGCGAGGGCTTCACCGTCGGCTTCGCGGTCGGCTTGGCCGAAGGCTTCGGCGTCGGCGCAGGCTTCGACGTGGGCTTTGCGGTTGGCTTGGCCGTTGGCTTGGCGGTCGGCTTCACCGTCGGCTTGGGCGAGGGCTTCGGTGTCGGCTTGGGCTCGGGCGCGTCGGTGGCGTATCCCTTGCCTCGGAACTCATCACCGACGGTGAACACGTACTGATGTGAGGCGGACTCCACCTTCTTGCCGCTCTTCGTGCCCACAGCCTTCACCTTGAGCTTGTACACGCCGGGCTTAGTGAAAATCCAGTGAGCGTGCGTGTGAGCAGGGAAAGCCTGCTTGCGGACGGCACCGCTCTTCAAGTCCAGCGTGCCGCCTTCGAGCAGCGGCTCAATACCGCCGAAGGAGCCACTGCTAAACAGGTGCACGTTGCCCGGGCCCTTGACGTCCTGGAACACCAAATCGATGGCCTGATCGAAACCGGTGCCCTGGATGCCAAGGGTGTCCCACCCCGGCCACAGCAGGTTCTGGTCCTGCGTCATGGGCAGCCAGTAGGCCTTCGGCGCGCCCGGAAACCCGTCGCGGATGTCCTTCAGCGCTGCCGATTTCACGTGCAGTTCAACGCTCTCAGGCGCGCGCTGCACGTGGCTGCCCGTCACGTCTTCCTTGAGGTTCAGTTGCAGCGCCCCGTTCTTCACCGTTACGTTGAACGCATCAACGTGTCCCTCATCGAGGATGAGTGGGGCGCTATCAGCTCTCGCTGCCGTCGGCACAGCCACGGCGAGGAGCGCGGCAATCAAGCTGATGGCCACGGCCCGCCAGGCGGCGGGCGCGCTGCTTCGTATGCTCATGTGTCACTTCCAATCTCTAGCAGTCATGAAAATCATTATCATTAGCTTTGGATGGTTTTCAAGTTGAACGGGCGTAGGATGTTCAAATGCTGACGTTCGAGGAGCTCGGTTTGGGGGCAGCCGACGCGGAGTACATGGAAACCTGGGAGTACCAACGCGCCATTCACGACGAGGTGGCCGCCGGGAAGCGCGGGGGGCACGTGTTACTCGTCGAGCATCCACCGGTGTACACCGCCGGGCGTCGCACCACCGACGAGATGAAGCCGCGCGACGGCACGCCGGTGATCGATACCGACCGCGGAGGCCTCATCACGTATCACGGGCCGGGGCAGCTCGTCGGATACCCCATCGTCCACCTTGCAGAGGGCATGGGTGTGGTCGACCACGTGCGCAAACTCGAGGAAGCCATCATCAACCTACTGGACGAGTACGGCATCGCTGCCGGTCGTGTCACCGGGCGCACCGGGGTGTGGCTGCCCGCCACCCCCACCAGGCTCGAGCGCAAGATATGTGCCATCGGAGTGCGCGTGAGCAAACGCACGACGCTGCACGGTTTCGCCCTGAACGTACGTTCCAGCGCTGAACGCTTCGGCAACATCATCCCTTGTGGCATCGACGATGCGGATGTCACGTCGATCGAAGAAGAGCTCCCCGGTGAGTGGACGGTGCAGCAGGTTGCCCGCGACATCCGCCCTCACCTCACCGCAGCACTTTCTTTCGCGGACTGATTGAGTAGGGTTGCATCGTGACTGCCGTAAAGCCTGAGGGCCGGAAACTCCTGCGAGTTGAGGCCAAGAATGCCCAGACTCCCATCGAGCGCAAGCCGGAGTGGATCCGCACCAAGGCGAAGATGGGCCCCAACTACAACGACCTGCAACACATCGTGAAGTCGGGCGACCTCCACACCGTGTGTCAGGAGGCGGGCTGCCCCAACATCTACGAGTGTTGGGAAGACAGGGAGTCGACGTTCCTCATCGGCGGCGACCAGTGCACCCGTCGCTGCGATTTCTGCCAGATCACGTCCGCGAAGCCTGAGGGCTACGACCCGACCGAGCCGCTACGCGTCGCCGCATCTGTGAAGAAGATGGGGCTGCGCTACGCCACCGTCACCGGTGTGTGCCGCGACGACCTGGAAGATGAGGGTGCGTGGCTGTACGCCGAAACGATCCGCCAGATCCACCAGGTCAACCCAGGTGTTGGCGTAGAGATGCTCGCACCCGACTTCTCGGGCAAGCGAGAGCTTGTGCAGCAGGTGCTCGACGCGAAGCCCGAGGTGTTCGCACACAACGTCGAAACAGTCCCCCGTATCTTCAAGCGCATCCGCCCCGGTTTCCGCTATGAGCGCTCACTCGACGTGCTTCGTATGTCCCGCGACGAGGGGCTCGTCACCAAGTCGAACCTCATCCTCGGCATGGGCGAGACCCGCGACGAGATCTCGCAGGCACTGCACGACCTCCACGACGCAGGCGCAGAGCTCATCACCATCACGCAGTACCTGCGCCCCGGGCCGACGCTGTTGCCCATCGACCGCTGGGTGACGCCGCAGGAGTTCGATGAGCTGGCGGAGGAAGCCAAGGAGATCGGATACGCTGGTGTGCTGTCCGGGCCGCTGGTCCGGTCGTCGTATCGCGCGGGTCGGCTGTACCGAACCGCGATGGAAGCTCGGAAGAAGTGAGCCCGGAAAGGCACCATGGCGAAAAGTGAACGCGCGAAAGCGCTAGCGGCCAAACAGAAGGCGGAGGCCAAGGCGAGGAAACTGGCGAAAAAGAATTCCTCCGACCCCAAAGACTGGGGCATGGTCAAACAGCTCAGAGAGGTCTACCGGGTCACCAAGGAACAAGACCCGAAGCTCCCGCTGTACCTCGCGCTCGCTTTCTTCATCCCGTTCGCCATCATCCTCGGGCTGACGCTCTGGCTGTCGAACGGCTGGCTCGGCATCGTCTTGTGGGGCGTGCTTGCCGTCATGACCGGCATCATGTGCATGACGATCATGCTCACGCGACGGGCAAAGAAAGCCACCATCACCCGCTACGAAGGGCAGGCCGGGTCAGCGGAGGTCGCCCTATCGATGCTGCCGGAGAAGAAGTGGTTCTCCACCCCGGGCATTGCCGCGAACCGTCAGCTCGACGTCGTGCACCGCACCGTTGGCCCCGGCGGGCTGATCCTGATCGGCGACGGTGAACCCGGACGCCTGAAGCAGATGCTCGCGAGCGAAAAGAAGAAGCACGACCAGATCCTCTACGGCGTCCAGGCGCAAACCATTCAGATGGGCAACGGGGCTGGCCAGGTGCCGCTTTCGAAGCTCACCGACCACATCAAGAAGCTCCCCAAGCAGCTGACGGATTCGCAAATCCAGGAGACGCGCCAGCGGCTGAAGTCGCTCGACGCGATGCGCCCCAAGATGCCCATCCCGAAGGGGCCCATGAACATGAAGGGCGCCCGCAAGGCCATGCGCGGCCACTGACGTGGCCAACATCGTCAACGCCGAAGGCATCACGCACGGCTTCGGCACCCGGATTCTCCTCGACGACGTCTCCCTCGGCCTGGGAGCCGGCGACGTGGTGGGCGTCGTCGGGCGCAATGGCGACGGAAAATCCACGCTGCTGCGCATCCTCACCGGCTCGCTCACTCCCGACGCGGGGCGCGTGACCGTCTCCAACTCGGCCTCCATCGGCACGCTCGGCCAGCAACACATCGGCGACGACACCGACACCATTCGCGACGTCGCACTCGGCGGCGAGCCCGACCATGTGTTCGCCCGTCACGCCGAGCAGCGCGCCGTCGTCGAAGCGCTGCTGCCGGGCATTGATCTCGACCGCCCGCTGGGCGGGCTCTCAGGTGGCGAGCGCCGTCGCGTGGGGCTGGTCTCCGTACTCCTCGGCCCACACGACCTCCTCGTGCTCGACGAGCCTACGAACCATCTCGACATCGAGGCCATCGCGTTCCTGGCGCGGCATCTTGCCGAGCGCACCCGCGCAGGGCTGGCGATGCTCGTCGTGAGCCACGACCGCTGGTTCCTCGATGCGGTGTGCACCCGGATCTGGGAAGTGCACGACGCCATGGTCGACGCCTACGACGGCGGCTACGCGGCCTACGTGTTGGCTCGCGTGGAACGCCAGCGCCAGGCAGCAGCGAACGAGGCTCGTCGGAAGAATCTGGCCCGCAAGGAGCTCGCCTGGCTCAGGCGCGGGGCGCCGGCACGCACGTCGAAACCAAAATTCCGCATCGAAGCCGCCAACGAGCTCATCAAGGGCGAGCCAGAGCCACGCGACAAGCTGCAGCTGGAGCGATTCGCGACGGCGCGCCTGGGCAAAGACGTCTTCGATCTCATCAACGTGGGCTACGAAGTGGGAGGAAAGCGTCTGCTGCAGGGCCTGGACTGGTCGATCGGCCCTGGCGACCGCATCGGGCTCGTAGGCGTCAACGGGGCAGGGAAAACGTCGCTGCTGGATCTGCTCGCCGGGCTCCGCTCCCCTAGTCAGGGCAAGATCAAGCGCGGCCAGACCATCCGTTTGGCCTACCTCTCGCAGGCCGTTGGCGAGCTGGATGACGACGATCGGGTGCTGCAATCCGTGCAGCGGCTCAAGCAGGAGACCAAGCTCGCCACCGGGCGCGAGGCCAGCGCATCGAATCTGCTAGAGGAGTTCGGGTTCACCGGCGACAAGCTCGTCGCGCGCATCGGAGATCTCTCCGGCGGCGAACGGCGACGACTGCAGTTCCTACGCTTGCTGCTCACCGAACCGAACGTGCTGATCTTGGACGAACCGACGAACGATCTCGATATCGACACACTCACCGTCATCGAGGACTACCTCGATACCTGGCCGGGCACGCTCATCGTCGTCTCCCACGACCGCTATTTCCTGGAGCGCGTCACCGACGTCACCTACGCGCTGCTCGGCGATGGCACGTGCGGGCTACTACCTGGTGGCGTCGACGAGTATCTGGCACGTCGGCGTGCGGCGGTGGAAGCGGCGAGCGAGCCCGCCCCGCAGCCGAAACAGAAGCAGCCTTCCGACGCCGCCCAGGAGCGTGCGCGCAAGAAGGAATTGGCGAAGCTCGAAGGCCAGCTCGACAAGGTCGAGCGAGAGATCGCCACACTGCACGAGCAGATGGCGGCAGCTGCGACGGACTACGAACGCCTCGCCGCGCTCAATACCGAGCTCCAAGACGCTGAGGCTCGGCGGGACGCAATTGAGGAAGCCTGGCTGGAGGCAGCACAGTAGCGGCTACGCACCGTCGCTGAGCATGGCGGCGATGCGGGCGCTGCGGGCGCGCCACTCCTGCGACGTGTGCGGTTGCTCCAGCGCCTCGACTCCGCTGGGTGCGACGCGCCACGCGCCGACGGTAGCGACGATGGCCTCCCACGGCTCGGCGTCCGTTGCCGATTCGCGCCAGTGGGTGAGCCACTGTGCGATCTGGCGGTCGTCGGGCTCACCGTGAGGGTGCAGGGTGCACCGTCGGGTCTCTGGAGATATTTCTATGCGCTGGACGCCTGCGTCCACAAGCGAGGTGAACAGCGTGGGCTGCAGCGGTACCGGTTCGGGCGCTGAGCGCACTACGACGCTGGCGCCGTCGCGCTCCCAAGAGCGCAGCCAGGAGCGAGCGCCGTCGGGGCGCGCCGCGAGCAGCAGCGCCGATACCGCGTCGAGCGAAGCGGTGAAGCGAAGTCGTACGTCGCCGTCGCTGGCCTCAGCGGATCCGCTTCCGACGCGCGCCTCGTCGAGCAGTGTTTGCAGCGCGGTGTCGTCATCGACGGGGCGTGTCCATCGCTGCTTCCAGCGGGAGGTCGAGATCCGCACTGTGGATGCTTCGACCGGGACGGTGACTTCCAGCCGTGGGTCCAGGATGCCGCAGGCGCGGCCCTCGTCGAAGATCGTCTGACATTGTTCGACGGCGCGTCGCACCGCACCAGCGTCGAGGTCGGGCCGGAGCGCAACTCGGGCCCGGTAGGTACGCGCGAGCCCGCCCGAGGTCACCGGGCGGTCGACGCTCGTCTCGGCCACGCCGTCGACTGTGCGGAGCTGTTCGGCAAGAGCCTCCTCCAGCCCGATCCGGGCGACACTCTGGGCGCCTTGCGCGGCAGCACCGGCAGTGACGCGCCCAAGAAACCCCAGGCCCCGCAGCAGTTTCGACATCTTCATGCCCGCTCCTCTCAATGACCCAAAGATAGATCAAGTTCGTGGCTCGTCTACCCACCACGAACTTGATCTATCTGAGCCCCACCGAATGAGTGACGCCGCAATGTGTCAGATCCGCCGCCTAGCCTTGGGCGCATGTACACCACACTGGCTGTCTCCGGGTACCGCTCGCTGCGCGACGTCGTGCTGCCGCTCGGGCGCGTCACCGTGGTCACCGGCGGCAACGGAACAGGCAAATCGAACCTCTACAAGGCCCTTCGCCTGCTGGCAGCCTGCGGTCGAGGCGAGGTGGTCGAGGCACTCGCCGCAGAGGGCGGGCTCCCGTCGGTGTTATGGGCAGGTCCGGAACAGCTCAGCGGCGCCAGACGCACTGGGCGCGTGGAGGGCACGGTGCGCTCCGGGCCCGTCAGCCTGCGCATCGGCGTGGGCGGGCAAGCCACCAGCTACCTCATCGACCTAGGCCTGCCCCAGCAAGGCCGCAGTACCGCGTTCAACCTCGACCCGGAGATCAAACGAGAAGCCGTCTGGCTAGGGCCTATCCTGCGCCCAAGCGCCATCGTTGCCCGCCGCAAGCATGCGATGGCGGAAGTCCGCGACGAGACCTGGCAGCGTGTCTCAGTGCTTGCGCCCTACGAGTCGCTCCTCGACACCACTGCGCTCGACGTGGTGCGAGACATGCGCGACGAGCTCGCCGGCTGGCGCTTCCACGATTGGCTGCGCACTGACCCCGACGCTCCCGCCCGGCGCCCGCACGTCGGTACCCGCTCCCCCAGCTTGTCCGACGATGGCGGCAATCTGGCCGCCACGCTGCAGACCATCATCGAAGCCGAGGGCGCCCCCGTCGAGGCGCTCATCGACGACGCTTTCCCCGGGTCCGAACTACATATCCACACCGACGGCGCCTTGTTCGACGTCGCCCTCACGCAGCCGGGTATGCTGCGCCCGCTGCGGGCGGCCGAATTGTCTGACGGTACGTTGCGGTACCTCATGCTCGTCGCGGCCCTGCACGCGCCGCGCCCGCCGGCACTCATCGCGCTGAACGAGCCCGAGCACAGCCTGCATCGCTCCCTCATCAAGCCGCTCGCGCGCCTCATCGTGAGCGCCGCGCAGCGCACGCAGATCATCGTCGTCACACACAACGACGAGTTAGCAGCCGCGCTCGAACGAGGCCCTGACACCGAACACATCCGCCTTACGAAAGACCTGGGCGAGACGCAGATCGAGGGTCAAGGGCTGTTGTCAACGCCGCAGTGGGAATGGGGACGCCGCTGACGCTGCGTCGCCCAGCCCTGGTCTAGCGAGGCTCGCCACATAGACTCGACATCAACGCCGATTCTTAGGAGGCACCGTGACGCTCACCATCCCAACCATCAACTTTGCCGACGGCACACCTATCCCGCTCGTCGGGCTTGGCACGTACGGGCTGCAGGGTAACCCTGGCGCCGACGCCGTCGCTGCCGCCCTCCGGCAGGGTTACCGTCTGCTCGACACCGCCGCCCAGTACAACAACGAGACTTCCGTCGGTGAAGGTATTCGTCGAAGCGGCGTGCCTCGCGACGAGGTGCTCATCACGACGAAGGTGGCCGGCGGCAGCCACGGTCGAGCTGCGACGCGCACCGCCGTCGACGAGTCCCGTCGCCGCCTGGGCGTCGACACCATCGACATCATGCTCATTCACTGGCCGAACCCGTCGCGCGGGCTCACCGTCGAGACGTGGGAGACGCTCGTGCAGCTCAAGGAGGAAGGCGCCATCACCCACATTGGGGTGTCGAATTTCCGCCCCGAACAGCTCACCGAGCTGCATGACGCCACTGGGGTGTGGCCGGCAATGAATCAGATTCAGCTCTCCCCCGCGCTGGCCCGTAACGAGGCGGTCGATTTCCACGCTGAGCACGGCATCGTCACCGAGGCGTGGGGCCCGCTGGGCAAGCGTGAAGGCCTCCTTGACCAGCTCGTCGTCCACAAGGTCGCTGCCAAGCATGGCGTCGACCCCCGCCAGGCGGTGCTGAAGTGGATTGTTGATCGAGGCATCGTCGTGATTCCAAAGTCGAAGAATCCCGAGCGTCAGGCCTCCAACGCCACCTTCAACTTCGAGCTCGACGACGATGACCGCGCGCTGTTCGCCAGCCTCGATCTCGGGGAAGAACACGCCTGGGACAGCCGAGAGCACGAGGAGTGGTGAGGGGCTGACCCCCGGAACTACTTCCTGTTCACGACGACGGTGCCGAGCAGCAGGTCATCAAGGTGACGGCGCTCGGCACCGATGACGATCACGGGCAGCACGAGGCACTTCAGCAGCGACCGCACCGTCGGACGCCACCAGCCCAACGGGGTGCCGTCCACACGAGTCACACCGATGCGGGCCAGCAGCTGCCCAAACGACGACCCCGTAAGCGTGGTGAAGATGGAGGATTCGACGAAGAACACGGCGAGTGGCATGAACGTGCGCCATCCCGACCCCGTCATGACCTCGGTGCCGAAGAGCACAATGGCGACGAGCATCGACGCCAGCCAGTCGACGAGGAGCGCTGCGCATCGCGCTCCCCAACTCGCCAGGCTGCCGCGCCCCGTCTCCGGGAGACCGATGCTCTCTCCTGGGTACCCTTCGTCGTTGTCCACGCGCGTGAGCCTAGCCGTTCGCACGGTTGTCAGCCATTCGCACTAGCACTGTTCGAACCGCGTCGAGCGTGACGGCTCCGCCTATGGACACCGCTGACGATCCGGAAACTAGGGTCTGTAGCATGGGCTGTGGAAACTGAAGGATGAAGGGGTTCCCATGTTGAACGACGCCACCGAACTGATCCGCTACCTCAAGGACGAGGACGTTGAAACCGTCGATGTCCGATTCTGCGATCTGCCCGGTGTGATGCAGCACTTCACGGTGCCTGCTGCTTCCTTCGACGAGCAGGTCTTCGAGGAAGGCCTCGGCTTCGACGGCTCATCCATCACTGGTTTCCAGAAGATTCATGAGTCCGACATGAAGCTGCTGCCGGATCCGACGACGGCCTACCTCGATCCCTTCCGTCGTTCCAAGACGCTCAACGTGAACTTCTTCGTACACGACCCGCTCACCAAAGAGCCATATTCACGCGACCCGCGCAACATCGCACGTAAAGCCGAGGCCTACCTCCTGTCGACGGGCATCGCCAACACGGCATTCTTCGCACCCGAGGCCGAGTTCTATGTCTTCGACGACATCCGCTTCGACGTGTCAGCAAACAGCTCGTACTACCACATTGATTCAGAGGCCGGCGCCTGGAATACGGGACGTGTCGAGGACGGCGGTAACCGCGGCTACAAGGTGAAATACAAGGGCGGCTACTTCCCCGTCTCCCCCGTCGACCATTTTGGGGACCTCCGCGACGACATCGTGCGCCACATGGGCGAGGCTGGGCTCGTCGTGGAACGTGCCCACCACGAGGTCGGCACCGCGGGTCAGGCCGAAATCAACTGGCGGTTCGACACTCTGCTCACTGCCGCTGATAACGTCATGAAGTTCAAGTACCTCGTGAAGAATACCGCCTGGCAGGCAGGAAAGACCGCCACGTTCATGCCGAAGCCCATCTTCGGCGACAACGGCTCCGGCATGCACTGCCACATGTCACTGTGGAACGACGACCAGCCACTGTTCTACGACGAGCACGGCTATGCCGGGCTGTCCGACGTCGCGCGTTGGTACATCGGCGGCGTGCTCCACCACGCGCCCGCGCTACTGGCATTCACCAATCCGTCGGTGAACTCCTACCACCGTCTGGTGCCTGGGTTCGAGGCGCCGGTGAACCTGGTGTACTCGCAGCGCAACCGCTCGGCGTGCATCCGGATTCCCATCACCGGGTCAAACCCCAAGGCCAAGCGCGTCGAATTCCGATGCCCCGACCCGTCGTCGAACCCCTACCTCGCCTTCTCCGCGATCTTGCTGGCCGGCCTCGACGGCATCCAGAACCGGATTGAGCCGCTCGACCCCGTCGACAAGGACCTCTACGAGCTTCCCCCGGAGGAACACGCCCAGGTTCCGACGGTGCCGACGAGCCTGCCTGCGGCGCTCGACGCGCTCGAGGCGGACCGCGACTTCCTGCTCGCAGGCGACGTATTTACCGACGATCTCCTCGACATCTGGGTGGAGCTCAAGCGCGCAGAGGTGACCGCGATCGCGCAGCGCCCCCACCCCTACGAGTTCGAGCTGTACTACGCGCTCTGAGGTCACTGGACTACGGGGAGGGATGCGCTCAGCACCCAGTGCCCAGCATGCCTGGCAGCGGTGAGTTCCCCGCCAACCTGTGCGACACGCTCGCGGATCCCCTGCAACCCCATCCCGCCGGAGGATGGAGGCTCGTTCCCAGCAGCGTTTCGAAATGTCACCTGGATTCCTGTGCGCTCTGCGACGAGCCGCACCCTCACCTCGCACGCCGAGCGTCGCTGCGCATGCCGAAGGATGTTCGTCGTAGCTTCCAGCATGAAGTACCGAAGGACAGCGCTCTGCGCCTGAGCGAGGTCTTCGAGAAGTTCCGCTCCTTCGACGTCCACCTCAAACCCAGCTTCACGCAGCGTCGTAGTCAGCCTTACGAGCAAATCAGGTAACTTCTCGTCAGTGCCGTGATCAGACTGGCGACTATCCCTGAGGAGCTGCACTAATTCACGTAGTTCCTGTACAGCATTGCTCGTGTATCGGCGAACGGCTGTCAGCGCCGCAGTCAGCTCTTCGACGTCATCGCTGCCGTCTGCCGCCTCGAGCTGCAGGGAGATACTGGCCAAATTATGCCCAACGAGATCGTGCAGTTCCCTCGCAAGTGACGCCCGCTCATCGCGACGTAACGCTTCCAGCGCGGCAGAGAGTTGCTGGGTGCCCTGGCGACGAGCAGCTTCCGCGTGCATTGCCCGTCGGATCATGAGTCCGATGAGTGCCCCGATAACCCCCATAGCCAGGGTCATCACGGTCCGAACGGACATGTGCTCCGCAGAGTTCCCGATTGCAAATAGCACACCGCCTAGTGCACTCAGCGCCGCTGCCTTTCTGCCCGACATCGAGATAAACATGCTCATACACACAGGAAAGAGGGTGAACTGAGCAAGCGACATTTCTCCCAGCGCAATTCCGAATACGAGCGAGAGCAGGAAAGCGATAACGCTTGCACCTGAATGCCAAGGAGATATCGAAATCGCGATGCATGCCGTCAATAACCCTCCCCAGTACGCCACCGGGTCTTCTGGTTGGCCCACGACTTTCACTACCCACCACAGTTCCATGAGTAGTAACCCCGTGCCCGCAATGGGCAGCAACACTCTCGCTGCTTGGAGCGCCCGGGAACCCAGCGGGGTGAGTGGCCTCACCATGCGATCAGGCCAGACTTCGCTGCTGCAATCAATATCTGTGTTCTAGTAGAGACACCGAGCTTGTTCGCAATCGTACTCACATACTGCTTCACTGTGGATTCCGCCAGGAAGAGACGCTGTGCAATTTGTTTGTTGGTTGCCCCATCACATAGAGCATGGAGTACATCGAGCTCACGCTGCGATAATGTGGCGCCATTTCCTTTCACGGATTGGCTGCCCCTAACGAGCATTCCAGCAATCTTTGGAGAGAGAGAGGGAGGTCATCCGCCGCAGCGGCATACAGCGCCCATACCAGCTGCTGCGCTGATGCTGTTTTCAACAAGTACCCTGCTGCCCCCAGCCGTAAGGCGGCGACCACAAGGAAGCGATCATCGAAGGCCGTCGAAACCACTACCTTGGTGCGCAGTCGGTGAGGTGCCAGGCGTCGCAGGACTTCCAGTCCATCAATTCGAGGCATATGCAGGTCGAGGAGCGCAATGTCGGGCGCTCTATCGATGATGGTTTCGGCTGCTTTCGAGGCATCGTCAATGCTTGCAAGCACCTCAAGGTTTGGAGCATGGCGGTGAAGGATTGTTCGATAGGCCGCAAGCGTGCTCGTTTCATCGTCGACGAGCACCACCGTGTGGCGGGGCAGCTGAACTGCGCCTGACATCATCTGAGCGCCACCACGGCCGAGACGTATGCGTCACGCATGTTGCCCGGAACGGTCAGATTGTGCTGAAACAACGGTTTCAGCTCTGATCCCGTGGCATATGCATCAACGTGGAGGCCGTCGACATCATGATCGCCAAATGCAACCATCAGATCTCCCCGTACTGACAACTGTGCAAGGCCTCTGTCGAGTTGCAGGGTTTCAACTTTCATCGAGGGTAGCCGAACAACGGACACGTGGCGATAGTCGGAAAGAGGACGAACGCTGGGGTTCATCGCTGTGTGTGCGATGTACATTGTGCTGTCATCGCCGTTTGGCACCGGCGTCAGCCAATACGGTGATGCAGCGGAAAGCTCCGATTGTTCCAGTGCCCCAGTATGCAGATTCAGCCGGTAGAGCTCCCTTGTTTCCTCATTTCGTTGTTCATCAAACGCACTCGTGAATATGGCGTACTCGCCCACGATAACGGGATTCTGCCAACCGAATGGAGGCACAGGGACCTCATGCTTCCACCGTTCATGCAGTGTCTCTGGGTCGAGGCGACGCGCGATGAATCTGCGCGGTGATCCATCACCGGAGTGCCAGTCACTCGCAATGTCCGTGAACAACACCACATCATGTTCGCTCACGCCGACCCCCGAGGTTCCTTCTTTCGCGAAGCGAGCCTCTGCGACGGTGGCGCCATCGAGCGAAAAACGAGCCACATGTGCCACATCGTCCACCGTATCCATAGTGACGACAGATCCTTCACCGGCTGCCCAACCAAAAATGCCGCGCGCATCAATGGGAACAGTACTGACCTTGCACAGTTGCGGATCGAACAAAACGATATGAGACTCGTCACGTCGCTGATTACCGGTGGCGACAGCGATCAGCGTATCCCCATCGCGTTCCATGCCCCGTGAAGGCTGCAAGCCCTTCACGGCAATGTCCTCCTCCCATAGCAGCTCTGTGTTGCGAAACATCTGCAACTTGGCATCACTCGACTCACTCGACCACAACACAGCATGCGTGGCATCATCCGGACACGATTGCGACATGCGCTGGTGGGAGCAGGCGCTCATCGCTACTCCCACCGATACGATCATGGCTGCAGCCACCACTTTGCGCATCAATACTATTTCTTTCTCCATACAAGTTGCGTCTTGCTCGTGGTAACAAGCTCCATGGGATGAATTGCTGGACCCCACGCAGCCGTATCAAGATCGATGTTGAAGTTATCTTTAAACGATGCCCAGACTAGCTGAGAACAGTAAAACGTTTTCGCGTCTTCTTATTCAAGAAATTAAAGTTATATGGTTTTCCGTATTGCTTATTTGCCCAGTCGGCAGCCCGACCATCTTGAGCTCCTGACGTAAATCTAACCGTAACCCCATACGCCTGCCCTTTACTACGGTACCAATCATTATTGCCACGCGTCACTCCAATATCAATTGATTCGACTACCTGAGTTGCATTCAGAATAATTCCGGCATGCCCCGTCGAAATAAGGTGCTTATATCTATCTGGAGTCACAAGAATCACCCCTTTCCTTCGAGGATACTTCCCATATGCCGTGTATGGTATCGGTTCTCCTATGCGTCCGGGGGAAGACTGGAACTTATCTGGTTCCACAGGAAGGTTATCGGCCATACGTATTTGTTCTGCCAATTCCTGATCTGCCTGCCCGCTTTCTTCAGCATAAGCACTCACCCCGCCCAACAAGGTAAGGCCAAGCACCACGGTAAGTAGCCTCGTTGCCCTCATATTCGCTCCTCACTGATGACGAATTACAGTACAGATCACCCTACGACTTGCAAAGCACGCCGACTACCTACTTTCGTAGGTAGTCGCAAGGTCGCTGTGAGCTCTTGCACAGCAAGTGACGCCTCGATGCTCGATTCTCCGCCGAGCCCGGTGGTTGAACCGCCACGCCCGGTGTGGTTGAGTAGCGAGCGAAGCTCGCGTATCGAAACCTCATCGCTGCGTCTCGATACAGTGAGGATAGTGTGGATCGCCCCGGGCGTGGTGGATGGTTTGATCTAACCGAGAGGATAGGAACATGTCCGCACCGAGTCAGTATCCTGCAGAAGTCCGTGACCGCACTGTGCGCCTGGTCAACGAGAAGCTGATCAACGAACCCGCGCTGGGTGTGAGTACCGAGTGCCGATTGGTCGGTGAACAGGTTGGAATCAACGAGAGCACTCTTCGTAGTTGGATGAAGCAACATCATGTGGATTCCGGTAAAGCGCCAGGAATCACTAGCGATGACAAACAATGCATCATGGACTTGGGAAAAGGATCTTCGAGAACGGCGTCGAGCTAATGAGATCCTGCGGAAAGCAAGTGCGTATTTTGCGCATGCGAAGTGAAGCCGGGTCATTGTCAGATGGTCGGGAAGAGGAGAGTCTATGCAGTCCACTGTGAACCCAGGTCGTCGTCGGTTCTTCGTCATCTGGTCGCTGGTGATGCCCGTCATCATGGCGATCCCTGTTGGTGTGGGCTTTCTGTTCCCGCAGACTCGCTCGGCGGCGACGATTGTAGCGATCATGACGGCAATAGTGGTCGGCTTCATCTGTTACGGCGCGACCACCACACGGAGGCTATCCAAATGGGTGCTGGGTGTGCTGCTGACTATTACCGTGGTGCCGTTCTTCCTCGGTGCAGACTCGCTCGGCCCGAACCTGGCCCTAGAGAAAGCTGGTGAGCCCGTCGAGGTACGAGTGACCGAGATCGAGCGCGAAGAACGACGTCCGAGTGGCGACAATTCGAGCCCCACCGTCACCTACACCTACTTTTTCGAGCGTCTAGACGGCGGTCCGGATCCCGGCGTCGTCGTGTACCGCGGTGACGGCGGCTACGACGGAGTGCACGAGGGCACCACGACCACTCTGCTCGTCGACCCGACCGGTCATCTCGAGCCTCAATTGCTGAGTGAGGTTGACAGTTCGTCGTCGCTGGGAATGCTGGTCTTCGGCGTGATCGCGACCGGCGTGATCTGGGCTATTGGATGCCTCACTTACGGGCCCCGTGTACGCAGGATGAATAGGTAGCGCGGGCGTACCTCCACCCGGCGGTCGAGCAGCGGCCCAGCCCGGTGGTTGAGTAGCCGCCGGAGGCGGCGTATCGAAACCACCTTGCTGCGTCCCGATACGGCGACTACGTCCCCTACTCGACGATCGGAGGAAAGGTCCACCCACCACCTCCGGGGGGTCGAACAACCACCGAACCCGGTGGTTGAGTAGCGAGCGCAGCTCGCGTATCGAAACCCCTCCCCATCTCGATCCGGCGCCAACGTCGCTTACTCGACGATCGGCTGACCCACCCCCAAGCCGCACACACTGCTACAATAACCTAAGAAGACAAGCTTAATCCTAGCGTCTCAACACGTTGCCCCCCTAGCAACACCGAAGTTCAAGAGGAGCATTATGAAACGCATATTCCAGATATCTTATTTTTTGATTATTGCCATATTTTCAATGGCTTTTTCCCCAGCTACCATCGCTGCCGCCAACGACAAAGTACCCGATGAGGCAGTTTCATACCTAAGAGACAGAGCATCGCAATTAGGAATACCAGCAGACACGGCAGAGATGCTCATTGCAAAAATTAAGCATGGTGAGCCATTGGATTCAGAACGAAACATTCCACCTGTAGAGGTCAGGCAAAGTACACCAAAGGATATCTCCTAACTCAATACGTTTATCCCGATGGGTCTATTAACTTCACCAGCATCCCACACCACACAGATAAAGGGCTCATCCCACACCCAGGAAATGACAATATATCACCGTATTCAATTGCGAATTGCCAATATAAGACCAGCAGCTTCGCAAGAACGTGGAGCGGCTGCATAGCCTCTGGCGGAAACATCTACATCACAATGTACTTTCGTTTCGACGCCCACCATGAACGAGGTCAATCCGCTAAAATAACACGATACTGGGATGAACAAGTCGAATCGTATCTTGGAGCAATCGGCCCGCTAGGATTTACCAGAGTGAGCCCGCAATCTGTATATTACAAAACAGCATGGACGTCTGCCGCCGGAGCTCCGAGTAAAATCTACACTCTGGTCGTTCAAATCTCATCAGCCGGTGAGCTTAGCAGTAAGTTTTACTAAGAGGCACTGTAGAATGTTGTATGATACTGGCTTCATGGCTCTGGAGGTAACTACACTTGGACCGATGAATCCCTGGGGAGAAATTGGCTTTGCGATAGCATTTTTCGTTGGTGTGCTGTTTTGGGTAGCAGTGATCTACCTGGTTGTCAGGTATATACGGCGCCGATAGCCCCATTATGGTTTATCGGCTCTTCGCAGAAGGCAGTGGGTAGCTCTCATCGATGATGTTGGGGGCTGCGGGTGATGACGCCCAGATCGGGCATGACACCGTGAGCTGGCGCCACGCCCCCGGTGGTTGAGTAGCCCGCCACGCCGCGTCTCGATACAGTCATGATGGTGGTGTTCTGGGGCTTGCGTTTGGCTGTTCTCGATACTGCCGGGTGTGGCATTCGGGACTGCCGAAGGTTTGGTTGATTCCAAGACCGCATGATTCCTGAGAGTGCGTCGTGCTGAAAGGATGGCAACCATGCCGAAGATCACCTACTCCGACGAGTTCAAGCGCGATGCGGTCGCGTTGGTTGAGTCGGGCGTCCTGCAGAAGTAGGTTGTCAAGGTCCTCGGTATCGTGAAGACCACGTTGCAGGTGTGGATCCGTGACGTGAGGTGCAAGTCCTACGCGATGATCCCGACCACGGACCTAGAGGCTGGCAAGGATATGTCCCGGGCGCCGCGCGGGATTCGTGAGTTGGAGATGGAAAACGAGGTGCTGTGGGGCGCGGCGGCGTGCCTGTCGCAGGCTCACATTACGTCCCCAAAGTGATCTATCCGCTGGTGAAGGAGATGGCTGTGGTCGGTGTCCCGGTGAGGGTGCCGGTCGTGGTCGCGTGCCGGGTCTTGGGATTGTCCAAACAGGTCTACTACAAGTGGCTAGGACAACCCGTGTCAGCCCGTGAGGTCGAGGATGGCGAGTTGATCGCCGTGCTGGGCGAACTTTCACGCCGATGATCCAGAAGGCGGCTACCGGGTGTTGGCCGATGACATTGCCGAGCTGGGTTAGACGGGTCTCGGAGCGCAGAGTGTGGCGGGGGTGCCGGGTCGCCGGCATCCAATCGGTGTTCACCAGGCGGAAGACTCGCTACAAGAAGGCCGGCGCACCGGTCCACGATGACCTGGTGCAGTGTCAGTGCACCGTTGAGGGGCCCAATGCGTTGTGGCTCACCGACATCACCGAGTATCGCACCCGCGAAGGGGAAGGTGTATCTGTGCGTGATGAACGATGTGTTCTCCAACCGGATCGTGGGCTACTGCATCGACACCCAGATGACAGCCCGGATCGCCGTCAATGCACTCGAGATGGCCGTGACTCACCAAGGGCAGCCCGCCGGGGTGATCGTGCACTCGCAGCGCGGGTCCCAATTCAGGTCGAGGAAATTCTGCAAGGCCCTCAACCGCTACGAGCTGCGCGGCACGATGGGCAGGGTCGGGGCGTGTGGTGACAACGCCGCGATGGAGTCGTTGTTCGCGCTACTGCACAACAACGTCCTCGACCGTCGATCCTGGGGCACACGAGAGGAACTGCGCCTGGCCATCGTGTCCTGGATCGAGGGCAAGTACCACCGCAAACGCCGTCAACACCGACTCGGGAAACTCGCCCCCATCGAGTACGAACTCATCATCAACCCAGCCACCACACTAGCGGCACAAACCCGAAGATCAACCAAACCTTCAGCAGACCCAATAACTGTCAACTAGATGGTTGAGTAGCGAGCGCAGCTCGCGTATCGAAACCCCTCCCCCATCTAGATCCGGCGCCAACGAAGGAGTCTTGCAACCATCTGAAAATACAGAATCACCCTACAACTCACACGCCGTACCGACTACCTACGTTCGTAGGTAGTCGCAATGTCCATGCCAGATGCAGCCCACAGAGCAGCTACATCCGCTTCGAGACCGCGATCTCGTCGGTCACTCGCCAATGATCGCCAGCACCACTTTTGGCTCTCCCACAGCGAGCCACGCTGTGGCGCGCCATGCGCCGTCCGAGAAGAATTGATCGAGCTGCTGCGAGGCCACGAACGGCTCCTCCGGAGCACGAGAACGAACCGCGCCATGGAGATCATCTGGCAGCTCCATCTCATCAGCTGGGATAGCTCGCGCCGCTGCGATGGTGGCTTCATCAAGCTCGACCACAGCATCGATCCAGTACAGGGTTGGTCCGGGGACCCGGGAATCACCGAGCGTGCCGCTCGTCCAACTTGCGGCTGTAGCGCCTGCCAGTTTCGGTAAACGTCGTACGAGTGGTTCGAGATCGTCACGTAACACGCCATCGCCTTGCTTCTGCATGGTTTCCTCTTTCCTCGAAGGTGCGCAGCCCACCATTGTCAAGGCCCCGAGAATGATCCATCGACGAGGTAGCTTCGAGGGCATCCTCAACGCTCACTCTGCTTGGGCTCAACTATGTAATGTGGGGGCGGTGATCCTACAGGCCACGTGACAGTCCGGGTGACCGATCCACGCGAATCGAATCCTTTTGCCGAACCGATCGCCTGGAAACGCCCATTCTCGTCGTCCGGGGCACCGGTAGCAATGTCAGCTTGACCTTTGTTGAAGTTATAGTGGTCCTCTGCGTGAACCGTAATCTCCATTGTTACCATGCTGTCTTTAACCTGAACGTTGGCCGAACTCCACTGCTGGTATCCGCCAATGGTCTTCTGCCAATTCTCTGTCTCAGGATAGTGAGTTTGACGGTGGGCCTCACCACTTACCTGAAAGCTAGATTCTCCTTGTTGCGCCATCTGATCTACGGCTTGCGCAGCTCGTGCGATCTCGACTTCCACATTTGCCTTGATGCTGGAGTCTTCCCTTACCGCTTCCTCATAGTCGAAGTCGAAATCATCCCCCGAGTTCCCCCTGTAGTGGGAGTACGCATCGAGAGCATCATCAAGATCTGGACGGAGCAGTCGAGCGCCATGAAGCTTGGCACCCCATTCATGCCACTTTATCCAATCCTCTAGGGTGGGCTCTTCCGAACCTACTGGATAATCCTCATCCCATGGGATATCGGGACGAGCAGGAGGACCAGGGCGATAGCCATCAACTTCCGAAACCGATTCAGAGGGTCCACCCATTGGCATGGTGAAAGCTATCGCCGATAAGGCGCTATCGACTTCAATCGCATGTGTTCTATCAATACGCTGCAATTGCTCTCGAGTACATCGGATAAGTTGCGCAGCCACCGCTGCGGTAAAAGGATTTGGAGCGGCGAGCATGGTCTTCAACTGCGTCTCCGCAATACTCGCAACGATAATCATCTGTTCTCGCGCCATCTTCGCGACATGCGCTGCAGAGGAAATAGTCGAGGCAGCAACTGATAGTTCGTTGGCAAGGGCATGAGTCACATGGGGCGTGGCATGTGGCTGGGAAAAGTAGTCTGCGAAAGCATCCACTCCTGGCCCCTGGTTTGCTGAAACGATTTCGGCACCTGCAGCTCGAGCTTGCTTAGAAACTTCTTGCACTTCGAAAGAGGCTCTTCTAAGCGACGACGCGGCGTCCTCCAAACCAAATGATGACTCCGGAAGTTCCTGCCCCGTAAGCGCCAACATTAGCCGCATGAGAAGCTCCCCGCGATGAGTTCATTGCGCTGCTCGACCGCAGCGTAAGCAGCCGCGATTGCATCCATGTTCCCCGATTCCATTGCCGGCACAGCAGCGACAGCTGTCACGGCACGCCGTGCTTTACTCATCACGGCATTCAGACCAATCCGAGCCCGCCCATCGACAACCGTGCGACCATCCACCACACCGCTCTGCATCGAAGATGGGACATCATTGAGCGCCTCTGCAGCAGCTTGCAGTGCGGATGCACCTGTTTGCCAGGATGTAGGTGAAAACATGACTTTCATGCCTGTCCTCGATTCCATTCTTTAAGGATTTCCTCCCACGCGCTCCGATCTGGTGCGTCAGGTAGGGTAGTTACGGCAGCCTCCATCTGTTCGAACATTGCAGCTTGCGCCTTGTTCAGAACTTCATTCAGCAAGTCTCTGATAGCTATCGAGGCAGGCTTTGCCTGATGAGCACCAAACAGCGAAGGCGCAATAAGCAATTCCTCGACTCGCCCATCCACGAAGAACATCGAAACACGTTCATCACACGATTGAACCCAGAATGAATTTTGATGACTCATACGAGGACTTCTTTCATCAACAGTTCACACTAACTCTACAGGGGCTGGGAGCCACATGAGGCACTTTCCAGGTGGGAGTTGTTTCCGCAGCCCGCGTGCGGGCATATCGAAATCTCGACAACGCGCGCGTCTCGATGGCTTGACAAACCATAAAACCATCGGTGACTACGTCGCCTACTCGACGATCGGTGGAAGGGGCCCGTCCACTGCCGCCGGTGGTTGAGCCGCGAGCTCAGTCGATGCGGTGGCCGGGGGCGCCCGCGCCGGTGATCAGCGTCGAGCCTTGGCACACGCCAATTGCGGCGTGGTATCGCTCGAGCCAGTCGTCGGCGAACGCCTCGGCGTCGGCGGCGCGCACGAGCGCCCAGACGCTGCCACCAAAGCCCGCACCGAACGACGAGGCCGCCGCAGCCCCACCGCGCAGAGCTGTTTCGATGAGCGCCTTCGTCTCCGGCACCTCGTTCTCCAGCCCGCTCACGGCGAGCGCCTGGGATTCGGCGCACAGCGCGCCGAAGGCCTCGACGTCGCATCTCTCCAATGCGTCGAATGCGTCGGGTACAAACTCCCCCGATTCGCGCACAAACTGCGTGAGCCGACGTCGCTCGTAGCCCACCGCGGTATGGGCGAGGATTTCGTCGGGGCCCACTTGCTCCAACACCTGCTGAACGCTCGAAGCCTCCGCACCGGTACGCTCATTCCAGTTCGCCAGCCATGAGCGCAGCGTGGCCGGACCGCGGTTGTACAGCTCTCGCGCCGCACCCGTCTTCTCTGCCAGCACGCCGCTCACGCCGACGACGAATACCCATCCGTCAGGCAGAGACACCTGCCCCAGCTTCGACGTCGGGTCGAACTGTACGTACGACACCTTCCCGGCAGTGCTCGCCAGCATGCCGGTGTGGTCGAGCGAACCGCCGCTCGTCCCCACGCCCGCCGCGCCGGCGAGGCTGCCGTAGCGTCCGCCGTTCTCGATGGCAGCCAGGTAGCCTGCGAGCGCCATGCGGTCGTCGCAATGGGTGCGCCACAGTTCGCTCTCGGTAAATCCAGATATATCGGCGAGGGTGAGCGCCACAGAACTGAGCAGCGCCGAGGAGCTGCTCATGCCTGATGCCGGCGGCAGGTCTGCAGTGATCGTGAGCGACGCCGGCGCCACAGGCCCGAAGTTCGAGGTCAGCCGGTCAATGACCGTCTGCACATAGTGCCCCCAATGCCCAGGCGGCAAGGCCGGATGCACACCAGCGTGCAGCTCCACCACGTCGTCAGGGAACACCGACGTGCGGGCACGCACCCCGTCGCCACCAGGCTCCGCTTCGACGGTCACACCGCGCTCCACCGCGCACACCAACACTCGCCCACCACCGTAATCGGTATGCTTTCCGAGCACCTCGATCCGGCCGGGAACCCACCACCCTGCGCTCATAGGCGCACGTGGAATTCGGCCAGCCGGCGCTCCACCTCAGCGATGTCATCGCGGCGCGACAGATCCAGCACACCGCCCGCGAACGGAACGACGGCCACCTCGTCGAGCAAGGCCACCGCGTCCACGATCTCGTACTCCCCACGCGCCGACTTCTCAATGCGCCGGCAGGCGTCGAAGATCTCCGGGGTGAACGCGAAACAGTTCATACTCACCAGCCCGTGCGGCCCCGCAGCTTCCACGACGGCGGCGTCGGGCTTCTCGACGATGGAACGCAGCACGCCCTCCGACTCGTCGATGAGCGCAAACGCGGCAATCCGCTCCGCCGGGATGTTGCTCTGCTCCACCAGCGCACTGCGGTCGAAACCCAGCAGCGCGTTGCCGCCCCGCTCAGCCAGGGCGCGCAGGCCGTCGGCTGGGTACAGGTTGTCGCCGTTGACGACAATGCAGCCCTCGCCCGCTACGGCATCCGCAGCTGCGGCGACGGCGTCGGCGGTGCCCAGGGGCTCCTCCTGCACTGCGAACGCCACGTCGAGGCGCTGTGGCCGCACCTGCTCGATATGCGCGCGGAACTCGTCGTGATCGGGCGCGACGACGAGCACCACGCGGCGAATCCCGGCGTCGGCCAAGGCGGAGAGTGAGTAGTCGACGAGACGGTGCTCCCCGATCGGCATAAGCGCCTTGTAGCCGGCGGACGCGGCCGCGCGCTGCGCGTCGCTCAGCTCGCCGCTGCCCTCAGCGCGCATGCGGGTGCCAAGGCCACGGGCCAAAACAACTGCGGTGGTAATCATGCAAGCTCCAAGTGTTGGGCGACGGCGTTCGCGATGGCGTCTGCTTCGTCGCGGGTTGGCATTTCAGCAAAGACTCGCAGCACGGGTTCGGTGCCGGAGAACCTGATCGTGGTCCAGCCGCCGTTGGTGAAGTACACCTTGCAGCCGTCCTCCCAGCTGATGTGGTCAACCTCGTGGTCGAACGTGGGGAGGTCGTGGTTGGTGAAGACGCGCTCTTGCAGCGCTTCCTTCCGGCTCGGGGTGAACCCGTAGGCCGCCTCCACCATGACGAGTTCCCCGTAGCGTTCGACGAAGTCGGCGTACATCTCGGACAGCTTCTTGCCCGACGCGGCCACCGCTTCGACGAGCAGGCTGCCGGCGTGAATGCCGTCCTTGCCGGGGATGTGCCCACGCACGGTGAGGCCGCCCGACGACTCGCCGCCGATCACCGCGTCGGTTTCCGCCATCTTCGCGCTGATCCACTTGAATCCGACGGGAACCTCGTAGCACCGCTGTCCGTGGGCCTCGGCGACTCGATCGAGGAGGTGGGTGGTGGACATGTTGCGCACCGCGGGGCCTTCCCAGCCCTTCTGCGTCACGAGGTACTCGTAGAGCAGCACGAGCACCTGGTTAGGCGTGAGGTAGTTGCCCTCGTCGTCGATGATGCCGAGGCGGTCGGCGTCACCGTCGGTGGCAATCCCCATGGCCGCGCCAGAATCGACGACGGCGCGCCGCAGCGAATCCAGGCTTCCGGCAGCTGGCGACGGCATGCGCCCGCCGAACAGCGGGTCGTGGCGATCGTTGATGACGTCCACCTGGCATCGGGCTGTGAGCAGCACCGTCTGCAGCGCGGTCTGCGCAACGCCGAACATCGGGTCCAGGATGATGTGAAGGTGCGCGTGGCGGATGACGTCGAGGTCGAGGCTGTCCATGATGGCGTCCAGATACCAGTTGATCGACGTCTGCACCGTCACCAGTTCGGAGGCCTTCGCCTCGTGTGGTTCGACGCTGCGAACGTCGTCTTCGATGAGGGCGTTGCATTCGCTGGCCAGCTCGTCGGTGATAGCGAGCTCTGCGTCGCGCCCGCCTTCGGTGAACAGCTTGAACCCGTTGTAGAGGGCCGGGTTGTGGGATGCCGTCACAGCCATCCCGTACGCGCAGCCCTTGTTGCGCACGGTCCACATCCCCATGGGCGTGGGCACGGGGCGCCCGATCACCGTCACCGGAATGTCGTTAGCGACGAGCACCTCGATGGCCCACCACGCCGCGACGTCGGAGAGGAAGCGACGGTCGTAGCTAATCACGAGCCCTCGGTCTACAACACCTTCGCGGTGCATACGATTGCTGAGCCCCTGCGCCAGGAGCCGAATATTTGCCCTATTGAATTCATCGCCGATGATGGCCCGCCAGCCACCGGTGCCAAACTTGATCATGCGCAACCAATCCTCCCGGGCTCAGCTATTGCAGCCTCCACCCGCCATTAGGTTTAGAACTTGAACCAAATGTAGCGCACGGCGGCACATCATGTCTGCATTCGAGTCGAAATCACGCAACTACGTTGCGCACACCACCGTCGGGTCCTGGAACACCCGCTCGAGCGCCATCACTGCGCCGCCCCTCGCCGCAGCCTGCAAGCCGTGCCCACACGTCGTGACGTCGACGTGGGTACCGGGGTCGATGCTGGCCTGATCGAACCGTCGCTGCAACACCGGCACCAGCAGCTCTCCGAAGTAGCCGAAGTAGCCGCCCAACACGAGCACCTTCGGGTTGAACAAATCGACGACGCTCTGCAGCCCGCGCGCCAGATCCTCGGCGGTTGCTCCCGCCGCCGACGCGATAGCCTCATCGCCCACCTGCATCTGCGCCCGTAGCGCTTCGAGCTGTTCCCCAAGCGATCCATCGGGGCTCACGTCGATACCGGCCTGCGCCAACCGACGACAGAACGCCGGCCAGCCAACGGCAAGCTCCAAACAGCCCCTGCGCCCACACGGGCAACGCGGCCCGTCGGCATCCAGCGTGGTGTGCCCCAGCTCGCCTGAGTACCCAGCACCTCCGCGCAGGAGACGCCCGTCGGCGATCACGCCCAGGCCAATACCCGCTCCACCGGTGACGTGCACCAGGTCGCGTACATTCCCGTCACGGTGGTCGACGAGGGAACTCAGCGCGGCGAGTTTCGCGTCGTTTTCAATGTAGATAGGCAGCGCCCCATCGAGCTGGGATGCGAACGACGGCGCCACCGGGGCATCGGTCCACCCCAAGGCGGGCGCCAGTCGCACCGTGCCGCGCTGATAGTCGATGAGCCCGGGAGCGGCCAGCGTGCACGCCGCCACGGGTGCGTCCAGTTCGTCGATGACGCGGCGTACCAGCTCGACGGCCTCACGCACGACGCCTTCCGCGTCGCCCGGCTCCGCAGAGAGCGCCACTGTGTGTTCCACCACGGGTTCCCCGACGAAGTTCACCACTGAGAGAGCCAGATCGTGCTGCGCCAGTTCGACGCCCAGGCCGCGGGCGCCGTCGGGACGGAGCCGAATCTCGATGCCGGGGCGCCCCACGCGTCGGTGATGTTCGACGTCCCCTTCCTCGATGAGGCCCACGCCGGCCAGCCCGGCGATGACGTTCGTGATCGTGGCTTTCGACAGCCCAGTCTCGGCGGCCAGCTCGGCCCTCGAGCGTCCGCCATGATCGCGGAGATATCTCAGCACCAAACCGAGGTTGGCAGCACGCATCTGCGCGTGCCCCATCGCTCGTTGATGGCCCGCCTGCGGAATACCAAAACCGTGATGTTCGTCCATGATGCGTTACAACGTACGTCGAGCCCACAAAGGCCGTGGGGCCGCACCCCGGAAAGACAGGGGTGCAGCCCCACCAGGGCTCTCTTGGGTTTCTTACTTCTGCATCGTGTCGGTCTCGAGGAACCGCGTGTGGAAGTCGAAGGCGTGGGCCAGATCATGTGGAGTCTGCATGGTGCCGGCCTTCTGGTTCGCCATGTCGACGTACTCCTGCAGGAGCGGACGGTAGTGCGGGTGAGCGATGGAGATCATCTTCTCGACGCGCTGCTTGGGCGCGAGGCCGCGCAGGTCGGCGTACCCGTATTCCGTGATGACAACCATCACGTCGTGCTCCGTGTGGTCGATGTGCGACGCGAACGGCACGATCGCGGAGATGGCACCGTTCTTGGCCTCCGACGGGGAGATGAACGACGAGATGAAGGCGTTGCGGGTGAAGTCACCCGAGCCGCCGATGCCGTTCATCATGCGCGAACCTGTCACGTTGGTGGAGTTCACGTTGCCGTAGATGTCGGCTTCGATGAGTCCGTTCGTGGCGATGAGGCCCAGGCGACGGATCACCTCGGGGTGGTTCGACACCTGCTGCGGGCGCATAACGATGTGCTCGCGGTAGAACTCGGCGTTCTCGTTCATGCGCTCGGCATATTCGGGCGAGAGCGAGAACGACGTCGCGGAGGCCACGGTCATCTTGCCGGAGTCAATCAGGTCGATCATGCCGTCCTGGATGACCTCGGTGTAAGCCTGAACGTTCTCGAACTTCGAGTCGAGGAGGCCTGCCATCACGGCGTTGGGCACATTGCCCACGCCGGACTGCATGACGTACTGGTCGTACTTGAGGCGCCCCGCGGCGACTTCGCCTTCGAGGAAGTCGAGGAAGTGGCCCGCGATCTGCTTCGACGTGTCGTCGAGCGGCTTGAACGGAGCGTTGCGGTCGGGAGCGTTGGTTTCGACGACGGCGACCACCTTCGACGTGTCGATGTCGATGTAGGGGGTGCCGATACGCTGCCCGGCTTCGGTGATCGGGATGGGCTTGCGGCCCGGCGTGTTGCCGATGCGGTAGATATCGGCCATGCCCTCGAGGTTTTCAGACTGCCAGGAGTTGACCTCGATGATGATCTTCTCGGCGGAGTCGAGGTACTCGACGTTGTTACCCACACCAGACGAAGGGATGATGTTGCCGTTCTCGTCGATGCGTGTGGCCTCGACGATGGCGACATTCATCTTCCCGAAGAACCCGTAGCGCACCTGCCAGCCGGCGTGCGAGAGGTGCACGTCGTCGTAGAGGATCTTTCCGGCGTTGATGCCCCTGCGCATCGCGGGGTCAGACTGGTAGGGAGAGCGGAAGCGCACCGCGTCAGCCTCGGCGAGCACACCGTCGCAATCAGGTGCGGTGGAAGCGCCGGTAAAGACGTCGATCTGGAATTCGCGTCCTGCCTCGTGCTCAGCCTTGGCACGGTTCGCGATGGCGGTGGGCAGGGCCTTGGGGTAGGCGGCGCCGGTGAATCCGGACAGGCCGACGCGATCACCATGGTTGATGAACTGGGCGGCCTCGTCGGCCGACATGACCTTGCCGCGCAGGTCGGCGTTGTCGATACGGGACATGTGCTCAATCTCCTTGTTCTGTCCTATAGAAGAGACTCGCTCCACTGCGAGATCGGACGTTGGACCGGACAGGTTTCGTCTAGTCTGGCACGAAAACAGGCGCAAGAGAACCGTCGCGGGGCGACGTGTTCCATGCCGGTCACGTTGCTCGAACTCGCAACTATGAATATATCGGCTGCGTTTTGGGCGCCGACGCCGGCCCTCCCTCGTCGCGTAGCATGCAGGTATGCGCGCAATCGTCGTTCGTGAAGAGTCCGTATCCGTCGAAGACCTGGAGGAGGCGTTTCTGCCCGACGCGCCCGTCACCGTCGACGTGCGTTGGTCTGATCTGAACTACAAGGACGCCCTCGCCGTGACTGGCCGCAAGGGTGTCGTTCGCACCCATCCGCTCATCGCAGGCATCGATCTGGTTGGTGTGGTGCGCACCTCGCGCGACGAGCGCTTCGCACCCGGCGAGTGGCTCATCCTGAACGGCGCTGGGCTGTCCGAGACGCTGCACGGCGGCTACGCCACCGTAGCCAAGGTCGATCCGACCCTCGCCGTACCGCTACCTGAAGCGTTCTCCCCCGAACGTGCTGCCGCGCTCGGCACCGCTGGTTTCACCGCCGCACTCAGCGTCCTGCGCCTCGTGATGGAAGGCGTCTCCCCTGAGCAGGGTCCGGTACTGGTCACTGGGGCGACGGGCGGCGTCGGCTCCATTGCGACGATGCTCCTCGCGGCCGCAGGGTTCGAGGTAGCGGCGGTAACAGGGCGCCCCGACGAGTTCGGCGACCTGCTCACCCGGCTTGGCGCCGACGAGGTGCTGCACCGCCACGCCTTCTCCGGCCGCGGCAAACCGCTCCAGCGGGCCACCTACGCCGGCGTGGTCGACTCCGTGGGCGGCGAAGTGCTCGCGAACGCCATCGCGCAAACCGTGCCCGACGGCACCGTCACCGCCTGCGGTAACGCAGCCGGGCACGAGCTGCCGTCGAGCGTGATGCCGTTCATCTTGCGGGGTGTGACGCTCGCGGGCATCAACTCGGTCACGGCTGATGTCGACGACCGTGCCGACGCGTGGCGCGTGCTGGCCCAGGGCGTCGATCAAGCGCTGCTCGACGAGATGACCACCTGCATCGGGTTGGATGACACGATCGCCGCCGGCGAGGAGCTGCTCGCGGGCAAGCGGTATGGGCGCACCCTTATTCGGGTGGGCGACTGACCGGGCACAGCTCGCCCAAGCTGGCGCGGCGCCCGTCGCGTGCCCCGGCCACCTCGTCGCGATGCCATAGGATGAACGCGTGGCGAAGAACGAAACCTGGCGTGATCCGATAGCCGTCGCCATGTGGATGATGGTGGCCGTCGTGTTGTGGCTTATCATCATGGCGAGCCCACAGTTGGGCCGACTGGTGTGGGAACAAACGCATGGCGGCGCTTCCACCGTCGCGGATCCACTCGCCGCTCCCCCGTGGATGGGGTACGGGCTTGTGGCGGCCGGCGCCGCGCTCGTCGCGGTGATCGTGTTGTGCGTATGGCTTCGGCTGGGGCTGTGGTGGCTGCTGCTCACAGTGTTGGTATCGAGCCTCACCTATGCGCTGCGCGGAGCACTGCCCGAGCCGCTCGGCACGGTGATGTTCCTCGTCGTGCCGCCTATCGTGGCGGCGCTGGTGTTCAAGCCGAAGTCGTACGCGCCCCGCGACTAAGCGCTACTTGATGCCTGCCTTCTGCAGGAACTCCTCCATCCGCTGCATGGCAGCCTGGTCGACGTCCACGTGTGGCGCGTCCGCGTCGCCCTTCCAGAGTTCTGTGGTGGCCGCGAGCACCCGCTCGGCGCTCGCGCGCTGCTCCGCTTCCTGCAGCGCGGGCACCTCCTTCGCCGTGGCGTCGATCGCGGCCTTGGGATCGTCGACGATGCGCCGCTCGGCCTCGAGCATCCCGTCGACGATGGCCTGCACCCACGGTTCCTTCGCGCGTTCCTTCGTCGTGATGAGGCTGGGGCCAACGAGCACGGGTTTGGGCGCGATGGGCAGCGAGGCCACTTCGATCCCCTGCTGCTCGAACTGCACAAGCTCGTTGTTCCTGAACCCGACGATGGCGTCCACCTTGCCCGTCGAGAGTGCCGCCACCGACGTGAACCCGATTTCCACGAGCTTCACGTCCTGCTCCGTGAGCCCGGCGGTATCCAGCGCGGCGAGCGCGGCGTAGTAGCTGGAACCGAAGCGTCCGGGAATACCCAGAGACTTCCCGCGTAGGTCCTCCAGCAACGATGCTCCTCCCGCAATCATGACCTCGGCCGGGTAGCGCTGGTAGGCGGTGGCGACCACCTCGAGGTCGCCGGCAATGACGGCCTCGTCGGCGGATGCGAACACGATGTCTTCGCGCCCCAGCTTCAGCGCCTCGAACAGCCCTTCCTGCTCACCGTGGTGGCGCAGCGTCACGTCGACGTTGTCGAACAGGCGCTCCTGCACTCCCAAGTAGAACGGGCAGAACTGTACGTTCGGAATGAAGGTGAGCCCGACGGTGATCGCCTTCCGCTCGGCTGGCTTGCGCGACGGGCTGCACCCGGCGAGCCCAGCCAGGCTCGTGCAGGCGATGAAGGTGCGACGGTTGATGGTCATGTGTCCTCTCCTTGGACGCGGTTGGTGGCGGCTCGCTCGCACAGCGCGACGAGCCCGTAGAGCGCCATGGCCACCGCTGATATCCACACGATCACGGTGAACACCCCGACGGTGTCGGAGGCCTGCCGAGACAGCGTGAGCAAGGTGCCGAGCCCCGTGCCGCCCATGACGAACTCGCCGACGACGGCGCCCGTCATGCCCAGCACAGACCCGGCGCGGATGCCCGCCAACACGGCGGGCGCGGCCATGGGGATCTCGACGACGACGAGGCGCTGCCAGGGCGAGGCGCCGTCGAGCACGGCCTGCTCGAGGACGCGCATGTCGAGATGTCGGAATCCGACGATGGTGGTGGTCACCATCGGGAAGAACGCGACGATCGCGCACAAACACGCGATCGGCACGGTGCCGTATCCGAGCCAGAGGACGAGGAGAGGGGCGATAGCGACGAGCGGCACGGTCTGCGACAGCGCCACCCACGGCTCAAACACCGACGCCAACCGGCGCGAGTGCGTGACGAGGATGCCGATCGTCACTGACGCGACGACTGCGATCCCAACCCCCAGCAGGGCCGGACCCACCGTCGGCCACAAATATTGGGAAGCGACGCCGTTCACGGCCTGCTGCCCGACGCGGATGGCCACGTCGACGGGGCTCGGCAGGAGCAGCGTCGGAACGAAGAGGCTCACTACCCACCAGCAGGCAACCATGACGACGCCTGCGAGCGCCGGCACGACGATCCGCTCGGTACGGGTTCGGGGGCGCGAACGCGCGGGGAATGCGGTCCAGAACCGCGATCTCGCTGCCATCCGGCGTCCCTTCTTCCAATACCGGGGCAGCAAGCGGGCACGCGCGATGCAGGCGCGAGCCGTTCGCATTCCTCCCATCCAGACTCTGACTGTCGGCCTCGGAATTTCACCGAGTCAACCTGTTGCCGCCGAAGCAGCGCGAGGGTCGCGGGCTGTCACCGCCGGTTCGGACTTTCACCGACCCCGGAATACGTGCCGCTCACTGTACCCCACCGCGAGCAGGCGCCGTCACTCACCCCAGAAATAGCGCTCGACGACGGCCGTCGCCCGGCGGGCGTGTCGTCGGGTGATCTCGATGAGCTCACTCGCCGGCCCGTCGATGCCCAGCAGCGTGTTGATGGCCGCGAGGTCTCTGAGGTCGGTGGGCAGCGCGTCGGCGGCGCGGCCACGCACGAGCATCACCGCGTCGCGAACGCTGCTGGCGTGCCGCCACGCCTCGTGCAGCGCGTCCGCGTCGGTGGCATCGACGAGCCCGAGTGAACGGACTGCGTCGAGGGCTGCGAGCGTCGACGTGGTCTGCAGTTCGGGGTGGGCATGGCCGTGCTGGAGCTGCAGCAATTGCACGGTCCATTCGATGTCGGCCAAGCCGCCCGGGCCGAGCTTGAGGTGGCGGTCGCGGTCGATGCCGCGCGGGATGCGCTCGCGCTCCATGCGCGATTTCAGCCGACGAATCTCCGTCACCTCCGACGGCGCGAGCCCCTCGGGCGGATATCGGTAGGGGTCTGCGTCGTTGAGCAACTGCGCGACGAGCGCGGCACTGCCGGCGCCGTGTCGGGCGCGAAGAAGCATCTGCCGCTCCCACGTCACGGCCCATCGTGCGTAGTAGGTGCGGTATGAGGCCAGGGTGCGCACCTGCGGGCCGCTCTTCCCGCCGGGTCGGAGGTCGGAATCCAGCGTCAGCCCGTGGTCTGGGCCGGGGCGCCCCAGGATCTCGGCGGCACGTCGGACGAGTTTCGTCGCCGCTTCCAGTCCGGCGGCGTCGGTGTCGTCGGGCACCACGAACATCGCGTCCAGGTCTGACGAGTAGCTCATCTCTGAACCGCCCCAACGCCCAAGCGCGACGACGCCGAGCTCCGGCGCGGCGTGTTCGCGTCGGGCGATGTCCAGCGCCGCCTCGAGCGTCGCGTCCGCCAGCGACGACAGCGCCTGGCCGCATTGGGCAACGTCGACGCCGCCCAACACGTCGGTAATGGCGATACGTGCGAGTTCAGAGCGCCGCAGCGCGCGCATGGATGCGACGGCGCGGTCGGCGTCGTCGTGACGGGCCGCGGTGTTCTTGAAGGCCGCGACGAGTTCGTCGCGCGGGCGGGGCTGGAGGTCGTCGTCGGAGGCCAGCAGCCGCACGGATTGCGGCACCCGCTGGAGTAGCGCGACGGCGAACCGGCTCGTGGAGGCCACCGTCGCGAATCGCCTGGCCATGTAGCCCTCGTCGCGGAGGGCGCGCAGGTACCAGCTCTCCTCCCCCAGCGCTTCCGAGAGCTGCCGAAACGAGAGCAACCCGAAGTCGGGGTTCGGCCCGTCGGCGATCCATTCGAGCATGGCTGGCATGAGATGTCGACGGATCTCCGCCGCCCGCGACGTCCCCGTCGTGAGCGCCTCGATGTGCGTGAGTGCGGCTCGCGGGTCGAGAAAACCGAGCGCTTTCGCCCGTGCTCGGGCGGCGTCTTGGCTGAGCAGAACACCCGACGGTGATTGCGCCACCACGTCGAGCAGCGGCGAGAAGAAGATGCGCTGCCGCAAGCGCCGCACATCTCGTCGGGTGGTCTTCCACTGTTCCCACACGTCCGGTATCCGCGCGGTGCGTGAGAGTTCCGCGAGCTGGCGCTCGTCATCGGGCACGAGGTGGGTGCGCCGCAATCGGGCGAGTTGGATGCGGTGTTCGATCACGCGCTGGATGCGGTAGTCCTGTGCGAGCTTGGCGCCGTCGTCGCGGCCGATGTAGCCGTGCGCGACGAGTGCCTCGAGGCCGTCGAGCGTGCCTCTGCCGCGGATGCGTTCGTCGGAGGTGCCGTGCACGAGCTGCAGGAGCTGCACGGAGAACTCGGTGTCGCGCAGGCCGCCGCTGGCGAGTTTGATGTCACGGTCGGCTTGCGAGGCCGGGATGAGTGAGATGACCCGCTCGCGCATGGCGCGCATCTCGGGGAGGAAACCGTCGGTGTGAGCGACCTGCCACACCCGGGGTGCGAGCATGTCGACGAACGCTTGCCCCAGCTCCAGATCGCCGGCGGCGGGGCGGGCCTTCAGCATGGCCTGGAATTCCCAGGGTTTGGCCCAGCGTTCGTAGTAATGACGGCATGACTCGAGCGTGCGGACGAGCGGCCCGGCTTTGCCTTCGGGGCGCAGCGCGGCGTCGACAGTCCAGATGGTTCCGGCGCTGGTGTGGGCAGAGCAGATGCGCGCTTGGGCTGCCGCGATACGCGTGGCAATGGCGAGGGCATGGTCGGTGGGCACATCGTCGCGGGCGGGTTCTGCGGCGTAGAGCACGTCTACGTCGGAAAGGTAGTTCAGCTCTTGCGCACCCGTCTTACCGAGCGCGATCACGGCGAGACGCGCGTCGGCCCACTGCGGCACTTCGGCGCGCGCGAGCGCCAGTGACGTGTCGAGCACGGCGTCCGCCACGTGCGCGAGCTCCCTGGTGATGTCGGCGAGGAGCGCCGTCGGATCCTCTGCCTCGAGGTCCCGCGCGGCGATGAGCGTGAGCGCGGCTCGGTTCGCCACGCGCAGCTCGTCCGCAGTGCCGGCGCAGACCCCGTCGACGATGGGCAGGCGTTGAGCGAAAAAGCGGCGCCAGTCGTCGGCGCTGCGTGGGCGCGGTGGGTCGCGCAGGAGATCCAGCAGGTGTTCTTCGCGCCCGAGCGCCGTGGCCAGCACCGACGATGCACCGGCGACGAGGAGCACGCGTCGCGCCCATTCCGCGTCGCCCAGCAATTCGTCATGCCGGCCGGCCTGCACGATGGCGTCGAGGGCGTGGAGTGCGCCGAAGCGGTCGCCTACCGGGGCGCACCAGTCGAGATCCACCTTGGCGCGGACATCGTCCGGCCAGGATTGCCAGATACGCGCGGCCGAGGTGGGTTGGGCGAATCCTCGCCGCGCAAACTCAGCTTGGGGTGAATGGAGCCGCGCCATGGGAAGAGTGTACGTGCCTCGCCCCGTCGGCTACACGTGTGGCCGGCTAGGCTCGACGCATGGTTCGCCCCACCGATGCCGTCACGCAAGCACTCCGCCCCCTCGTGGATGAGCGCGAGCTCGATGCGGAATTGTCGGCGAAGCGCCCCGATCTCACGCAGCTGCTGCTGCGGGCGGCGTCGGAACATGAACAGCTGCCGCGCCCCCTCGTCGCTGCGGCCACGCGCGCGGCGTGTGGGCTGCTGGGTGAGCGCTTCGGCGGCCACGCCATCGAGTTGCGCGTGCCGCCGTTTGCGGCGGTGCAGTTGAGCTTCGGGTCCGGCCCGCGGCACACGCGCGGCACCCCGCCTAACGTCGTCGAGGTTGATCCGACGGTGTTCCTCGCCCTCGTCACGGGGCGCGTGGCCTATGCCGACGCTTCGGTTCGGGCATCGGGGGCACACGCGCACGAGGTGGCGCAGGCATTTCCACTCACATGACGGCGATGTTCTGGTCGATCTCCCATTGTGAGGTCTGGCGGCGGTAGTCCTCGAATTCCTCGTGCTTGTTGCGTAGGAAGTGTTCGAAGACGTGCTCGCCGAGGGTGTCCGCGACGAGTTCCGAGCCCTCCATCACCCGCAGCGCGCCGTCGAGATTGCGTGGCAGCTCGTCGATGCCCAGCGCCTGGCGTTCGCGACGAGACAGCGTCCACACCGCTTCTTCCGCCTCCGTCGGCAGGGGGTATTCGCCCTCGATACCCTGCAGCCCTGCGCGAAGCAGGAGCGCGTACGCGAGGTATGGGTTCGCGGCGGAATCGATCGCCCGATATTCCACGCGCGCGCTCGACGCCTTGCCCGGCGTCCACTGCGGAACACGCACGAGTGCGGACCGGTTGGCTCTCCCCCAGCACACATAGCTCGGGGCCTCGTCGCCCGCGGCGAGACGCTTGTAGGAGTTCACCCACTGGTTCGTCACCGCCGTGATCTCGGGAGCATGCCGCAGCAGCCCCGCGATAAACTGCCGTCCCACCTTCGACAGCTGGTATTCATCGGCGGCGTCGAAGAACGCGTTCGTGTCGCCCTCGAACAGCGACAGGTGCGAGTGCATGCCCGAGCCCGGGTACTGCGTGAACGGCTTCGGCATGAACGTGGCATGCAGCCCGCGTGATGCTGCGGCCTCACGCACCGCAACCCGAAACGACATGATGTTGTCTGCCATCGTGAGCGCGTCGGCGTGACGCAGGTCGATCTCGTGCTGTCCGGGGGCGCCTTCGTGGTGGCTGAATTCCACAGAAATTCCCATGTCCTCGAGACCAAGAATGGCCTCGCGTCGCACGTCGTTGGCTCGGCTCAGGGTGGTGTGGTCAAAGTATCCGCCATTGTCGAAGGGCACTGGCGGGTTGAGCTGGCTCAGCACGAAGAACTCAATCTCGGGGTGTACCTGCAGGCTGAAGCCGGCGTCGGCGGCCTTGTCGACAGCGCGTTTCAGCACGTAGCGGGGGTCGGCGAAGCTCGGGGATCCATCACGAAGCCGCACGTCGCAGAACATACGTGCCGTGACAAGGCCGGATTCGGTCATCCACGGCAGCACCTGGAACGTGGAGGGGTCCGGGTGAGCCACCATGTCTGCCTCGAACACGCGGGCAAAACCCTCGATGGCCGAGCCATCGAAACCGACACCTTCCGCCAGTGCCACCTCAACCTCACCCGGCCCGATGGCCACCGATTTCAGGTTGCCCAGCACGTCGGTGAACCACAGCAGGATGAATCGAACTTGATGCTCTTCGATGAGTCGAAATACGGTTTCGGCCTGAGTGTCCATGAGCCCAAGTGTGCCGTACGGCGCACCGTCGCCGCGCTCGATCCACGGTTTGTTAGACAACTACACTGCGGGGTATGAGTCAGCCCGGCTGGTACCCAAACCCAGAAGGCCGCGGGAAGCCGCGGTACTGGGATGGTGCCCAATGGCACGACGAGAAACCCCAGAAATCGTCACCCACGGGCTGGATCGTCGGTGGCCTGCTGCTCATCGCAACGGTGGTCGTCGTGCTGGTGCTGCAGCCTTCGAGCATCATGAACCCTCTCGGTGCACCGCCCGAAGACACCCGCTCCGACCGCCCAAGCGTGAAACCGTGGGATGAGCGAACGAGAGAACCCGACGAGCCCGCACCCACCGACGACGGCGGCGCGAGGCCGGAGGACTGCCCCACCGTTGGTTACCCGACGAGCGAGGTCGACGACAATGGACTCTTGCATGGCGGCGGGCTCACCGTCGTGGCTCCGAGCGCCGATGGTTGGCGCAACGAGCCCACATATATGCCGTGGATGGCGGAGCAAAACTCAGTGACGCGGCAGATCGTGCCGGGCTGGGTGGCGTCGATGGACATCGGTACCGTGCGTGCCGAGGACGGGTTCCGCAACCCGAAGCAGGCGGCGGCCGCGATGGTGTCGTGCATGGCGTCGTCGTGGATGTACGACGGCTTCACTGGTCGCGAAGACCTGGTCAATGAACAGGTCGAGATTTCCGGGGTCACCGGTTGGCACATTCAAACAAATATCTACGTCAACAGGGAAGACGGCATCGAAGGCGACCTACTGGATGTGTACGTCTTCGATCTCGGGCGCGACGGTGAACTCAGCGTCGTAGCGGGCTGCGCCACCATCGACGATGCCTCGTCCATCGAGGAGGTTCGCCAGTCGCTCGACAGCATCGCCGTCGAATGAACCAACTCGAGACAAGCGCTAGGGTGAAACTGTGAGCATCATTACCCCGCATACCGTCTCCCCCGTCCGCCCAGTTCCCGCGTCGATTGCCCGGCCGGAGTACGTCGGGAAGGAAGGGCCGACCCCGTACACCGGATCGCATGTGCAGTCCGACGACGTGATCGAGCGCATGCGGGTGGCGGGCAAGATTGCCCACGACGCGATGCACGAGGCCGGCAAGGCCGTCGCGCCTGGCGTTACGACGGATGAGCTCGACCGCATCGCGCACGAGTACATGCTCGACCACAACGCCTACCCGTCGGCGTTGGGGTACCGCGGCTTCCCGAAGTCGATCTGCACGTCGGTGAACGAGGTCATTTGCCACGGCATTCCGGACAGCCGCCCACTCGAGGACGGCGACATCGTGAAGATCGACTGCACCGCGTTCTACGACGGCGTCCACGGCGACAACTGCTACACGTTCCTGTGTGGCGACGTGTCCGAGGAGCACAAGCTGCTCGTCGAGCGCACGCAGGAGGCGCTCAACCGCGGCATTAAGGCAGTGAAGCCGGGGCGCCCGATGTCGGTGATCGGGCGGGTGATCGAAAGCTACGCCAAGCGCTTCGGGTACGGGGTGGTGCGCGACTACACCGGCCACGGCGTGCACACGCAGTTCCACTCCGGGCTCGTGGTGTTGCACTACGACGAGCCACGTCTCGACACGCGCATGGAGCCGGGCATGACCTTCACCATCGAGCCGATGCTCACGCTCGGCAACTACGAGTCGGAGGTCTGGGACGACGACTGGACCGTGACCACCCTCGACAAGTCGTGGTGCGCCCAGTTCGAGCAGACCCTCGTCGTCACCGACGACGGAGCCGAGATCCTCACCGCCTGAGCTGCTCCCGACTGTTTCCCCGCCCCAAACAAAACTGCAAAACTCGCCAACAGCTGGATGCCTCACGCTCACCTGAGCGGGGACAGTTCCGGCTAATGGCGAGTTTTGCAGTTTCTTCCTCTGATGATTGATCCGCGGGCGCAGCCCGCGAGTCGAAATCACCCCGGACGAGCTTCAGTGGCAGAAATGCGCCCAAACATGGACGGTAATCTGCCGCCCAAGCGGGTGTGGTTTCGATACGCGGGCCACGCCCGCTACTCAACCACCGGTGCTGAGGTGACTGCCCCCCCCCGAGCGTCGAGTAGGGCCGCAGGCCCGTATCGAGACGCAACAACGAGTTTCGACACGCCGCATCCGATGATTGAGCCGCTGCCGGAGGCAGCGAGTCGAAATCATCCGGCAGACGTGGTTTCGACACGCCACTGAGTGACTCTTCAGCCACCGGGGCGCGGCTCCACCCGATGATTGAGCCGCGGGCGCAGCCCGCGAGTCGAAATCATCTTGAGTACTGAGAGCTCTGCAAACTAACGAAACCTCTGACTGCCCATTCGAGGAGCAAAGTGTGGCGACGGTCTGCCGGAGCTGTTATAGGCCTTCAATGGGAGCGCAGCGCGAGGATTTACCACCCCCCAGCGATTCTGATCGGATTACCTCGAGGACGATCTCGACTTCAGACTCGGGCAGACCAGCAAGATGAGCGATGGGCTCGCGCATCTCTGCCTCCGCCTGACTGAGTGTGTGCACCTGGCTGACAGCACCGTTATCCGATTCAAGCACCCATACACCATCACTACGTTCGGCGGTCACAGCTACGGTCATCATCGGCGTCGTCCTCTCCGGCTGAGCGCATCAACCTTCTCGCCAATATTCTCAGACGCTCGAACAACGAGTTGAAGCCAACACGTGCATACGACGACGAGTTCATGAAGATCGTTGGTGGCCTAGCAGTCAGGCAGCATCAGACGACGTTGGACGCGGGCCGCGATGTGGTGGTGCTGTCGGCGGCGGCGAACGATCGGCGCTGGCGGCGGGTGACCGACGGCAATCCGTGCGCATTCTGCGCAATGCTCGCGACTCGTACCGACTACACCTCGCCGTTCGCCGCCCAGTATGTGGTTGGGCGCGGTAAGACTACTCGGCTTGGTGCTCGCGGTAGGCGTGGTCTTGGTGTTCGCCCTCGTGGTTCTCGCTCGCTGGGTGAGAAGTACCACGACCATTGCGGGTGCACCGTCGCGGAGGTGTTCGACGACTGGGAGCCCTCTTACGCCGAGCGGCAGCAGAAAGCCCTCTACGAGGAAGCCCGGAAGGCCTGCAAGGAACAAGGGCTCGAGCCAACCACGAAGAACGTTCTGGCGCAGATGCGTGAGCTTGGCGACGGCACCGTCCACGACGCGCATGTGCCGGAAGGCGAGAAGAAGAAGCCTGGACGGAAACCCAAGACGCAGACCGGCGGGTCTGGAGGTGGCGGCAAGAAACCGCCACGACAACTCGTTGGGTTCGGCGATGATGACCCGAATTGGTCGGCTCGGGAGCGACGCGCAGTTGAGTACCTCCGCAGTCAGCGAGGCTACGCTGTCGGCCCTGGGGGTAAGAGCGAGCATAATGACCGGCTTTTCGATTGCACGATTGGCGGCCGCAAGGCGGACATTAAATCGCTGGACCCGGGGGGTTCATCGAACACCATGCGAAACCGCACTAGAGAGTCGACGTCTCGAGGAGGGCAAGCCAGAGATCTGGTCTTTGATCTCCGCAGAAGCGGGGTTGGTGAGTCGGAAGCGCGCGACGGAGTGGCGCGGATCTGGGGTCTCTACGGCCTCTCCGGGGCTCGCGGACACAAGGTTGATAGAATCTACGTAATCGGTGATGGCTACTATTTCGAGGAGGACGCGAGGTGACCGTTGAACATCTGTTGATTGCCGGACTCGAGTCCGCCGGGGAGATTGACGCCATGATCGATGAGCCGATCTCCACTGTGATCGATTTGGAAGACGACCGATACCTGGACGATCACGAGATGCCGTTGAGTGCGTTCCGCTTCGATATCCAGCTCAGCTCCGGCGATGCGAAGGATCGAGCACGGAGGATCTTCGATGCACTCGCGAGCAGAGCGGGTGTTCGCATTCTATGGACGACCAACCTCACGCGACTGGTCGCTCAAAATTAGCTGACCTCAGCGTTGTCGCAAACCCCGTAGGTGTTCCTGCGGGGTTTTCTCATGCTCCGACGAAGGAGACAGCATGCCCGAGCTCGTGACTGAGGCGGAATTCATTCGCGGCAAAATGCCGAAGATCAACGGGGCCAAGTTCCCGTATCTCATCCACGAGGATGGCCCCTACGTTGACTTCGATCATGGGTGTCCAACGACCCTCTGGCTGCCGCTCATCACCGACGACAACCTCGCCATCCGTACCCAAGACGTCGACACGTCCGAGAAACGTGTCGATTCTGACGTCTGATTTCGACAAGTCTTTCCGCAAACGCGCAGCGGTCAATGCGCGGCACCAACAACACTCCGTAGGAGGAACCATGTCCGAACAGTCCATCACGCCCGAAAACAGCCAGCCTGAGCAGGCGAAGCCTGACTTCCAGCCGATCACGTCACAGGAGCAGCTCAACGCACTGCTGGGTGACCGGTTGGCTCGTGAGCGGGCGAAGTTCGCTGATTATGACGAGCTGAAAGCGAAAGCCGAGAAGTTCGACGAGGCCGAGAAGTCCATCACGGATGGCATGAATAGCTGAAGCCAGCAAACCCGGTTTCGATACGCGGGCTACGCCCGCTACTCAACCACCGAATGCGGGCTACTCAACCACCGATAAAGAGCGGACGAGCCGGCCTGTAAGCCGGGTTTTGTGGTCGGTGATCATCTATCTAAGGCGGCGCGTTGCCGCGTCGCTCAAGCAACCTACCCGGGCACCTCGCGCGAGCAGCGCTCCGACGGTGTCCGCAGCCGGCGGAACCGGCCTTCTTGGTCTTGCTCCAGGTGGGGTTTACCAAGCCGCCCCAGTCACCTGGGACGCTGGGGGTCTCTTACACCTCCGTTTCACCCTTACCCGTTGCCGGGCGGTCTGTTTTCTGTGGCACTATCCCGCGGGTCACCCCGGGTGGGCGTTACCCACCACCTTGCTCTTCGGAGCCCGGACTTTCCTCAGCCCTGCATCAGGGCCGCGATCACCCGGCCGACTCGTCCGTCGGACGATTCTATCGGCACCGCATAGCAGCGTCGCACCTAAAACGGCGTACACTCATCATTCGTGGCTCTTCCCTTCAGGGGTTCGCGTCCGACGCGCACCATCCTGTTCGGTTTCTTACTGGCGCTCATCCTTGGCACCGGGCTGTTGATGCTTCCCATCTCCACGCAGTCCCCCGGCGGCATCCCGCTCCTGCCAGCGCTGTTCACGGCGACGTCGGCGCTGTGCGTCACGGGGCTGTCCGACGTCGACGTGCCCACGTACTGGACCCCGTTCGGGCACGTCGTCATCATGGTTCTCATCCAAATCGGCGGCTTCGGAGTCATGAGCTTCGCGACGCTGCTGAGCCTGCGCGTGATGGGGAAAGTCTCGCTGGGCAGCCGCATCACGGCGGCGACCGAAGCGCACGGTTCCGTCGGCGGGCTTCGCCCACTACTGCGACGGGTCCTCGTCACCGGCCTCGTGATCGAGGGCATCGTCATGGCAGCGCTCACCATCCGACTACTCACGCTGGGGTACTCCGTCGGCGATTCCCTCTGGTACGGGCTCTTTCACGCGGTGTCGTCGTTCAACAATGCCGGGTTCTCGCTGTTCCCCGGCAACATGACGGCCTTCGTCGGCGACTGGGGCATCTGCCTTCCCATCATGGGCGCCATCATCGTCGGCGGGCTCGGGTTCCCCGTGCTGCACCAGCTCACCCGGGCCTACCGGCATCCACACCGGTGGACCATGCACACCCGCATGGTGCTGTTCGGCACCGCCGTGCTCCTCGTGCTCTCATCGATCTACGTCACCGTCCTCGAATGGAACAACCCAAAGACGCTGGGTGAACTCCCCTGGCACTCGCGCATCCTCGCCGGGGCGTTCCAAGCCGTCCAGACCCGCACCGCCGGCTTCAACTCCGTCGACATCGGCTCACTCCACGACTCGACACTGTTCGGCATGGACATGCTGATGTTCATCGGTGGCGGCCCCGCGGGCACCGCCGGCGGTATCAAAATCACGACGTTCTTCGTCCTGCTGTTCATCGCTTGGGCAGAAATCCGGGGTGACAGCGCCGTCAACATCTTCGGCCGTCGCCTTTCTCGCTCGCTGCACCGGCAAGCGATCACCGTCGCATTGCTCGCCTCCGCCGTCGTCGGGCTAGCGACGCTCGCGCTGCTCGTGCTCTCCCCGTTCTCACTCGACCAATCACTCTTCGAAGCCATCTCCGCGTTCGGCACCGTCGGGCTCTCGACGGGGATCACGGCGCAGCTCAACCCCGCATGCCAGCTGGTCCTCGTCGCCCTTATGATCGTGGGGCGGCTCGGCCCCATCACCGTCGCCACGGCACTCGCAGCACCCACCACGAAGCGGCACTATCAGCTTCCCAAGGAAAGGCCGATCATTGGTTAACCGACTCTCTAGGCGCTCCGTCCACGACAAGCGCGCAGACTCCGTCGCCGTCATCGGCCTCGGGCGTTTCGGCGCGTCAGTAGCCCTCGAGCTCATGAGCATCGGCGCGGAAGTGTTCGGCATCGATGCCGACGAAGAAGTCGTCCAGCGCTTCAACGGCCAGCTCACCAATGTGGTGCAGGCAGATACCACCGACGAGGTCGCCCTCCAGGAACTCTCCCTCGCCGAGTTCGACAAAGTCGTGGTCTCCATCGGATCGAAGCTCGAAGCCAGCATCCTCACCTGCTCGCTGCTGCTGGACATGGGTGTGCCCGACGTGTGGGCGAAGGCGACGAGCATCCCCCACGGCCGCATTCTCAGCCAGCTGGGCGCCCACCACGTCGTCTACCCCGAAACGGAGATGGGCAGACGCATCGCTCACCGCGTCCGCGGGGCGCTGCTCGACTTCATCGAGATCGGCACCGACTTCGCCCTTGTGCGCACTGAGGTGCCCGCTGCACTGGCAGGCGGACGAATCGACGAAGCGCTCTTCTGGCGGAAATACAAGGTGAAGCCCGTGGCCGTGAAGTCACCGTCGCTGGGCTGGATGCCCATCGTGAGCGACACTATCGTCAACGAGGGCGACCTCATCCAGGTCGTCGGCAAGATTGAGCACGTTGAGGCGTTCGCTCGCGTGCAGTGATTAGTTCACCCGAGTGAGTTTCACGTTCCCCTGCTCCACATCGACGCGGTCGATCCGCACGCGAATCACCTCGCCGACGTCGCTCGGTTTGGCTGTCACGGAAAGTTCCACCGCGGACTCGAAAACCTGCACGACGCCACGCTTATTCTTGGGATTCACGTCGACGAGAACCCCCTCCATCATCTGCCCCTCGCAACCCGCGAGCACCAGCGCTTCCGCGATATCCATCACGCCTCGCTCGTACGCCCGGGCACGCCTGCCCGATTCACGCATGGCGTCAGGGAGATCGTCGAGCCCATCGAGCGCCCACTGCGGAATGTCCTGGCCCTGCGCGTGGGCGAGGCAGATTTCCAGCACGTAGCGGTCAACCAGCCGGCGCAAGGGCGCTGTCGTGTGCGTGTACGGAGCACCGAGCGCAGCCTGGGCGAGGTCTCCGTCGGGCGCGCCACCTGTGAACGTGCGGTAGTCAGCGCCGCGGAACAACACGGTGCACTTCATCAGCACAGCCAGTTGCTGAGGATCGTTCGGATCGAGGCGTCGCACGAAGTCAGGGTACGTTTCCGCGTCATCCCACGGCACGCCGATGGTGGCCGAAGCGCGCTTGAGCCGTCGGACAGATTCTGGCTCGGCTGCGGGGAGGGTGCGCAGCACGCCGGTGCCGCCGTCGATCTGCATCTGAGCCGCCACGAACCCTGTCAGCAGTGAGATTTGCGCGTTCCAATCCTCGACGGGATGCAGCGTGCGGAATGTGAGGCTCCAGGCGTCCTCATTTTCGACAATCTCTTGTTCCGGCAGGTTGAGGGAGATGCCGCCCCGCTCCCGCTCCAACTGCTGGCGCAGCCGTCCCACCTCGGGCAGCAGCGCGACGCTGGGATGCGCGCGACCGGCGTCGACGTCGGTCTGTACCTGGTCGTAGTTGAGCTTCTCCCGGTTGCGCACCATCGCCCGCTCGACGGTGGCCTCTCGCACCCGACCCTCAGCGTCGAGATGGTGGCTCCACAGCACGGCGGGACGGGCTTTCCCGTCAGCCAAGAGCGACGCCGCGTCCTCCGATAGCGCCGGCGGGTGCAGCGGAACGCGTGCCCCCGGAGCGTAGAGGGTCTGCCCCCGACGATGCGCCTCCACGTCGATCGGCGAGCCCGGCTCCACCCAGTGCCCGACGTCAGCGATGGCGTAGTGCACGACGAAGCCGTCGTCCTCCCGTGCGATGTGCATGGCCTGGTCCAGGTCCATCGACGATGCCGGATCAATCGTGACGAACTCGATGTCCGTCCTATCGACGTGCCCCTCGCAGGCCGGTGGGTGCTGGCGCAGCTGCTCTGCCTGGTCGAGCACTGCCTTCGGGAACTCGAGCGGCAACTCCAGCTTGCGCTGCAGCTTCGCTATCGCGGAGCGCGCCTTCTGCGGCACTTCGTTGAGGCGATGGTGGCGCATGGCAGGTTCACTGCTCCTTGGTACGCACCAGAATGCGATCGCACTCCGGGCAGCGCAGCACCGCGTTGGCGGGCGCCCGCTGGATGTCGTTGAGGTCCGACACGTTCAGCTGCAACTGGCAGCCCCCGCACCGCCCACCGGTGAGGGCCCCGGCGCCCGAACCCGACGTCGCCCGGATCTTCTCGTACAAGTCGAGCAGCGGGCCCTGCAGCTTCGACGCGAGCTCCTTGCGAGACTTCGCCAGACCGACCGCCTCCGCCTTGAGCTCCGCCACGGCTGTGTCCCTGGCAGTGACCTCGTCGCGCAACTGCTGCTCAACGGCTTCCTTCTTCTGGGCGAGCTGGTCGCGGTGCGTCGCGGCTTCCTCGGCCCGGCTCATCGCTTCCAGCTGCTCGTCTTCCAACGTCGCGATGCGCCCGGTGAGGTGTTCGATCTCGGCGACGAGCCCCTGCACGGCCTTCGCATCGGTGACGCTGCCGTCGTCGAGACGCTGCTGGTCACGCTCGAGCCGGGCCCGCACCGGCACCAGATCAGATTCGGCACGGCGCGAGGCCACGTCCAGGTCGTCGGCGTTCGTAGTGGCTGCGGTGAGCGCGTCGGAGAGTTCCCGACGCTGTTCCATCAGCGAAGCGATTGCCTGATGCTGCGGCAGCGAATTCGCGAGATGCGTCACGCGAGCGATGTCGGAGTCGAGTCCGGCCAGGCGCAGGAGTTCGCGCTGTACCGCTGGTTCGGCTTGCATCAGTTGATTCCTCTTCCCTGTTGGATTGTGTTGGTGCGTGGCCTTCGTGGGCGTTAGAGCGTGAGTCGTTCGCGGACGACGGCGGCGAGCGACTCGGCGATGGAGTCGGCTTCGTCCTGTGTAGGCGCCTCTACCATGACGCGCACCACCGGCTCTGTGCCCGACGGCCGCAGCAGCACGCGGCCAGTGTCGCCCAGTTGCATGGAGGCGTCTGCGACGGCGCGGTTGACGTCGTTATCGACGCCTGCGCGCAGCTTGTCGACGCCCCGAACGTTGATGAGCGCCTGCGGGAATACCGTCATGACCTTCGCGAGTTCCGCAAGCGGTTTGCCAGTTTTCACCATCCGAGCCGCCAGGTGCAGGCCGGTGAGGGTGCCGTCGCCCGTGTTCGCGAACTCGTTGATGATGACGTGCCCGGATTGCTCACCGCCGAGGGCAAAGCCGTTGGCGTTCATCGATTCGAGGACGTAGCGGTCGCCCACCTTAGTCTGGTCGACGCGGATGCCGTGCTCACGCATGGCCTTCACCAAGCCAAGGTTGCTCATCACGGTGGCGACGAGCGTGTCCGAGATGAGCCGGTGCTCTTCCTTCATGGCCACCGCCAGAATTGCCAAGATTTGGTCGCCGTTCACGAGGTTGCCATCGGCATCGACGGCGAGACAGCGGTCGGCGTCTCCGTCGAGGGCGATGCCGAGGTCGGCTCCCACTTCCGTGACGCGTTGCATGAGCGACTCCATGTGGGTAGAGCCGCAGTTGTCGTTGATGTTGATGCCGTCTGGGTGGTTGTGCATCGGGATGACCTTGGCGCCCTTGGCCTGGAACGCTTCGATCGCGGTGGTGGAGGCCGCACCGTTAGCGGTGTCGATCACGACGGTGAGCCCCTCCAGCGAGGTGTCACCGAGCGAGTTGGTGAGGTGATCGACGTACTTCTGGTGGAGGTCAACGTCGGATCGAACCCGACCAACCGCCGCGCCCGTGGGACGCGTCCATTCCTCACCCATGTGCGATTCGATGGCGTCCTCGAGGTCGTCGGCAAGCTTCACGCCACCGCGCGAGAAGAACTTGATGCCGTTGTCAGGCATGGCGTTGTGTGAGGCAGAGATCATCACGCCCAAGTCAGCATTGATCTCGTCAACCAGGAACGCGACGCCTGGCGTCGGTAGTACGTCGACGAGCACCACGTCGATGCCTGCCGAGGCCAGCCCGGCCACGACTGCGGCTTCAAGGAATTCGCCGCTGGCACGCGGGTCACGCCCCACCACGGCGAAAGGTTTGGTGCTGCGAAGCGCTCCGGCTTCACCCAAGATGTGTGCAGCGGCGACGGAAAGGTCGAGCGCCAATTCCGCGGTGAGTTCGACGTTGGCGGTGCCGCGTACGCCGTCGGTTCCAAAAAGACGTGCCATAAAACGCAACAGTACTCGCGATACCGCGTTCTTGGCGAGGAGCCGCCCGTCGCCCACCGTGAAACCGCAGCGGTATCGACGGCCAAAACTGCAAAACTCGCCATCAGTGGATGCCCTCACGCGGGAGCTGAGCGTGCGCCTTACCACTGATGGCGAGTTTTGCAGTTCTTCTGGCGATGCCCCGCCTCTGGGCACGGCCGTCGCCGAAAACAACGATGTGGGGCAGGCCCTTGCCGGACCTGCCCCACATCGAAAGAGCGTTGATCAGCGCTTGCTGTACTGAGGTGCCTTGCGGGCCTTCTTGAGACCAGCCTTCTTGCGCTCGGGCACGCGGGCGTCGCGGGTGAGGAGCCCAGCCTTCTTGAGCGCGGGGCGCGAGGCCTCGGCGTCGACGGCGTTCAGCGCGCGAGCGATTGCCAGGCGCAGGGCACCGGCCTGACCCGACGGGCCGCCGCCCACGATGCGGGCCACGACGTCGTAGGAACCGACGAGGCCGGCGACGACGAAGGGCTCGTTGATGGCCTGCTGATGCAGCTTGTTGGGGAAGTAGTCTTCCAGAGTGCGGCCATTGATGGACCACGAGCCGGAACCGGGGATGATCCGGACGCGGGCGATAGCCTGCTTCCGACGGCCGACGGCCTGACCAGGGGCCACGACGACGGGCCGAGACTGGGCGCCTTCAGCGGCGGCCGGGTTGGAATCGGAGCGGTAGGCGATCTCGCGATTCTCTTCATCAGTGAACGGCGTGATCTCGTCGCTCACGGTCTCCTCGACAACTTCAGTGCTCATATATGTCTCTGCGCTCTCGTTACTGGGCGATCTGGGTGATCTCGTACGGCTGCGGCTTCTGCGCAGCGTGGGGGTGCTCAGGGCCGGCGTACACCTTGAGCTTGCCGATGAGCTGACGCGACAGCTTGTTCTTCGGCAGCATGCCCCACACAGCACGCTCGACAGCCTTGCGCGGGTTCTTCTCCAGCAGCTCGCCGATGGAGGACTGCTTCAGCCCGCCCGGACGGCCGGAGTGAGAGTAGCGCATCGACTTCTGAGCCTTGTCGCCGGTGAGCGCGATCTTCGACGCGTTGACGACAATCACGAAGTCGCCACCGTCGACGTGCGGGGCGAAAGTGGCCTTGTGCTTGCCACGCAGCAACGTTGCGGCAGTTACCGCGAGACGTCCGAGGACAACATCCTCGGCATCAATCACATACCAGTTCCTGGCGATATCGCCTGGCTTGGGGGTGTACGTAGTCACGGACGCAGACCAACTTCCAGTTTGTGTACTTCTTGCCTTGGGATTGCGTCCCAGGGCACGTGAGCCAGCCCGCAGGATGCGCAACAGCTACCTACCCTAGAACAGGGAAGGCCTTCGGTCAAAATCCGCACACCGTGGCGCGAAAAACCTCCGCGACGAGCGTACCGCACGGTGCCCGACGAGCTACTACGCTGAGGCGCATGCGCATCGTGGTACAAAGAGCAAAGACCGGCAAGGTCACCGTTGACGGCGAGGTAGTGGGGCAGCTCCCCTCCCCTGGGCTCGTGCTGCTCGTGGGCATCACGCACGACGACACCCCCGAGATCGCCGCGAAGCTCGCCAAGAAGCTGTGGACTCTGCGCATCCTCGACGGGGAAGTGTCCGCGAGCGATGTGGATGCCCCAATCCTGGCCGTGAGCCAATTCACCCTCTACGCGGACATCCGCAAGGGCCGGCGCCCGTCGTGGTCGAAGGCCGCACCGGGGCCGGTCAGCGGCCCGTTGTTCGAGCGTTTCGTTGAGGAGCTGCGAGCCCTCGGCGCGCACGTCGAGACGGGCCAGTTTGGCGCCATGATGGACGTGGAGCTCGTCAACGACGGCCCCGTCACCATCTGGTTGGATTCCGACGAGCTGTGCTGAGACGCGTCGGCGTTCCGGCGCGGGTGTTGCGCGGAGAACATCGAGGCAGCATGGCGCCAGTGGCTCACGGACCTCATTGGAGGTGATCATCCGGTGAATGTTGTCCGGTTGGGTTTTGACCGGGTGGGGCGACTATTAGAGGTCGGTGCGCAAAGGCTGGATGATGGAGACAAGGTGATCGTGTTCCATGCGATGCCTGATGGACTGCCGGTGTGGCTGAACAGGCAGCTGGCCGAACGAGCTCATGTTGAGGGGCGCAGCGAGCTGGGGATCATCCAAGAAGCCCTCACTCGCTACCTCGCAGCCTGAGATAGCTGCCGCTTCGCTCCTACGGAAGAATCTCCCTGGGAGGCCCCGGAATTATCTGACTTGGCTTCGTGGCGCATCTTGCCTATCCAAGAGGGGCGGTCTGGGGGCAGAGCACACCACACGCAATAAGGTAAACAAAATTCGGGAGTTTCGTTTGAGGAGGGCACGATGAGCGAGGAGTACGGAACTGTAGGCGGTGTGCCAGTCTCCGAAGATGACATTGCGGCGATGGTGGCGAACGCGGAAGCCGGGTTCCCTGGCGTGACGATGCGGCGGGCTCGCCCTGTGCGTCCGTCGATGGGCATTGCCCGCAGGTTATCAATCTTATGCTTGTTCCATATCTTATCCCATCCGAAACCTTTATCTGATGTGGCGTCATAGAATCCCCTTCGCAGCGGTATTGAAGTACGAAGCTTCGGGTTATAGGTTCTCTGTATCACTTGGCTTGAAGGATACCCAGGTGGCGGCGGTGCGGCGGATGAAGTTGATGACCCTGCTGATACAATTACCATCGACGTCAGCAAAGCAGCTATACAACACGAGCTAAATTTTTCATTGGATAGATTCCTATCTTCTAGGTTTTACAAGACACTCCACGGGAAATTACAGATGAACTTTATGTCTCCACGTGATGCTTACATTTATTACTTTAAATACCACCTCCAGATCTCACCCGAACTACGCAACATGGTACTGGGTCTTTGGGTCAGCGATCCATTAGATATAGTTCAAGTAGTGTACAGAGTTGAAGCCAGTAGCCTCCTACGTGGCATAGCTCGGTACGAGCCAGTGGAGGACTGGGATGGCAAGGTTCCGAATCCACCAAAACTAGAGGCTATGGATCCAGAGTCTATTGTAAGAGTGTTCAGTCACATTGACACTGCAAACAGCGCTATTTACCATATGGCAATGATGCTCGCTATAGATATTCGCGAACCTAGCGATATACAAGTAATAGATAATGGAATCGGGTGGATCGGCGAGCCTATAGATTTACTTCCTGACAGATATAAGGTTCCTTTGTGGTAAAAGATGCGCCTGCGAGGGGAAAGCAAGAGACTCAAGGCAACAATCTTGGGTGTCCTCGCCATGGCCTGTGGCGCCGGCAGACCCCTATCGGCAACGTCCCGACCCCAGACGCGGCCCTAACAGCGCGCCAGACGACCTCGGAGCTCATTCGGGATGCTCTTAGCGCCTATCTCGCTGCCTAATTCTGTGCCGACTGGATCTGGTCACGAAGTGCGCGCTGGGAGGGCGTCAATAGTAACTCGGGCATCCGGGTGACCTTTGAGGGCCTCCAGGGCCTCGCGGTCGTCGTCGCTGATGTGGGTCTGCATGTGATTGCGTCCGGCTGTCGTAGCGAGTCGGGATTGGCTCACGACGGTGCCGACCTCGCCGCACACGAGGCACTCCCACCGCACGCCGGGGCCGGAGGGCAGGATCACAGCGTCGAGAACTTTTCCGTCCAGGAACTCACGACGAAGTTGGGCCCATTCACGAGCCCACGCTTTCTTTTGCTCGCCGTAGCTCATCACTCGAACCCCGGAAGCATCGGGCCGCGGGCGGCCTCCTCTGCTTCTCGGGCACGCTCTTTCCGGGCACGGAACGCGCGCTGTCTAACGGTGTCGACGTGGAGGCAAAAGTGCTTTGCTGTTTCGTCCCATGAGTGTCCACCCTCGTCGTGATAGGCGCGGATCGCTTCTCGCTCGGCGGCTTTGTCGGCAAGCCACTGCTCACGGGATTGCGAGGTCCAGCGCTGGGCGGTGCGTACGGAAGCTCCAGCTCGTCGTGCAGCGTCCTTGGCAGTAAGGGTTCCGCGACTGACGCGCTCGCCGGGAAGAATGGTCATGTCGGGTTCTCCCATCGTGATCGTGCCGCTGCGTGGCGCACTTCGTTGCCTTGTTTACTGAGTGCTGTCTGGCGGGCGCGGAAGGTTTGGCGGGTCGTGCGGCGCCAGGTCCAGCGGGCGATAGATCGGGCGAGGTGGGTCACTTCGGCGTAAGTGAGGGGTCCTCGGGTGAAGTCGTTGGCCATGACAGTTTCGTTGCGTTGCCAGGCGTAGGCGAACACATCCGTTTCCCAGGTTCCTTGTGGGCCGTCCCAGTGGCTTCGGATAGCGCGGTAAGCCCAATGTCTTGTGAGGTCAAACAGCGCGACATTGCGGCCTACAGCAGACTTGCTGAGGGTCTTGCGGAGGTTGTTGGGGCCGGTCAGCGGCCCGATGTTCGAGCGTTTCGTTGAGGAGCTGCGAGCCCTCGGCGCGCACGTCGAGACTGGTCAGTTCGGCGCCATGATGGATGTGGAGCGCGTCAACGACGGCCCCGTCACCATCTGGTTAGATTCCGACGAGCTGTGCTGAGACGCGTCGGCGTCAGGCGCTCACGATGCGCTTGCCGAAGGGGAAGCAGCTCACCGGAATCATCTTGAGGCTCACCACAGCGTTGGTGATGCCGACGATGGTGATCGCCTGACCGAGCGCGGTCACCACGTGCACCAGCGCGAGCGCCCACCCCAGCAGGATGAACCAGATCACGTTGATGACGGTAGAGAACGCGCCAGCGCTCGGCTTCTTCTCGACGCGCTTTCCGAACGGCCACAGCACATACGCGGCCATGCGCATGAACGCCACGCCCACGGGAATGGTGACGATCAACAGGCAGCTGACAAGCCCCACCAGGAAATAGGCCAGCGCCAGCCAGATGCCGCCGAATACGAGCCAGATGATGTTCAACACAGTACGCACGGATGCCTCCTTAGTTACCTCGAGCCTACCTGCTCCCCCGCCCCGCCACGCGCGGTCCTCGCTACAGTGGTGCGGTGACTTCCGCCCGTCCCCACCGTGACATCGTGAGCTTCGTGCGCCGCAGCTCCCGCATGAACGATTCGCAGCGCACCGCACTGGAGCGCCACGGCAGCGAGTTCATCGTCGACGTGCCCACCGGCGAGCTGGAGACATCCATCGCCGACGGCGCCAGCGTCGACTGGACCGCGACGTTCGGGCGCGAGGGCGAGCTCATCGTCGAAATCGGCTCCGGCAGCGGCGACTCCCTCGTCCCCATGGCTGCCGGGCGCCCGGAGGCGAACATCGTCGCCTTCGAGGTGTTTGAGCGGGCGGTGGCGTCTACGGTGGGGCGGCTCGCCCGCGAACAAGTGGGCAACGTGCGGCTCGTGATGGCCGACGGCGCCCAGGGCCTCCGGCAGTTATTCGCCGACGGCTCCCTCACCGAGGTCTGGACGTTCTTCGCCGATCCGTGGCACAAGGCGCGTCACCACAAGCGGCGGCTGGTCTCGCGTGGGTTTGGCGACGTGGTGGCGGCCAAGCTGCGCCCCGGCGGGTGTTGGCGGCTGGCCACCGACTGGGAGGATTACGCCTTGTGGATGCGGGAACAGCTCGACGACCACCCCCTGCTGCGCAACGTGCATGACGGCTGGGCGCCGCGCCTTGCTGAGCGCCCGGTCACGAAGTACGAGGCGCGCGGGCTCGCCGCGGGCCGCCAGGTGTTCGACCTCACGTACGAGCGCCGGCCATGAGGCTCCGCATCGACCTCGCCTACGACGGGCGCGACTTCCACGGCTGGGCCGCGCAGCCCGGCCTGCGCACGGTGCAAGGCGAGCTCGAAACGTGGATTGGCAAGGTGCTCCGCAGCGCCGAGCCGTCGTCGCTCACCGTGGCCGGCCGCACCGACGCCGGCGTGCATGCCCGCGGGCAGGTGTGTCACCTCGACGTGGAGCGCCCCTCCCCCACGATCTGCGACGACCTCCTCCGACGTCTGCGCAAGGTGTTGCCCGACGACATCGTCGTGCGTAGCGTCGCCCCTGCCCCTGACGGGTTCGACGCGCGCTTCTCCGCCATCTGGCGCCGCTACTCCTACCGGGTGCTGCCCGCAGACCAGGTGCCCGACCCACTGCAGCGCGGCCACGTCGTCGCGCTGCGGCACGGGGTCGACGTCGCGCTCCTGAACGACGCCGCACCCCTCCTCCTGGGCCTCAGGGATTTCGCCCCATTCTGCAAGCCTCGCGACGGCGCCACCACCATCCGCGAACTGCGCGAGCTGAGGGCAACCCGGCGTGACGACGGCGTCGTCGAAATTCATCTGCTCGCCGACGCGTTTTGTCACTCGATGGTGCGCTCGCTCGTCGGTGCGCTGCTGGCGGTGGCCGGCGGGGCTCGCGACGTGGCGTGGCTGGAGCGCGTCGCCGCACACCCTGAGCGCCACAACGAGGTGCTCGTGATGCCCGCGCACGGGTTGGTGCTAGAGGAGATCGGGTATCCGCCCGACGACGAACTCGCCGCCCGCGCAGCCACGGCCCGCGCCGTTCGATCCCTCGAGGAGCCCTCATGAGCCACTATTTCGAAACCCCCGACGAGCCGCTCGTCACCCGCACCATTGACGCCACCATCTTTGGCAACAACCTCACGTTCACGACGGCCCGAGGTGTGTTCTCCGGAACTCGGCTGGACCCGGGCACGAGCGTGCTGTTGCGCGAGATTGGCCCACCGTCAGAAGGCCACATTCTGGACCTGGGCTGCGGGTTTGGTCCGATCGCCGTGGGGCTGGCCGTCGCGTCGCCGAAGGTCACCGTCGACGTGGTGGACGTGAACGCGCATGCCGTGGCGCTCACGAACATGAACGCGGAGGCGCACGGCGTGGCCGACAGAGTGAGGGCGGCCACCGACGCGCAGGGCCCGTTCGACGAGATCTGGTCGAACCCCCCGATCCGCATCGGGAAAGATGCGCTCCACACGTTGCTGCTCAGGTGGCTGCCGAGGCTGCGCCCCGACGGCACGGCCTGGATGGTGGTGAGCAAGAATCTGGGCGGCGATTCCCTTGCCAAGTGGCTCAACGACGAGGGCTGGCCGACGAAGAAAGTGGCCTCCGCGAAGGGCTTCCGTGTGCTTCAAACTACTTGGGCGCGGGAATATTCCGGCTAGGGTGGGAGTTGTAGCCAGTGAACGCTCCTCGAAAGGATATTGGCAATGACCTACGTTCTTCCCGACCTCGACTACGACTACGGCGCACTCGCCCCCCACATCGCCCCTGAGATCATGGAGCTGCACCACAGCAAGCACCATGCCACCTACGTCAAGGGCCTCAACACCGCGCTCGAGCAGCTCGCCGAGGCGCGCGAGAAGGGCGAACTCGGCACCGTCAACAAGCTCGCCAAGGACGTCGCCTTCAACCTCGGCGGCCACGTGAACCACTCCGTGTTCTGGAAGAACATGTCCCCCGACGGTGGCGGCGAGCCCGAAGGCGCTCTCTCCGACGCGATCACCGAGGGCTTCGGCTCCTTCGAAGGCTTCAAGAAGCAGTTCAACGCCACCGCGCTCGGCATCCAGGGCTCCGGCTGGGCCATCCTCGCGCTCGACACCCTGGGCGGCCAGCTCCTCGTGCACCAGCTCTACGATCAGCAGGGCAACCTGCCGACGTCGCAGGTGCCGCTGCTGCAGCTCGACATGTGGGAGCACGCCTTCTATCTGCAGTACAAGAACGTGAAGGCTGACTACGTCGATGCTTGGTGGAACGTCGTCAACTGGAACGACGTCGCCTCCCGCCTCGAAAAGGCCAAGAACGCGCAGGCTGCGCTCGCCTGATCCTCGGGCATCACTCATAACGACGCCGTGCGGCGCTCCCCACATGAAGGGGGG
>JAEZVO010000031.1 GCA_023443125.1 Actinomycetes bacterium
ACCACACCGCGGATAATTCCTCGCAACCTGCACCGAACATGCTCCCAGAACATGTCCAAACAGGCATCACCCCTAGCCGCCACGAATGAAACCAGCCAACCTATACACACATTTCTGCCGCTAACCCTAACTCAACCAGTGAAAGGTAGGCCGCGATGGCAGACGACGCCACCAACGAGGAACAGCAGCAAGACCAGCCGCAGCCGCAAGAGGAGGGCGGGCGTGACGACGAGCAGCTAGGGCGTGTTGCTAAAGGATGGTAGTCAGCCAGTGCAGTGTCGCTGCGAGACTGAGCCCGGCGTGATAGTTCCGGGCGTACTTGTCCGAGCGCATCGCGATTCCTCGCCACTGTTTGAGCCGGTTGAAGCACCGCTCCACGACATTGCGTCCCCGGTAGCGCTGGCGCTGGTCTTCACCGAAGTCGATCGGTCTTCCTGGGCGGCGGCGCCGGTGCGCGATCTGATCCGCTCGCTCCGGGATCGTGGCCGCGATGCCATGCCGGCGCAGCCAGGCCCGGTTCGCCTTCGAGGGGTAGCACTTGTCCGCAATCAGGTACTCAGGCCGTGTCCGGGGCCGCCCACGGGCGTCGGCAACGCTGATCTGCTCCAGCGTGGTGGTCAACATCGAGGTGTCCGCGACCTGCCCGCCGGTCACCACGAATGCCAGCACCTTGCCCTTGCCGTCACAGACCAGATGAGACTTCGTCGTCAGACCGCCGCGGGAGCGTCCGATGGGATGATCAGCCGGCTCCGTCCCGGATTTCTTGTCGTTCATCAGGGCCCCCTGCGGGGCGGGGCAGGGTCGCCCCGTGCTGGTGGACGCGCACGATCGTGGAATCGATCGAGGCCACCCAGTCCAGCGCGCCAGCCTGCTGTGCCATGGACAGGGTCTTCTCCAGCACCCGCTCCCACACGCCCTGGGCGGCCCACCGGTTGAAGTTCTTGTAGATCGTGTTCCAGTTCCCGAACCGCTCGGGCAGATCCCGCCACGGAGCTTCGGTGCGGAAGCGCCACGCGGTGGCCTCGACCACGATGCGCCGCTCCACAGGCGGACGCCCGGTGGTCTTGGTTTCGGGGAACAGTGGGCTGATCACGGCCAAGACCTCGTCCGAGATGACATCACGCGACATGTCCTCAGAGTCGCGCATTCACGTCCCCGATTCCTTTAGCTACACGCCCTAGTGCTCGTCGCGCGCCGCTCACGAAACGCGCAGCCCCACTGACTGAAGTGAGTGGTGCCCTTTGGCTCGTTTTCCTTGAGGGCGACAATAGATGTATGGCCAATGACATGACGACTGCAGCAATTGAGCTTCGACTTGGGCTGTTGGGGTACTCCAAGCCTCGCAAGGGACGACGTGAACAAGAAGCGGCTCTGGTCAGCCCCATTCTTGAGCGCCAGCGCGAGCTGAACCGTCGGCTGAGTTTCGCGATGCCGCCGGTTGACGACCGCATTCAGACATTCCTCGACTCCTACTTCGAGGGTACCGACTGGGATGAGAAGCTTCCCAGCCGATCCTTCGTGCTCGATCAGCCGGGGCTGGCGCGCGAACTCACCCTCCCGCGCCGTAGCGACGAGTTCCACTCCGAGCAGCTGAGCAGCTATCGCCTTGCCAACGGGGTACTGCACAACCCCGCGAATGACCGTCGCACCACCAAGGGCGTCTTCCACATCGCCGAAGGTGGCCTCCCCATCCAAGACGACAAGATTGCGGTACCGCGCGATGTGGCCGCGCGTATCTTTGCCGCGGCGCTGCAGCCGCCCAAGGACGCGATGCTGTTGCCGTACACGGCGGAAGAAGAAGAGCCCGCCTACTGCTGGGCTTCGCTTCTGCTTCGCCCAGTAGTGGTGCCTGCGGTGCCCGGATTCACCCCGCGCCGCACCATGGAGGTCCGATTCTTCGCGCCCGGCACGCTCATGGCCAACCTCGATTTCGTCGAGGGCATCTTCGGTAACGCCGGCGACCCGCTGCTGCCCGACAACGACGCCGCGCTCGACCCGGAAACCTGGACCGGCCACACCGGTGCCGTTATCTTGGCCCCCCACCTCACGCACCTCACCAAGAAGGAACTCGGCCTGCCCCACGTCGACGACGCCACCGAGCGGCAACGTCGAGACGGCCAGTGCTGGAGCGACCCAGACGAGTGTTACAACGGCGGCACAGCGTTCAAGCTGTGCGTGCGCGACGAGCGGGGCGTCATCTGCACCGTCATCGCCGACAACTACTTTGGCTACTGCAAGAAGGAGGTCAAGGCGCAGATCAGCTACGCCAGCAACCTCCTGGGAATCGTCGAAGAGGAGCACTCAGGCGGCGCGCGCACCTACCCCCGATACAACCTCGGTCAGACATTCACCACCGACGAGAACCCCAACCAGACCTTCGAGCAAGCGGTCGAGCGCGATCCAGACCGCTGGGACGTGCAGCCCGAGGGGTACGCCATCGCGACGGACATCGAGCGGCTCTTGTTGCTTCCGCCGAACACCGAGCTGTCACTGCGCGATTCCACCGTGACGTGGCATAACGCGCAGGGGGAACACTCCATTCCGCTCAAGGGTGATCACACCTACATCACGCCCGACGGGTACCAGATCGAGCCGCTGCACCTAGAAGTGGACGGCAGCCAGTGGACGCTCGTCGGCACCGTCGCGGTAGCCACCGAGGCGCACAAACCCGCCACGGTCTCCGGCGGTGGGAAGTCGGAGATCTCGAAGGACATCACCGACGCGTTCGTCGTCGGCAATGCCTACGTCGAGAACTTCGACGAGGACATGCGGCAGGTCGCCGAGATCGTCGGTCGTGACTTCTCCGACCGCTTCAACGACCCAGCCACGCACGACGTTCGCCCGCTGCTCTCCGACGAGCGCAGCGTCGGCTCCGTCATCAAGCTGCTGAGCCCGTCGGCGGACTACACCGACGAGTACAACGCCTGGCTCGACAGCATCCCGAACCACATCAAGGAACTCGTCTTCGTCGTGAAGCGGTTCTACCGGCCCGAATGGGGCGACGACTGGGCAAGCCATTTCGCGGTGCCGAGCCTGAACGGTCGCACCGGGCATGCGCTGCGCCTGGACGGCCAGAAGATCCGTGTCAATATGCTCCGCGTCGGCTACGAGGAGGGCGACTCCTGGCGGCTGTTCGGCTTGCGCCACGACTTCCACCCCGCCGCCAAAGTGCAAACCGAGGACGACATTACTGCATCCATCGTCGCGCCCGGGGGCGAGCACGGGCTTGCCGAGGGGCTGAGCCGCAAATACGTCGAGAACGCGGAGCGCCTGCTGTTCCAGCGCCCCGACGACGCCATCCACCGTGGCTACGACAAACAGACTGAAAAGGACATCGCGGAGGGCGCCTTCTTGTCGAACTTCGCGCCGCTGACGCGCGAGGAGGTGCAGGACATCACCCAAGACGCGGTGGGCTTCTCGCAGTTCACCAAGCCGATGCGGCGTCGCCTCGAACGCTTCGCCGCTGGCCACAGCAAGGCCACGTACGTGGTGTCATCGGCGCATCCACGCATCGTGAACGGTGCTCGGACGAAGAACCCGCGCTACCTGCAGCTGCGCCCCGACATCGCGAATGCGCGCGCCACCCAGCTCGCTGAGCTGGGCGAACGCATGGCGCTTGGGCTCCGCCACGACGAGCCGCTCAGGCACAGCGTGGACGTGGTGGCCGCCGGGCGGCGCAACAACGCTGCCTCCGACGGCGTCCCGGCCTTGTGCGCCTACGCGCCGCTGCACTACATGGAGCTGCCGGAGCTCATGATGGAGTTCATCTCGTCGATGACGGGCAAATCGCCCTCCACCACCGGCGCAGGCTCCGAAGGCGCGATGACGAAGAAGCCGTTCAACGCACTGCCCACCACCTACGACCTCAACGCGGCACTGCTGTCGTTCGTGCTCACGGGCTACGACGGCTGGTTGTCGTCGGCCGGTGTGGTCGGCCCCAACGTGCGCGTCGACCACGACATCTCGCTGCTCATCCCCGAGCTCTTCTCGCGGATGAGCCCCGAGGAACGCGACGCGAAGCACCTCATCGCTGAAGGGGCGCTCGAGCCGGTGCCCAACTTCGAGTTCGAAGGCAAAACATACGAGGCCAGCCGTCTGGGCTACCGCATCACGCAGAAGTTCACCACGAAGTACTTCGGGCGCATCTTCCTGCACCCGCACGTGGTGTTCTCCGACGACATGCTGCACCCAGAAGAACAGGATGAGGCGCAATACGCGTCGTCGGTGGAGACCATCGTCACCACACACCAGCGAGTGGGGCAGAGCTACTTTGACGACGGCACCGTCGAGTTCGCGGTGCCGCCGATCAAGGCGCTGCTGGGCATCATGGCCTACGGGGAGTACGAAGGGATGACGCTGGACTCACCCGAGTTCCGTGCGATGTTCACCAGGGAGTCGGTACTTGCCTCCTCGTGGTACGCCGAGCGTCTGCAATCTGCTGCCGACAACCAGCGCGCCCTCCTCGAACGCTCCATCGCCGCGATCGAGGAGTTCATGGCTGATCCCACGAACCAGGAAGCCAGCGAACGCCTCGGCCTCGCAGAGCGCCTCGAGTGGGCGAAATCTGTGCAGCCTGACCCGGAGCGCCTCCGCGGCACGCTGGGCCGCCAGGTGCGTTTCGCCTGACGTCGTCGCCAGGCAGGTGCGAGTGGTGAAGCCCGCAGTGTCAGTACACTGTCTGCCATGTTGCAGGCAGTGGACTGGTGCTCCGACGGCTCGGTGTACGTCGTCGACCTCGCGCTCGCCTGCTGTGCCCTCGAATCACAGGCCGCACTCGCTGCCCGGCCGCGGGTGCCAGTCGACGAGCTCCCCGCCGATGCGAACGTGGTGCTCACGCTGTCAGGCACACTGACGCACGCCATGGCCCCCGCCGCGCAAGCTGCTATCGACGCGCTGCCGTCGCGGCCGACGGTGGTGGCGTTCGGTGCCTGCGCCTGCATCGGCGGGCCGTACTGGGATTCCTATGCGGTGGAGAAGGGGGCCGGTGGCCTCGTCGACGTCGACCACTTCGTCGCTGGCTGCCCGCCTCCACCCGAGGCGTTTACCGAAGTCATCGAGGAGGTGCGACGTGGCTGAGTTCCGGGAATCGGTGCGATGCGCGATCGACGATGGGTTCACCTTCCTCCTATTCCTCACCGCCATCGATGAGCTGGGCCGCGACGGCGGGTTCCGCGTCGTGGCCATGCTGGAGCGGCCGAGCGACGGTGAGCGTCGCGAATGCTCGCACACCACGAGCCGCGACGCGCCCACCGCGCCGCGTATCGACGACCTGCTGCCTGGCGCTGGCTGGTTGCAGCGCCAGGTGCATGACATGTTTGGCATCACGTTCGACGACGCCGACAACGCCCCGCTCATCCATCACGGCGAAGGCCATCCGCTGCGCAAAGAGTTCCTCCTCCCCGAGCGCGGTGAGACATCGTGGCCGGGTGCCCTGGAACCAGGTAGCGCATCCCCGAGCCGACGCTCGCTGCTGCCGGTCGGCGTGCCCGACCCTGCCGTCGCTGAGAATCCTGCCGCGACGGCGGAAGACGTTGCGCTCAGCGCGACGGGAACGAGAGTGCGGGTTCGTCGATGACCCACGGCTCCATCCAGCTTCGAGAATCCCTGTGTACCTCGTGCATGATCTGCGCGCGCGAGTGCCCGACGTGGTGCATCCGCCTCACCTCGCACCAAGAGCAGACGGTGCCTGCCCCCGGGGCGCGGCCACGCACCCATAACGTGCTCGACACGTTCTCGATCGACTGGTCGCTGTGCATGTTTTGCGGCGTGTGCATCGAACAGTGCCCGACGGACGCGCTGGAGTGGAGCGACAGCCGCGTCATGCCGACGAATCAGCTCGACGATCTCGTGCACGGCAAGACTGCGCTCGCCCCTGAGGACGCCTGATGCTCGCGAAACGGCTCCGCGATCTGCAGCTGGCTGCGGGCTCGCGCGCAGTGTGGGGCGCGTTTGCCGGCTCGCTGTGCATCCTGCTCGGTTCGCTCAGCCCCGCATACCTGCCGCAGGCGTCCCCGTTCTGGAGCGTGCTGCCGCACACCTCCCAGGGCGTCGAAGTACTGCGCTGGCTCGGTACGGTACTGGTGATGCTCGGCCTGGCGCTGATGTTCGTCGCCTGGTTCCGCCTTCGTCCAAGCGACCGCCACGCTCGGGGGCGACCCCCACTGCGCAACTGGGCTGTGCTCTCGATCGTCTGCGCCCCGCTCCTTCTCGCGCCGCCCGTGTTCTCCCACGATGTGTATTCCTACGTCGCTCATGGGTGGCTGCTCTACAACGGCCTGGATCCGTACCAAGTGGGCCCGGGCGCGCTGCCTGGGTACGTCGCCGACCAGGTGGCGTGGGTGTGGCGCGACACGCCCGCACCGTACGGGCCGTTGTCGCTGCGTATCTCGCAAGGGCTGATGTTGCTCGGCGGCTTCGACCCACTGCGGGCCGCGCTGCTGCACCGCATTCCCGCCATCGTGGGCGTTGCGCTCATCGGTTTCGCGGTGCCACGCATCGCCGGGCTCCTCACACTCGACCGAGGCTTCGCCAGCTGGTTCGTCACGCTGAACCCGCTGCTGCTCATCGATTTCGTGGGCGGCGCACACAACGACGCGCTCATGACGGGGTTCATGGTGCTCGGCATCTGGCTCACGCTCCGCTTCCGGGATCGTTGGTTCGCGGTGCTTGTTGGGGCGATTGCCGTCGGGGTGGGGGCCTCGATCAAACAACCAGCCATCATCGCCACGGTGGCGTTGCCATTCCTGGTGCGTCCATGGACGTCGTTCAAAGCGAAGCCCCTCATGGTGGCGCTGGGGCGTTCGCTACTCTCGCTCGGCATCGGCGTACTGACGTTTTGCGTCATCACCTTCGCAACGAGGCTGGGGTTCGGCTGGCTGCATTCCTCCGACGTGCCCGGCCAGGTGGACACGGTGGCCATCGTCGTACTGCTGGGTAGGGGAGTGGAGTACCTCTTCGCCGCGACGGGGCACGCGGCGGCAGGTGCGGTGGCCTTCGAAATCGTCCGTCAGCTCGGATACGTGATCATCGCCGTCGGCATGGTGGTGTTCGCGGTGAAGTACCTCGGTAGCCAGCCGCTGCGCTTTGTGTCGTGGTCGCTGCTGTGGTTCGCGCTGTGGGTGCCTGCGATGCACTCCTGGTACTTCCTGTGGGGCGCGGTGCTGTTGCCGATGAGCCGCCCGCCACAACGCCTCATGCGTGTGGCGATGCTGGTCACCGCCGGGTTGCTGACGTTTAGCGCCCTGAATTTCGGTATGCGCAACGGCCCCTGGCCCGTCATGCTCGTGCTCGTCGCGGTGATCGCGTGGGGCCTGTACACCCACGAACTGAGCCTGCCCAGGCGGGGCGAGCGGGGTCATACGGGTCACTCCGCATAGGCCAATCGTGCCCCGCAACTCACAGCGCGTAGTCCACGATCACCGGGGCGTGGTCGCTCATGCGCGCCTCGTAGCTGGCCTCGCGGGCGGTGTGGGCAGCCGTCGCCACCTTCGCGAGGCCGGGGGAGGCCAGGTGGTAGTCGATACGCCAGCCGGCGTCGTTGGTGAACGCTTGGCCTCGCCAGCTCCACCAGGAGTACGGCCCGTCGACGTCGCCTGCGAGGGTGCGCTGCACGTCGACGAGTGTGCGTGGGCCCAGCACTGAGGCAATCCAGTCGCGCTCTTCTGGTAGGAAGCCCTCCGACTTCTGATTGCCACGCCAGTTCTTGATGTCCAGCTCGCTGCGGGCGATGTTGAAGTCACCGACAATGAGGAATTCGCGGCCTTGCCGGGCGGCGTCGCGACGAGACTTGGTGAGCTGGCGCGCCAGGCCACGCAGGAAGCGCATCTTGAACTCGTACTTCGGCTCGTCCACACCGTCGTAGGGAAACGCCGAGCCCTTCGGCAGATACAGCGATGCCACGCGTAAGGGCGCGCCGGCGAGATCCACCTCCAGGTAGCGCCCGTGCGTGGCGGCTGGTTGGAGGTCGCGCCCGCCGGTGGCCTCCGTCGAGATCTCCTGCAGCTCACCTGCCGCGACGACGTGGGCACTCCCACCGTGAATGGTGCGCACGGCGGCGGGGGGTTGGCGGGTCAGGATGGCCACACCGTTGCGCCCCGCCAGCTGGCCCAGCTCGAGCGTGGCGTGCCAGCCGTCGAAGGCGTCGAGCGGTAGGTCTCTCGCCCGGCAGCGCACCTCCTGCAGGCATACGACGTCGGCGCCCTCCGACGCCCAAAACTCCTTGAACCCGCGCTTCGTCGTCGCGCGGATGCCGTTCACATTGTGGGTGCCGATTCGCATGGGGTGAGCTTACCGAGCGCCTCAGCGGTAGTTCACGAACTGGGTGGCGAAGTCGTAGTCCTGGTCGCGGATGAGCTTCTGCACCGCCTGGAGATCGTCGCGTTTCTTCGACGAGATGCGCAGCTCATCGCCCTGAATCTGTGCCTTGACGCCCTTCGGCCCCTCGTCACGGATCAGCTTGGAGATTTTCTTGGCGTTCTCCTGGGAGATGCCTTCTTCCATGTGGGCGCTGATCTTCCACACCTTGCCAGAGGCGCGCGGCTCGTCGTCTTTGAGGGCCTTGAGGCTCACGCCGCGGCGCGCCAGCTTCGACTGGAACACATCGAGCACCGCCTTCACACGCTCTTCGGTGGAGGCTTCCATCTCGATGCCCTCGCCTGCCCAGGCGATGGAGGCGCCGGTGTCGCGGAAGTCGAAACGGGTGCGGACCTCCTTGGCGGCCTGGTTGATGGCGTTGTCGACCTCCTGGCGGTCGACCTTGCTCACGACGTCGAATGAACTCTCTGCTGCCATGGTTTCCTCCTCGTGTGGATGCCTCGGCCCAAGCCTACGCGTTCGGTGATGATCCGGCCGGATTCGTCGTTTTGCCGGGGCCACGACGCAAGTGCTAGCCTTGCGGGGCGCATTGCGCACGGCAGGTTGCCCGAGTGGCCAAAGGGAGCGGTCTGTAAAACCGTCGGTTCGCCTACGTTGGTTCGAATCCAACACCTGCCACCAGACCCCGAGTCGGATGGGCTCGGGGTCTTGCGCTTCGGGCGGCCGGAACGCATGGGTGAGCGGGTGCACGTCGATTTGGTGGTCGGCCGCTCGCTCGTGTAACTTTGACCCTCGCTAGCCCTCATAGCTCAGTGGTAGAGCGCATCCTTGGTAAGGATGAGGTCCGCAGTTCGACTCTGCGTGAGGGCTCGGTTCCTTCGGGCACGGAGGAACATCTGACGGGGTAGCTCAGTCGGTAGAGCAAGCGGCTCATAATCGCTGTGTCGCGGGTTCAAGTCCCGCTCTCGTCACCACAGCCGGCGAATACAACAAGCGCAGCACGCGCAGAGTCAAGGAGACATCATGGCCAAGAAGGGCGCGGACGTCCGTCCGAAGATCACGCTTGCCTGCACCGAGTGCAAGGAGCGCAACTACATCACCAAGAAGAACCGTCGCAACACGCCGGATCGCCTGGAAATGAAGAAGTTCTGCCCGCGCTGCAGGACGCATCAGGTGCACCGCGAAACCCGCTGATCAACGGTTCGCCGCATACAACGACCGCCTTCGTGCGGTCGTTTTGTCGTCTCCGCGCTAGCCTTGCCGCATGCCCATCACTGCAGAGCACGAGGGACTGACGCTCCCGAAGCCGCCGCCCTACGAGGTGAGCCGAGCGAAGATCGCCGAATTCGCCACCGCACTCGGCGACAACAACCCCGCCTACTTCGGTGAGCACCCCGTCGCTCCACCCACATTCGCCGCCATCATCGCCGCGCAAGCATGGGATGTGCTCTTCGGCGACGATCGGTTCGGTCTGGCGCTCAACCGCACCATCCACACCGACCAGCGCTTCGAGTTCCTGAGGCCGCTGCGCCCAGGCGACGTCGTCGACGCCTGCCTGCGTATCGACAAGGTACGGGGTCGTGGGCCCATCGACATGGTGACCGTCGCCGTCGAGCTCACCGTCGACGGGGAGGCCTGCGCGGTGGCGCGCTCCACGCTGATGCACACCCGAGAGGAGACAGCATGAACGTCGGTGACTCCCGCGAGCTTCGCGTGCCCATCACCCGCCAGGGCGTGGTGCGCTACAGCGGCGCATCCACAGACTTCAACGAGATCCACTTCTCCGACCGCAAGGCGAAGGCGCTGGGGCTGCCCGGCGTGCTGGCTCACGGCATGTGGACCATGGGCGCCGGCCTGCGCGTCGTCACCGACTGGGTGGGCGACCCGTCGCGCGTCACCAAGTACGCCGTGCGCTTCACAAAACCCGTCGTGGTGCCCGATACCGACGAGGGCACCGCGGTGCTTTACACCGCGACGGTGAAGAGCGTCGAAGACGGCCACGCCACATTGGCGCTCACCGCAACCTGCGGCGACGACGCCGTGCTCGGCGCCGCGACGGTGGAGGTGCGCCTTGACTGAGTGCGCCATGACGACGGTCTCCCGCGCTCCGCAGCCCGTCGACGTCGACTCCAACCCACTGCTCGCCGATCACACCACCATGCGCGTGGGCGGACCGGCGCAGCGTTTCGTCGTCGCGGACACTCCCGACGACGTCGCACGCATCGTGGGCGAAGCCGACGAACAGGGCACTCCCGTGCTCATCCTCGGCGGTGGTTCTAATGTGCTCGTCGCCGACGCTGGTTTCGACGGCGTCGTGGTGCGCATCGGCATCACCGGCGTGCGCGGCACGGTATCCCAGTGCGGCGGGGCGGTGATCACCGTCGGAGCTGGTGAAGTCTGGGACGATTTCGTGACGTACGCGGTCTCGCAGGAATGGATCGGCCCCGAAGCGCTCTCCGGCATTCCAGGCAGCGTGGGCGCGACGCCCATCCAAAACGTCGGCGCCTACGGCATCGAAGTGAGCCAATTCATCTACTCCGTGCGCACCTGGGACCGCGAAACGAAGCAGTTCCGCACGTTCGCCGCCGCCGACTGCGAGTTCGGCTACCGAGATTCCGTGTTCAAGCGCAACCCCGGCCGATGGGTGGTCGTCGAAGTCACGTTCCAGTTCAAGCTCGGCAACTTGTCGGCCCCTATTCTCTACCCCGAGCTGGCAAGGCATCTCGGAGTGGAGGTGGGGGAGCGCGCCGACTCTGCGAAGGTGCGCAAGACGGTGCTCGCCATCCGCGCGGGCAAGGGGATGGTGCTCGACGACGCCGACCACGACACCTGGTCGGCTGGCAGCTTCTTCACCAACCCCATCCTCGACGCCGACGCTGCCGCGACGCTGCCCGACGACGCGCCACGCTTTCCCACCGAAGACGGGCGCACGAAAACCAGCGCCGCTTGGCTCATCCAGCATTCTGGTTTCGACAAGGGGTTCCGCATGGGCAACGCGGGCCTGTCAACGAAGCATGTCCTTGCCCTCACGAACAGGGGAGGCGCCACCGCGACGGAACTCGTCGCACTGGCCAGCCATGTGCGCGACGGCGTCGAGGCGCGCACGGGTATTCGGCTCGAACCTGAGGTGAACCTCGTCGGCACAACCCTCAAGTAACACACCTCAACCTCAAGTTGAGACACTTTCGTCCAAGGCGCACACCCAACTAGCCTCACCTTCGACTCATCGATCGTCAGGAGAAGGCATGCGTGCGCTGCGAACACTGTTGGCTTTGGCGGTGACGGCCGGGCTTGCGCTCACCGCCGTCGTGGCACCCACGGCGCATGCCAGCAGGCAAAGCGACTTCATCACGTCGCTTGTGAAGGCCGCGCAGGAGAACCAGCGGGCAACCGGGGTGCCGGCTTCCGTCGCCATCGGTATGGCCGCGCTCGAAACCGGGTGGGGCAGGTCGTCGATGGCGAAAGAGCCCGTGAACACCCTGTTCAACATCAAGTGCAGCAAGAAGAAGTCGCAGTTTCAGAAGGGCTGCAAGGATTTCTCCAGCTACGAGTACCGCAAGGACGGCACCCGCTACCTCATGGTCTCGAGCTTCCGCACGTACGCGAACACGGGCGATTCGATCAAGGACTTCGGCCAATTCCTGCGTTCGCTCAGCCGCTACCGCAAGGCCTTCGACTACCCGAATAACCCTGACCAGTTCGTGCGCGAGGTGCGCAAGGGCGGGTACGCGACGGATCCCCGCTACGCCGAGCTCGTGATCAGCATCATGAAGTCGCACAATCTGTACCAGTACGACGTGGGCGGCGCGTCCAAGCCCTCCACCCAGCTGCCGGTTGCGACGCGCGACTTCTTGCCGCAGACCTACGGCAACGTCAACACGAACGTCACCACCCTGCAGCGCCTACTGAGCGCACGCATGGGCCGCAAGATCGTCGAAAACGGTAGCTACGGTTGGACGACGCAAGACGCCGTCGCCTACTACCAAGCCGACGTGATGAAGCTCAAGGAAATTAGTGGCGACGTCGACGCCGCCACGTGGAAGCACCTCGCCCCGACGCTGAGGCAGGGCGATCGCGGCCCGCTCGTCGTCGCGCTTCAGAAAGAGCTGCAGTACTCCGGGTACCGCGATCTGGTGGCTGACGGCGTGTTTGGTGAGCAGACCAAGCAAACCGTGTTGGATTTCCAGCGTCGTCACAAGCTTCCGACTACCGGTGTTGTCGCGACGATGACCTGGGGCCGCATGCTGGGCATGTGAGCTGTCCACTAGGAAGAATGCCTTTGAGCCTCGGTCTCGAAACTCAGTAGAGTTCGGATATATGACCAGCCGGGAGACAACGCAACGCAAGAAGCGCTCGTCGCTCGTGATGTTGTGGCGCTACGCTCGCCCGTACTGGAAGAGCTTCGCGCTCATCCTGGTGCTGACCCCCATCGGTGTGCTCGTCTCGGTGGCCATTCCTCTACTGCTAGGGCGCGCCGTCGACGGCCCCATCGCCAACCGTGACATCAAGGGCATCGTCTGGAGCGCGCTGTTCATTCTCCTGGCAGGCACCTTTGATGCAGGCGTCAACTGGCTGCGGCGCTGGATCATGTCGGATGTGACTAGCCACATCGAAGCATCGATGCGCTTCGACCTATTCGACAAGCTGCAGGCGCTCCAAATGGGCTTCCATAAGCGGTGGGAATCCGGCCAGCTGCTCAGCCGCATCATGAGCGATCTCGGCCTGCTGCGCCGGTTCATGTCGTTCGGCCTGCTCATGCTCATCCTCGACTCGCTGCGCATCACCGTCGTGCTCGCCATCATGGTGACGATGTACTGGCAGCTCGGCCTGATCGTGCTGGCGCTGATCGTTCCGGTCGTGCTTATCACGTGGAGGCTGGTGACGCGTTCTGCACGCATCTCCCGGCAGGTGCAAGACGCCACCGGCGACGTCGCGAGTCTCGCCGAAGAATCCCTGCACGGAGTGCGGGTGATCCGCTCGTTCGGGCGCGTGAAGTACGCGTTCGACAAGTTCGACGACGGCGCGGTCCAACTGCGAGAGCTCGGCGTGCGCCGGCAAAACGTGGCGTCGGTGCTGTGGACGCTGCTCGAAGTGTTCCCCAACGTGCTGCTGGTGCTCATCTCCGGCGGCGCCGCCTACGCCGCAGCCGCCGGGCTGCTCACGCTTGGCCAGGTGGTGGCGTTCGTCACGCTGTTGCTGTCAATTGCGTGGCCCATCGGAGGGTTGGGGTTCCTCCTGAGCTTCGCTGGTGAAGCCGCGTCCGCAGCGGACCGCGTCGTGGAGGTATTCGACGAGCCCGTCACCATCCGCTCCGGCACCCGCACCATTACCGAGCCCCGCGGCAAGCTCGAGTTCCGCGACGTCGATTTCCAGTTCGACGACGCCTCCTTCTCGACGTTGCACGGTCTCAACCTCGTGATCGAGCCGGGGGAGACCATTGCGCTCGTCGGGGGTACCGGCTCCGGGAAATCCACCATCGTCGCACTCATCCCCAGACTCCTCGACGTGACGGGCGGCAGCATCGAACTCGATGGCGTCGACGTGCGCGACCTGGAACTCACCCAGCTGCGCTCGCTCATCGGCACAGCGTTTGAAGAGCCAATTCTGTTCTCGATGTCCGCCCGAGAGAATCTCACGCTCGGCCGCCCGGAAGCGACCGACGAGGAAATCGAGGAGGCAGTGCGCGTCGCCAAGGCTGAGTTCGTCTACGACCTTCCTTGGGGCCTCGACACGCGCCTTGGCGAGCAGGGGCTCAGCCTGTCCGGCGGCCAGCGCCAACGCCTCGCGCTCGCCCGCGCCATCTTGGTGAAACCGAAGGTGCTCGTCCTCGACGACACACTCTCCGCGTTGGACATCCATACGGAAGCCGAAGTCGAGGAAGCCTTGAAACGCACCCTCGTCGGCGTGACGGGCATCGTCGTGGCGCACCGAGCGTCGACGGTGCTGCTCGCCGACCGCGTCGCGATGCTCGTCGACGGGCGCATCGCTCACATAGGACAGCACTCCGAGCTGCTCGCGAACGTGCCCGAGTACCGTGAACTGCTGTCTGCCGACTACCAGATCGAGCCGGAGCTGGGAGTGCAAGCATGAGCGACCAGATCCAGGCCGCTGCCGTCGACACAGAAGCGTGGCGCGGCAAGAAGGAAGAGATCGAGCAGGAGCAAGACGCGACGATGGCCCTGCGCCCGGCCAGCCGCAAGCTGCTCGTCGAACTCATCGCCCCGTACAAGTGGGTGGGCTTGGGGCTCGCCATCGCGGTGATCGCCGAGTCGCTGGCGAGCCTCGCCATCCCGTACCTCGTGCAGCAGGTGCTGGATGAGGGGATGGCACAGCTGGCCGACGGCGACGGCTCCTTGCTGAACACGTTGCTCATCGCGATGGCGGTTGCCGTGGTGGTGCAGATGATCGGCCGGGTGTGGTTCATCCGCGGTTCAGGCCGGGCCGGCAACGGGCTGCTGCTCACCTTGCGGCGGCGGCTGTTCAAACAGTTCCAGCGCTTATCGATCGGTTTTCACGACAAGTACACCTCCGGGCGCGCGGTCTCGCGCATGACTTCCGATGTGGAGGCCGTGCAGGAACTCGTCATGCAGGGGTTAGACGTCATCGTCGCGTCCACGCTCACCATCATCGGCTCGACGGTGTTGCTGCTGTGGCTCGACTGGCGGCTGGCGCTCGCGGCGTTCTGCACCTACCCGCTGCTGTTCGCGCTGCTGACGTGGTTTGCTCGGGCTTCGACGACGCGCTTCCGCGCCGTGCGCACCAAGTCCGCCACCACGATCGTGCAGTTCGTTGAAACTATGACCGGCATCAAGGCCGTGCAGGCATTTCGACGCGAGCCCCGCTCTCGCGCGCAGTTCCAGCAAGTGGCGGGGGAGTACCGCGACACCAACATCAAGGCCATGCGCGTGTTCGCGATCGCCATGCCGGGGTTCCAGTTCGTCGGGCACCTCGGCACGGTCGTCGTGGTGCTCGTCGGCGGTTGGATGGTGATCCAGGGGGAGCTCACCGTCGGCGTGATGGCGGCCTTCGTGCTCTACCTGCGCATGTTCTACGACCCGATGCAAGACATCGGCCAGTTCGTGTCCTCGCTGCAGTCGGCCCTCACGGCGCTCGAGAAGATCGCCAGCGTCATGGCTGAGGAACCCGAAGTGGCGGACCCCGAGCAGCCCGTCCCCATGCCGAGCGCGAGTGGCGCCGTCGAATTCCGAGACGTCCAGTTTGGCTACATCGACGAGAAGGTGGTGCTCCCCGATCTCACCTTGGACATCCCGGCTGGGCAATCCGTGGCACTGGTGGGCACGACGGGTGCGGGAAAGACGACGATCGCGAAGTTGCTGGCGAGGTTCTACGACCCGCAGCAGGGCGCGGTCACGCTCGACGGTGTGGACCTGCGTGATCTCGACGACGTCACCCTCCGCCAGCATGTCACGCTGCTCACACAAGAGAACTTCATCTTCGGCGGCAGCATCGCGGACAACATTGAGTTCGGACGGCCCGGTGCGAGCCGCGAGGAGATCGAGCGCGCGGCGGCCGTCGTCGGTGCCGACGAGTTCATCCGCGCGATGCCCGACGGTTACGACACCGACACCGGCAAGCGGGGCTCGAGGCTCTCGGCAGGGCAGCGGCAGCTCGTTGCGTTCGCGCGCGTGGTGCTCGCGGACCCCGCTGTGTTGATCCTCGACGAGGCCACCAGCTCCCTAGATATCCCGAGCGAGCGGCTCGTACAGCGGGCGTTGGCGACGATCCTTGCGGATCGGACGGCGATCATCATCGCGCACCGGCTGTCCACCGTCGAGATCGCTGACCGCGTGCTCGTACTGCAGCACGGCGAGGTGATCGAAGACGGCGCCCCGAACGACCTCGTTGACGGCGGGGAGGGTGCCTATGCTGAGTTGCACCGCGCCTGGATGGCGTCGCTGGCCTGAGTGCGGCTGCCCGCATTTGGGTGCCGTTCGCACCGAGCGAAGTTTGCGGCTATAGTTGGACCTCGGCGATCCCGTCGCCGCCGCCCGGCTGTCCCCACACAGCCATGGTGGAGCCTAGGGTAGTAGCTCAATTGGCAGAGCAGCGGTCTCCAAAACCGCAGGTTGGGGGTTCGAGTCCCTCCTGCCCTGCGAGATGGATCGGTATCCATCCGTTCGCCTTTCGGCACCAAGCCGCGGGGCATTTTGTTTGTTAGCGAAGGGACATCAAGTGAGCGACAAGTCGCCAGAGGAGACTCCGAACGAGGCTTCGCTCGACGAGCCCACGCAGGTCGGGGAATCCGACGTCGATGCCTCCGCAGCCGACGACAACCCGGCGGCTGATGACAAGGTGATCGACGATCTGGACAAAGATCTCCCCGCCGACAAACAAGCTTCGTCCAAGCCCGTGAAGCGTCGCACCGCACAGGCTCCTGTGAAAAAGGGCACGGCGACCCGCAAACGCAAAGATGCCGAACGTGAGCATGACGACGTCGACCCGTACAAGGCGAAGAATCCAAAACACTTCGTGCAGCAATCTGTCGGAGAGCTGAAGAAGGTTGTCTGGCCGACGTGGCCCGCAATGGTGGGCTACTTCGCGGCCGTCTTGGTCTTCGTGCTGTTCGTGATTCTCTTCGTCACGGTGCTCGATGGAGCATTCGGGTGGAGCTTGCTGCAGATCCTAGGGAGCGAAAACGCATGAGCGAGTACGACGAGACTGCCGCAGACGCTGGCGAAATTGATGTTGAGCAGCTCAAGGCTGAAGCCCAGGCTGACGCAGATGCTGCCAGCGACGATTTCGACATTGTCTTTGATGCCGAATCATCGGAATCCGACGAAGACTCGACGGATTCTGACGACATCGACGTAGACCTCAACCTCGACGGTGATGACACCGACGATGCTGTAGACGAGGCCGAGGAAACCGTCGACGCCGACGAGGCGCTCGAGGCGGCACTGGCGGAGCTCCGCGATGAACTCGAGGGCAAGTTTGGCGACTGGTACGCCGTGCACACCTACTCCGGTATGGAGAGGCGTGTGAAGCAGAACATTGAGGCCCGCGCCGAATCCATGGCCGACAACGGTGGCGACGATGTGTACGAAGTCATCGTGCCCACCGAAGACGTGGTCGAAGTGCGCAACAACAACCGCAAGGTCGTCACGCGCAGCGTGCTGCCCGGCTACGTGTTTGTGCGCATGGACATGACCGACGAGTCCTGGGGCGTGGTGCACCACACGCCTTCCGTGACGGGCTTCGTCGGGGCAGGGCAGACTCCCGTGCCTCTGTCTGTGGACGAGGTGCTCAACATGCTTACTCCTTCCGTGAAGGCCCGTATCGCCGCCGAGCAGGTTGGCGAGCAGGCGAAGCAGAAGAAGAAGGTCGAGGTCGTTGACTTCCAGGTCGGCGACTCCGTCATGGTGACCGATGGCCCCTTCAGTGGTGTGCATGCCACGATCACCGAGATCAACGCCAACACCAACCGGCTTCGGGCTCTGGTCGAGATCCTCGGCCGCGAGACCCCGGTTGATCTGGAATTCCGCCAGGTCAGCAAGGTCGTCTAAAATAGGGCGTTGCGCCGGAAACGCTTCGGCGCGTTAGTAACAACATAGGTAAGGACCCACCATGCCTCCCAAGAAGAAGGTATCAGCGATCGTCAAGATCGCCCTGCAGGCTGGCGCTGCCACGCCTGCGCCGCCGGTCGGTACCGCACTCGGTCCGCACGGCGTCAACATGATGGAATTCGTCAAGGCGTACAACGCTGCGACGGAATCCCAGCGCGGCAACATCGTCCCCGTAGAAATCACCATCTACGAGGACCGCACGTTCACGTTCATCACGAAGACCCCGCCTGCTGCCGAGCTCATCAAGAAGGCCGCCGGCATCAGCAAGGGCTCCGGCAAGCCGCACACGGACAAGGTCGGCAAGATCACCAAGGACCAGGTCCGCGAGATCGCTCAGACCAAGCTGCCCGACCTCAACGCGAATGATGTCGACGCTGCCATGAAGATCGTCGAGGGTACCGCTCGCCAAATGGGCGTCTCCGTCGCCGACTGAACTCCACTTCCTTCCTGGTAGGGGCGCTCCCCGCACCAGAACTGGTGGACCGGGATACGAACCCGGCTGATCTAAGAAAGAACCAGACATGAAGCACAGCAAGAACTACAAGTCGTCCGCGGAAACCCGCGACGCGAACCAGCACTACTCGCCCGAAGAAGGCATCAAGCTTGTCAAGGGCATGGCCAAGGCGAAGTTCGACGAGTCCATCGACGTTGCGATGCGTCTCGGCGTCGACCCTCGTAAGGCCGACCAGATGGTGCGCGGCACCGTCAACCTCCCCCACGGCACCGGCAAGACGGCTAGGGTCCTCGTCTTCGCCGCCGGTGAGCGTGCGGAAGCAGCGTTGGCGGCAGGTGCCGACGAAGTGGGCACCGACGATCTCATCGCCAAGGTGGCCGACGGCTACCTCGACTTCGATGCCGTCGTCGCCACCCCCGACATGATGGGCAAGGTTGGTCGCCTTGGTCGCGTGCTCGGCCCCCGCGGCCTGATGCCGAACCCGAAGACCGGCACCGTCACGATGGACACCGGCAAGGCCGTCTCTGACATTAAGGGCGGCAAGATCGAGTTCCGCGTCGACCGCCACTCGAACCTGCAGTTCATCATCGGTAAGGCTTCCTTCACCGAGCAGCAGCTGGTGGACAACTACTTCGCGGTGCTCGACGAGATCCTCCGTCTCAAGCCGGCATCCTCGAAGGGCCGCTACATTCGCCGTATCGCGGTCTCGGCGACGATGAGCCCGTCGGTCAACCTCGACCTCGGCGCCACTAAGCCTGCCGGCGCCTGATCTCTCATCTATTCCGACCTTCCGGTGGTTGAGTAGCGAGCGGAGCTCGCGTATCGAAACCCCGCCAGTACCGGTGGTTGAGTAGCCGCCGTAGGCGGCGTATCGAAACCCCGGCACTGCGTCTCGATACGCGGCTGCGCCTCTACTCGACGTTCGGGGGCGCGGATTGCTCTCCCTCCGATGGTTGAGTAGCCGCTGAAAGCGGCGTATCGAAACCACACCCGAGATGATTTCGACACGCGGGCTCCGCCCGCGGCTCAATCATCGAGCCTGCCTCACCGATGGTTGAGTAGCCGCCGCAGGCGGCGTATCGAAACCACTCCCAGCGTCTCGATACGGCCCTTCGGGCCTACTCGACGATCGGGGCCCCCGGTGGTTGAGCCGCCCGCGAAGCGGGCGTGCCGAAACCACCTGCAGGCACGCCACTCGCGGATCACTGCGCGGGTGTATGGTCTCATCAAGCTCGCACTCCCAGGAGAACAATGTCGTACTTGGATGTGGACCAACTCATCGCGTCGTTTCTCGACGACGGCTCGCGAGTCTCTTGGGACGAACCGGTGCCCGTGCCGCTGGTCGTCGACACGTACGCCGACGTGCTCGCTCGCGCGCAGCAACGCACAGGGCGGACGGAATCCGTCGTCACCTGCGAGGGCACCATCGGTGGCCGCAGGGTCGCCGTCGTGGGTGGTGACATGCAGTTTCTCTGTGGCTCGATTAGCGTCGGGGCCGCGGAACGCCTCACTCGCGCCATCGAGCGCGCAACCAAAGAGCAGCTGCCCATCATCGCGCTTCCCGTCGGTGGGGGTACGCGCATGCAGGAGGGCACCGTCGCGTTTCTCCAGATGGTGAAAATCACTTCCGCAGTCATGGCGCACAAGGCCAACAACCTCCCGTATCTCGTGTACTTGCGGAACCCGACGATGGGTGGGGTGTTCGCGTCGTGGGGTTCGCTGGGGCACGTGACGTTCGCGCAGCCGGGGGCGCTCGTCGGGTTCCTAGGCCCTCGCGTGTACGAGGCGCTCTACCAGTCGCAGTTCCCCGAAGGTGTCCAATGCGCCGATCATCTTGCAGAACTCGGCGTGATCGACTCCGTGCTCCCGCCCGAAGCACTGGGGGAGGCCTTCGCCCGCATCCTCGCCGTCATGTGCGACCGTCCGACGGGCCACGAACCGCACGAGTCCCACGCGCCCGCCGAACTCCTCGATTTCCATGCGTGGGAATCCATCACCCGCACGCGTCGGGATGATCGCCCCGGCATCCGCGACCTCCTGGAGGTGGCTGCCACCAACGTCACCATGCTCAACGGCACCGGCGACGGTGAAACTCACCCTGGTAGCGTGCTCGCCCTCGCGCAGTGGGGTAATGCGTCGTGCGTAGTGGTTGGGCAAGATCGCGCCGATCAAGGGCGCCCGCTGGATCCGGCGGCGCTGCGTGAGGTGCGTCGGGGCATCCGCGTGGCGCGCGAGCTCGATCTGCCGCTGGTGTCCGTGATTGACACCTCCGGGGCCGCGCTCTCGAAGGAGGCGGAGGAGCGCGGCATGGCTCCTGAAATTGCACGCACGCTCAGCGAGCTCCTCGTGTTGCCGACGCCGACGGTAAGCCTGTTGATGGGCCAGGGAGCGGGCGGCATCGCGTTGGCGTTGACACCTGCTGATCGCATCGTTGCTTGCGAACACGCGTGGCTCGCGCCACTCCCGCCGGAGGGCGCATCCGCGATCTTATACTCCGACATCACTCACGCACGTGAGATGGCCGACGCCCAAGGCGTGCGTGCTCGCGATCTGATGGACATCGGCATCGTCGACCGCATCGTGCCCGAACCCGACGACCCCGCGCGCGAACGCGTCGCCTTCTGCGAAGAACTCGGCAGAGTGCTCCACGATGCTGTACTGCGAGTGGTGGCGATGCCCGCCGAGGAACGCATGCAGCGTCGCCACCGACGGTTCCGTGCGCTCGGCTGGTGAGTGCAAACGCCGCTTAGAGCACCTTTGCGAAGAACTCCTTCGTGCGCTGGTGCTGGGGGTGGTCGATGACATCCGACGGTGCTCCTCGCTCCACGATTTCCCCGTCGTCCATGAACACCACCTGGTCGGCCACCTCGCGGGCGAACCCAATCTCGTGCGTGACCACCACCATCGTCATGCCCGACGCGGCGAGCTCCTGCATTACGCCGAGCACTTCGCCGACGAGCTCCGGGTCGAGTGCTGAGGTGGGCTCGTCGAAGAGCATGAGCTGGGGGTCCATGGCCAGCGCGCGGGCAATCGCGACGCGCTGCTGTTGCCCGCCCGACAGCTCACCGGGGTAGTGGTCCATGCGGTCAGCGAGCCCTACACGTGCCAGCTCTTCTTCCGCTCGCCGGTGGGCTTCTCGTCGGGAGAGACCGTGCACCTGGCGGGGAGCCTCCATCACATTTTGGAGCGCCGTCATGTGGGGGAACAGGTTGAAGCGTTGAAACACCATGCCGATCTGTGAGCGCTGGCGTGCGACGTCCTTGTCCGAGCGGCGGTGGAGCACCGTCGCGCCGCTGCGGTTGGTGGTTTCGCGCAGGCCCATGAGCTCGCCGTCGACGAGCATCCGGCCCGCCGAGATCTGCTCGAGCTCGTTCATGCAGCGCAGCAGGGTGGATTTCCCAGAGCCCGACGGTCCGAGCAGCACGCAGACTTCGCCACGCTCGACGGTCAGGTCGACTCCGCGCAGCACGTGAAGGTCGCCGAAGAACTTGTGCACCCCGCGGGCTTCGATCATGGCGGTCATGGGGTCACCTCCAGGAATGGGTCGTCCTTCGTGGTGCCGGAGGCCAACACTGACTGCTGGCGTTTCCCGACGCGTCCGGGCTTTCTCGGGTCGAAGCCCTTGCCGAAGTGCGTTTCGATGCGTGCCTGCACCACCATCAGTAGCGAGGTGATGAGCAGGTACCAGCTTGCCGCCACGATGAGCAGGGGAACCGGCAGGAAGGTTTGGTTGCCGATGGCCTGCGATGCGAACGTGAGGTCCAGGGTGAACGGCACTGCGGTCACCAGCGACGTCGTCTTCAGCATTGAGATCGTCTCGTTGCCCGTCGGCGGCACGATGACGCGCATCGCCTGGGGGATGATGATCCGACGAAGGGTCACCGACCGTCGCATCCCGAGCGCCGTCGACGCCTCCCATTGCCCCTTATCGATCGAGCTCAGGCCCGAGCGCACGATCTCGGACAGGTACGCGCCTTCGTTGAGCCCCAAGCCGAGCAATGCGGGCAGGAATCCGCGCACGACGAAGGAGTCCATGAGCTGCTGCGTGTCGAGGCCGAAGAGCGTGGGGTAGAGCACCGCGAACAGTCCCCAGAAGATCAGCTGGGTGTAGACGGGCGTGCCGCGGAAGAACCAGATGTAGGCGTAGGCGACGCCGCGCAACACGGGATTGCTGCTCATTCGCATGATGGCCGTGGTGACGGCGAGGATCACGCCCACCACCATCGCCGCGACGGTGAGCACCAGCGTCCACATCACACCGCTCAGCACGCGCGGGTCGAACAAGTAGCTCGCCACCACGTCCCAGCGGTAGTTCTCGTTGGTGACGAGGGAATACGCCAGTAACGCGGCGGCGACACCTACAACGGCTGCCGCAATCCAGGTGCCCGGCTTGGGGACCGGCTTTGCCTGAATGCGCTCAATCGATTGCTCAGCCACGGATCACTGCTTCGGGTAGACGGTGGCCGTGGTGAGTGCGGCGTCTTCCGTGCCCCATGACTCCATGATCTTCATCCAGGTGCCATCATCCATGAGGTGCTGCACGGCTTGGCGCACGGCTTCGGTGAGTTCGGCGTCGTCTTGGGCCACCACGATGCCCTGCGGCTCAGAGTCGACGATATCGCCGATGAGCTCGAGCTGGTCGTTGGTGAGCGTCGCAGCGTATTGTGCGACGGTGGAGTCGGCGTAGAAGGCATCGGCCTTGCCGCCGACAACGTTGGTGGTCGCGTCGGAGTGCACGCCGTAGATGAGTGCGTTGATGGCTTCCTTACCGGAGTCCTGGCATCCCTTGCTCTTGGCTTCGAGGTCCTCGTGCTGCCACGTGCCGTTCTGCACAGCGATCGAGGTGCCGCACAGATCCTTCGGGTCAAAGCCGGTGGGGTTGCCCTTCTTCACTGCGAAGGCCGAACCTACCTCTACGTAGGCGATCATGGTGTAGCTCGCGGTACGTTCTTCGGTGATGGTGAACGCGGAGATCCCGATGTCGTACTTCGTGCCGATCCCGGGCAGCAGGCTCGCGAATTCAGCGTTGGTGACCGTCGATTCCAAACCGAGCACCTTGCCGATGGCTTTGCCGAGGTCGACGTCGTAGCCGATCGCGGTTTGGAGATCATCGGCGAGGAATTCAGCGGGGGCGTAGTCTACGGATGCACCGATGGTGAGTGTGCCCTTGTCTTTCACCGATTGGGGGAGCAGGGCTGCGATCTCGTCCACCTTCTGCACGCTGGAGACGTCGTACGTGCGGTCCGCGCCCGACGATGCCTCCGCGCCCTTCGATTGGGCATCGGTGGCGTCGCCACCTGAGCAAGCGGTGAGGGCTAGCGCGGCGCACATGCCCGCAATGATGAACTTTCGCATGTTGACTCTCCTTCAGTACGTCTGAGGGAATAGTAATGCAGAAAGAGGAATAATTACCAATCAGGTGTGCTGGCGTTCACTGGGGGTGCTCGGAAAGTTGACCGTTATCCTCCACGTGCAGCAGATAAGTGGCGTATAGAGGGGGTAGCGAGCTGCGCGTGGAGGATAACGGTCATCTTTCCGAAAGAATAGACGCGGCAGCGGACGTTCGACGACCGTTGATTTGGTGCTTAGCGTGCGCGTGCGTATAGTTACTCGAGCCGAAGACCGCAGGTGGATTATCCATAACGCCCGTAGGGCACCCGCGCAGGTGACCGTGAGAGCACTGCTGTGCAGTGCTGCCCCGCGCCACCGGCCGGGGCTTTTTTGTTGTGGGTCGCCTGCATTCGGTGCCGAAGCCGCAAGCTTCGGCGATGATGAACCGGAAGGAGACCCAATGGCAAGGCCGGACAAGGTTGCCAAGGTGCAGGAGCTCGTTGCTCGTTTCAACGACTCCGACGCCGTTGTGCTGACCGAGTACCGCGGCCTCACCGTGAAGGAGCTGCAGGATCTGCGTCGCTCCTTTGGTGGGGACGCCACCTATGCCGTTGCGAAGAACACCCTGACGAAGATCGCAGCCAAGGAAGCTGGCATCGAAGGCATCGAGGACACCCTCAATGGCCCCACCGCTCTCGCTTTCATCACTGGCGACGTCGCTTCTGTCACCAAGGGCCTCAAGAACTTCGCAAAGGAAAATCCGTCTCTGGCCATCAAGGGCGGCGTCATGGACGGCAAGTTCCTCGACGCCAAGGCTGTGCTCAAGCTGGCAGACCTCGAATCCCGCGAGGTGCTGCTCGGCAAGCTGGCGGGTGGCCTCAAGGCCAACCTGTCCAAGGCTGCGTACGCCTTCGCCGCTCCCGCATCCAAGCTCGCCCGCGTTGTGGGTGCGCTGGAATCGAAGGCGAAGGACAACCCTGAACTCATCGGCGGCGCCGGCGAACAGCCTGCCGCCGAGGCCACTGAGACCCCCGCCGCGGAAGCGGCAACCGAAGCAGCAGACGCTGCGGAATGATCCGTTGCAGCCGCTGCTGCTGCGACCAAACTGAAAGGAACGCCAACCATGGCGAAGCTCACCAACGAAGAGCTCCTTGATGCCTTCAAGGAGATGACCCTCATCGAACTCTCCGAGTTCGTGAAGCTGTTCGAAAAGACCTTCGACGTTACCGCCGCCGCTCCGGTTGCCGTCGCGGCTGCCGCCGCTCCTGCCGCTGGTGGCGGCGAGGGCGACGACGCTGCTGACGCTGGCGACGACAAGGTCGACGTCATCCTCACCGACGGCGGCTCCAAGAAGATCGCTGTCATTAAGGAAGTCCGTGCGCTCACCTCGCTCGGCCTCAAGGACGCCAAGGACCTCGTCGAGGGCGCTCCGAAGCCTGTCCTCGAGCAGGTCGATAAGGAAACCGCTACCAAGGCGAAGGAAGCCCTCGAGGCTGCCGGCGGTTCCGTCGAGCTCAAGTGATTGGAGCGCTTCGGCGCATCACTACCGCACGTGGCCCGTTCCCACTAGGGGAGCGGGCCACGTTCTTGTCCCATAGCGCCACGGCATGCCCGGCGCATACTGTGAGCGCGCTCGAGTTTCAATGAACGCTTGAGGTGGCGCGTTCCATGCTCGAGAATGAAAGTGGGGAAGCCCCGCTCAGAGGGGCACTCAAAGGAGGGAAGCGATGCGAGGGTTGTTCAGCCTGCACCCAGTTGCGGCGTCCAGAGGGAGAGGTGTTTGACGTGGGTGTTCTCGTTGTATTCGCAGTGATATGTGTAGCTGGACTCACCATCGTCGATTCTGGTCAACGACGTGCCATTCTGCTGTAAGTCGGCCTGCTGTTGGGGGGGCATACTTCCGGTGCTCCTTGCATGGTTGCAGGGGCGTTCAGCCAGTGCCGCTGAAGGTATGCTCGCATCGGCAGCACTGCTCGGTTTTGCGGGGCAGATGTTCCGGCTTGCCCTGCGCCGCTCGGCTGGGCAGAAGGCCTACGGAGCCGATGCGTAGCCACGTCGCGTTGTGGGGTAGCGTGGCAGCGGCCTGGGAGCGAGGCGGTCCGGCGTGGCGGTCGCCGTCGGCGCGTTCTTGGGTTAGAGTTACAGTTGCGGCGAGGAAGTCGCTCGAATGCAACATTGGGGTTGCGGAGTCCTCGTTTTCGGCATATAGTGAGGATTTGCCCCTGTGTGCTTTTGTGCCCGAACTTGACACGGGCGCTTTAGCGTGCGGAAAAACCGCCACCAAGCGTTCTTGGAAGGACCGAATCTTGGCCACCTCGCGCTCCGCGTTGTTCAATACCAATGTCATCTCGCCCAGTGGTCGAATCTCGTTCGCGAAGATTTCCGAGCCTCTTGAGGTCCCCAACCTTCTCGACCTGCAGATCGACTCCTACAACTGGCTGATCGGTAGTGATACCTGGCAACGGTCCGTCGAAGAACGGCTCGCCGCCGGTCGTACCGACGTGAACACTCGCTCCGGCCTCGAAGAGATCTTCGAAGAGATTTCGCCCATCGAGGACTACAACGAGCAGATGTCGCTGTCGTTCCGCGATCACCGCTTCGAAGCGCCGAAGTACAGCGTCGAAGAGTGCAAGGATCGCGACGTCACCTACGCCGCACCGCTGTTCGTCACTGCTGAGTTCATCAACAATGAGACGGGCGAGATCAAGTCGCAGACCGTCTTCATTGGCGACTTCCCGCTGATGACCGACAAGGGCACGTTCATCGTCAACGGTACGGAGCGCGTCGTCGTGTCGCAGCTCGTGCGCTCGCCGGGCGTGTACTTCGAGCAGCTGCCCGACAAGACTTCCGACAAGGACATCTTCTCGACGAAGATCATCCCGTCGCGCGGTGCTTGGCTTGAGTTCGAGATCGACAAGCGCGACCTCGTCTCGGTTCGTCTCGACCGCAAGCGCAAGCAGAACGTCACGGTGCTGCTGAAGGCGCTCGGCTGGAGCGAAGAGAAGATCCTCGAAGAGTTCGGCGACTTCGAATCCATCCGTCAGACGCTGGAGAAGGACACCGTCTCCACTCAGGATGAGGCGCTGCTGGACATCTACCGCAAGCTGCGTCCGGGAGAGCCGCCGTCGCGTGAGAGCGCGCAGCAGCTGTTGGAGAACTACTACTTCAACCCCAAGCGTTACGATCTGGCCAAGGTTGGCCGCTACAAGATCAACAAGAAGCTCGGCTTGGATCTCCCGTTTGATCAGCAGGTGCTGACGATGGAAGACATCACGGCTGCGATCAAGTACGTCTGCGCGCTGCATGACCACCGTGAAGAGATCGACGGCAACCCCGTCGAGGCCGACGACATCGACCACTTCGGCAATCGTCGTCTGCGTACCGTCGGTGAGCTCATCCAGAACCAGCTCCGCACTGGTCTTGGCCGCATGGAGCGCGTCGTGCGCGACCGCATGACCACGCAGGACATCGAGGCCATCACCCCGCAGACGCTCATCAACATCCGTCCTGTGACGGCTGCGCTGAAGGAGTTCTTCGGCACCTCGCAGCTGTCGCAGTTCATGGACCAGAACAACCCGCTCGCGGGGCTCACCCACAAGCGTCGCCTGTCCGCGCTCGGCCCCGGCGGTCTCTCGCGTGACCGCGCCGGTATGGAAGTGCGTGACGTGCACCCGTCGCACTACGGCCGTATGTGCCCGATTGAGACCCCGGAAGGTCCGAACATCGGCCTGATCGGCTCGCTCGCTTCGTTTGCTCGCGTGAACGCGTTCGGGTTCATCGAAACCCCGTACCGCAAGGTCGAAAACGGCAAGCTCACCGACCAGATCGACTACCTCACTGCTGATGAGGAAGACCGCTACGCCATCGCGCAGGCCAACGCCACAGTCGACTCCGAGGGTAACCTCGTTGACGAGCGCGTCATGGTGCGCCTGAAGCGCGGCGACGTCGACCAGGTGCCGCGCGCCGACGTCGAATACATGGACGTCTCGCCGCGCCAGATGGTTTCCATTGCCACTGCGCTCATTCCGTTCTTGGAGCACGACGACGCATCCCGCGCACTCATGGGTGCCAACATGCAGCGGCAGGCGGTTCCCCTGATCCGTAACGAAGCTCCCTTCGTCGGCACGGGCATGGAATACCGCGCTGCAGTGGACGTGGGCGACGTGACGCTGGCGAAGAATGCCGGCGCAGTCACCTCGGTCACCGCCGACATCATCGAGGTCATGAACGATGACGGTACGTACTCCAACTACCGTCTGGAGAAGTTCGTGCGTTCGAACGCCGGCACCTGCATCAACCAGCGTCCGCTGGTGAAGCCAGGCGATCGCGTCGAGGTGGGCACCCCGATCGCCGACGGTCCCTGTACTGACCAGGGCGAACTGGCGCTGGGCAAGAACCTCCTCGTCGCGTTCATGCCGTGGGAGGGCCTCAACTACGAGGACGCCATCATCCTTTCGCAGCGCATCGTGCAGGAAGACGTGCTGACCTCGATCCACATCGAGGAGCACGAGATCGACGCGCGCGACACCAAGCTGGGCGCGGAAGAGATCACGCGTGACATCCCCAACGTCTCCGACGAGATGCTTGCGGATCTCGACGAGCGTGGGATCGTGCGCATCGGTGCCGAAGTCGCCGCGGGCGACATCCTCGTCGGCAAGGTCACCCCGAAGGGTGAAACCGAGCTGACCCCTGAAGAGCGCCTGCTGCGCGCCATCTTCGGCGAGAAGGCACGCGAGGTGCGCGACACCTCCCTCAAGGTGCCGCACGGTGAAGAGGGTACGGTCATCGGCGTGCGCGTCTTCGACGCGGAGGAGGGCGACGAGCTGCCACCTGGCGTGAACCAGCTCGTTCGCGTGCACGTCGCGCAGAAGCGCAAGATCTCCGACGGTGACAAGCTCGCCGGCCGCCACGGTAACAAGGGCGTCATCTCGAAGATCCTCCCCGTTGAGGACATGCCATTCCTCGAAGACGGCACCCCCGTCGACATCATCCTCAACCCGCTCGGTGTGCCGTCGCGAATGAACGTCGGCCAGGTGCTCGAAAACCACCTTGGCTGGCTCGCGAAGACCGGCTGGGACGTCACGGATGTGAAGGAAGAGTGGGCTGAGCGCCTCACTGAGGTCGGTATCGGCCGCGTTGAGGGTGACTCCCGCGTCGCGACGCCGGTATTCGACGGCGCCGAGGAGAACGAGATCACCGGCCTGCTCGAGCACACGCTCACCACGCGCGACGGGCAGCGTCTCGTCGATGGCACGGGCAAGGCACGCCTGTTCGACGGTCGCTCGGGCGAACCCTACCCGGAGAAGATCGGCGTCGGCTACATGTACATGCTGAAGCTGCACCACCTTGTCGACGACAAGATCCACGCCCGCTCCACCGGCCCGTACTCGATGATTACCCAGCAGCCGCTGGGTGGTAAGGCACAGTTCGGTGGTCAGCGCTTCGGTGAGATGGAGGTGTGGGCCCTCGAAGCGTACGGCGCCGCCTGGGCGCTGCAGGAGCTCCTCACCATCAAGTCCGACGATGTCCCCGGCCGTGTAAAGGTCTACGAGGCCATCGTGAAGGGCGAGAACATCCCCGAGCCCGGTATCCCGGAGTCGTTCAAGGTGCTCGTGAAGGAAATGAAGTCGCTGTGCCTGAACGTCGAGGTGCTTTCTGGTGACGGCAAGATCATTGATCTCCGCGAATCCGAGGATGATATCCGTCACTCCGAAGATTTCGGCATTGACCTGGGTCGCCGCCCCGGCAGCGACAACTTCATGGATGTTGGCGAAGTCTGAGCCACTTCACCATCCGAAACACACTCAGACTTTTGAACCACCACCTACGTAAGTAGGGGAAAGAGAAGAACACGTGCTGGACGTCAACTTCTACGATGAACTTCGCATCGGACTCGCCTCTGCGGACGAGGTCCGCGAATGGTCGCACGGCGAGGTCAAGAAGCCCGAGACCATCAACTACCGCACACTGAAGCCCGAGCGCGACGGCCTCTTCTGCGAGAAGATCTTCGGCCCCACCCGCGACTGGGAATGCTTCTGCGGTAAGTACAAGCGTGTCCGCTTCAAGGGCATCATTTGTGAGCGCTGTGGCGTGGAGGTCACTCGCTCCAACGTTCGTCGCGAACGCATGGGCCACATTGAGCTGGCTGCACCCGTGACGCACATTTGGTATTTCAAGGGCGTGCCGAGCCGTTTGGGCTATCTGCTCGATATCGCTCCGAAGGACCTCGAGAAGGTCATCTACTTCGCCGCGCATATGATCACCTCCGTCGACGAGGAAGCGCGCCACCGCGACCTCTCGTCGCTGCAGGCCAAGGTCGAGGTGGAAACCAAGCAGGTTGCCCAGCGTCGCGATGCCGATATTGAAGCGCGCATGACGAAGCTGGAAGAAGACCTCGCGCAGCTTGAGAGCGAAGGCGCCGAGGCGTCCGCGATCAAGAAGACCCGCGACATGGGCGAGAAGGAGTGCGAGCAGATCCGCAAGCGCGCTCAGCGTCAGCTGGATCGCATCGACGAGGTATGGCAGCGCTTCAAGACCCTCAAGGTGCAAGACCTCGAGGGCGACGAGACGCTCTACCGCGAGATGAAGAAGCGCTTCGGCCGCTACTTCGAGGGTTACATGGGCGCTGAGGCCGTGCAGAAGCGCCTCGAGTCGTTCGACTTGAAGGCTGAGGAAGAGAACCTCCGCGAGATCATCGCGACGGCGAAGGGCCAGCGCAAGACCCGCGCGCTCAAGCGTCTGAAGGTCGTTGGAGCGTTCATCGCTGGCCAGCACGCGCCGAGCTCGATGGTGCTCGACTGCGTGCCGGTGATTCCCCCGGACCTGCGCCCCATGGTGCAGCTCGACGGTGGTCGATTCGCCACGTCCGACTTGAACGACCTCTACCGTCGCGTCATCAACCGCAACAACCGGTTGAAGCGCCTGCTCGACCTGGGTGCGCCCGAGATCATCGTGAACAACGAAAAGCGCATGCTCCAGGAAGCCGTCGACTCGCTCTTCGACAACGGTCGACGCGGCCGTCCTGTCACGGGCCCGGGCAACCGCCCGCTGAAGTCGATCTCCGACATGCTGAAGGGCAAGCAGGGCCGGTTCCGCCAGAACCTGCTCGGTAAGCGCGTTGACTACTCCGGCCGTTCGGTGATCGTCGTTGGTCCGCAGCTCAAGCTGCACCAGTGCGGTCTGCCGAAGGCCATGGCGCTCGAGCTGTTCAAGCCGTTCGTGATGAAGCGTCTCGACGACCTGAACCACGCGCAGAACATCAAGGCCGCCAAGCGCATGGTGGAGCGCCATCGCCCCGTCGTGTGGGACGTGCTCGAAGAAGTCATCGCCGAGCACCCTGTGATGCTGAACCGTGCACCTACGCTGCACCGTCTGGGTATTCAGGCGTTCGAGCCGCAGCTCATTGAGGGTAAGGCCATTCAGCTGCACCCGCTCGTGTGTGCTGCGTTCAACGCTGACTTCGACGGTGACCAGATGGCTGTGCACCTGCCGCTGTCTGCCGAAGCGCAGGCTGAGGCGCGTGTGCTGATGCTCTCGACGAACAACATCCTGAAGCCGGCGGATGGCCGCCCGGTGACGGTGCCGTCGCACGAGATGATCATCGGCGCTTACTGGCTGACCATGGAACGTCCGGAGCTCGAGGGCGCCGGACAGGCGTTCAGCTCGGTGGCCGAGGCCATCATGGCCTACGACGCGGGTGACCTGAAGGTGGGTGCACCCATCAAGCTGCGCCTGCGCGACGTCGTTCCCCCCGCTGAGTACGCCGACAAGGTGCGCGCCGATGGGTCGGTCGTCATCGAAACCACGCTCGGCCGTGCGTTGTTCAACGAGGTGCTGCCCGACGACTTCCCGTACGTCAACGAGCACATCGGCAAAAAGGCCATTGGCAGGATCGTCAACGATCTCGCCGAGCGTTACCCGACGCCGGTGGCGGTTCGGACGCTCGACGCGCTGAAGGATCTGGGCTTCTACTGGGGCACTCGCTCTGGTGTGACCGTCTCGATTCACGACGTGCAGACCCCGGCCGACAAGGCTGACATCCTCGCTGCCTACGACAAGCGGGCATCGAAGATCGACCGCCTCTACGAGCGCGGTTCTGTGACGGAAGACGAGCGTCGCCAGGAACTCATCTCCATTTGGACCGACGCGACGGCAGAGCTCACCGAAGCGATGCGCAAGAACTTCACGCGCACCAACCCGATCTTCATGATGGTCGACTCGGGTGCACGAGGAAACATGACTCAGATGCGTCAGATCGCCGCTATGCGTGGCCTCGTGGCAAACCCGAGGGGCGACATCATCGCGCGCCCCATTAAGTCGAACTTCCGCGAAGGTCTGTCGGTGCTGGAGTACTTCATCTCCACCCACGGTGGACGTAAGGGTCAGGCTGACACGGCACTGCGTACCGCAGAGTCGGGTTACCTCACCCGTCGTCTCGTCGACGTCTCTCAGGACGTCATCATCCGCGAGGAAGACTGCGGCACATCGCGCGGCCTGGTGAAATCGATCGCTCAGTGGACGAAACCTGGTGTCGACGAGGCCGGCAAGGTTATTGCTGTGCCGGCGGAGCCCTTCGAAGAGGGTGCTGCCGTCGAGACGAGCCCGAACGTCGAAACCGCCGTCTACGCCCGCTGCTTGGCAGCCGACGTCACCAGCCCCGATGGGGAGGTGCTGCTGGAAGCTGGAGCCGACCTGGGCGACGCCAACATCCATGACCTGGTGAAGGCCGGCGTGACCGAGGTGAAGGTGCGCTCCGTGCTCACCTGCGAGTCCGCTCTCGGCGCCTGCGCGATGTGCTACGGCCGCTCGCTGGCCTCCGGCAAGGTGGTCGATGTAGGTGAGGCCGTCGGTATCGTCGCGGCACAGTCCATTGGCGAGCCCGGCACCCAGCTCACGATGCGTACCTTCCACACCGGTGGTGTGGCCGGTGATGACATTACGCAGGGTCTGCCTCGCGTCCAGGAGCTGTTCGAAGCGCGTCAGCCGAAGGGCAAGGCTCCGATTGCGGAAGCAGATGGCACCGTCCGCATTGAGGATGGCGACCGCAACCGCAAGATCATCATCGTTCGCGATGATGGAGGGGAAGACCTCGAGTACCCCATCGCGCGTCGTACGCGCCTCGAGTTCGAGGACGGCAACGGCCAGCGCGTGCGTATCACCGACGGTGTGCATGTCTCCATCGGCCAGCAGCTCACTGCTGGTCAGGTCGACCCGCACGACGTGCTCCGCATCCGCGGTCTGCGCAAGGTGCAGGAGTACCTCGTCGACGGTGTGCAGAAGGTGTACGCCACGCAGGGTGCGCCGATCCACGACAAGCACATCGAGATCATCATCCGCCAGATGCTGCGTCGAGTGACCGTCATCGAGTCGGGCGACACTGACATGATGCCCGGTGAGCTCGTCGATCGACCAGTGTACGAGGCTGCCAACCGCAAGGCTGTCACCGAGGGTGGCCGCCCTGCCGAGGGCCGTCCGGTGCTCATGGGCATCACGAAGGCGTCGTTGGCTACGGATTCATGGCTGTCTGCTGCATCCTTCCAGGAGACGACGAAGGTGCTCACGGACGCCGCGATCCAGGGCAAGAGCGACTCGCTCGTCGGCCTCAAGGAGAACGTCATCCTCGGTAAGCTCATCCCGGCGGGTACTGGCCTCGACCGCTACCGCAACATCCGGGTGGAGCCGACGGAAGAGGCCCGTGCGCAGGCCTACACGATGACCTACGATCCCTACGACTACTCGTTCGGATCCGATGGCTCGGGCGCTTCGGTTCCTCTGGACGAGCTGGATTTCGGCGAGATTCGCTGAAGTCTCTAGCCGACAGGGTCTTGTGACCCAACATACGCGAGCGGGCGTCGGGCTCCAGCCCGGCGCCCGTCGTCGTTTGTACGGACAGGTTACTCGCCCACCCGGCGCGGGCTCCGTCGGGCATGGTTGCGCACCCAGGCACCTGCAACCTGTGCGGCAACTGAGCGGATCAAGTGTCACCTGCTTCCCGACGACGCCTCGTCGCGGCTAGGCAAGTGACACCTATGCCGCGGCGGTTTCGGGTGGTCATTGCAACGGTAGGTGTTTGGATAGTACTTCGTAGGGGGTGGCGAATTCGAGTCGGCGGCGGGGTCGTCGGTTGAGTTCGTCAGCGACGAAGTCGAGGTCTTCTTGGCTGTATCGGCTGAGGTCGGTGCCTTTGGGGAAGTATTGGC
>JAEZVO010000036.1 GCA_023443125.1 Actinomycetes bacterium
CGCTACGAGAGACGTAGCGAGGCCCGTTTCCTATCCGCGTGGGTTGGGAACTGTCTCGTGCTCACTCGAACCAACGGTCGAGCTCTGCGACGGTGCCGAGTTCCGCGAATCCGCTGGTCACCGCGTCGGCGGCGGCGCGTACCTCGTCGGGAGCCTCCCCCATCGCAACGCCACGGCCTGCCCATTGGAGCATCTCAATGTCGTTGTAGCCGTCGCCGAGCGCGAGCACGTCGCCCGCCTCGACGCCCATCTCGTCGCACACGCGCTGCAGCGCGGTGGCCTTGTGGATGCCCTTGGGCGCGATGTCGAGCCACGCCGACCACCCGACGAAGTACGACACGTCATGCATGCCGAGTTCCGAGATGAGGTCGCCAAAGATGTTGTCCCCGTCGGCCTCGGGTTCGCGAATGATAAGGCGCGACACCGGCTCGGACATGAGTTCATCGAGCCCGACGATGTGCACCTCCCCCTCGAGCTCGCCTTCCGGGAAAGGCCGCGACGCGTACCGCACAAGGTTGCGTTCCACGCAGATGCGGGCATTGGGGAGCAGCTCGGAGACGCGCTGGATGGTTTCTGCCGGATCGAAGAGCACCTCATGCACCAGCTCGAAGGGCGGGTTGTGTACAAGTACGGCACCGTTCGACGAGACAGCCCACCCGGGAGGCAGACCGAGCATGTCGAAAATGGGTTGTGTGGCGAGCCAACCGCGTCCGGTCGCAAGCACCACCGGCACCTGCTCTGCGGCACGGTTCACCGCGGCGTGTACCTCGTCGGGCATATTGCCAGCCGAATCGACGAGTGTGCCGTCGATGTCGAGCGCCACCAACTTGGGCGTGAAGGTCATCGTTGCCTTCTCCTCTCAGGAATCGTTCGACCCACCATGCCACCGCACGGCAAACGTCGCCTACTGCAAACCTGAACGTATGGTAAACGCCCAGGTGGGAAGCTACTTTGCGGTGGGAACGAGGGCTTCCATACCGCCGAGGAATGGGCGGAGCGCCTCCGGCACGCGCACCGATCCGTCGGCCTGTTGATGGTTCTCAAGCAGCATGATGATGATGCGGGTCATGGCGCACAGCGTGCCGTTCAACGTCGCAATGGGTTTCACGCCGTCGTCGAATCGTCCACGGATGCCGAGGCGGCGGGCCTGGAAATCGGTGCAGTTCGACGTCGACGTGACCTCGCGGTATCGCTGTTGCGTGGGCAGCCAGGCGTAGCAGTCGTACTTGCGGGCGGCGGAGAGGCCGAGGTCGCCGGAGGCCACGTCGAGCACCTGGTAGGGAATCTCGAGCAGCTCCAGGAACTCACGCTCCCAGCCAAGCAGCTTCTGGTGCCATGCCTCGGCGTCGGCCGGGTCGCAGTGGACGAACATCTCCACTTTGTCGAACCAGTGGACGCGGAAAATGCCGCGCGTGTCTTTGCCGTAGGAGCCGGCCTCGCGGCGGAAGCACGGCGAGTAGGCGGCGTACTGCTTAGGCAAGTCGTCGAGGATTTCGCCCGAGTGGTACGCGGCCAGCGCCACCTCGGAAGTGCCCACGAGGTACATGTCGTCGCGCTCGAGGTGATAGACGTCGTCGGCGGCCTGACCAAGGAAGCCGGTGCCATCCATCGCCGACGGCTTCACCAGCGCTGGCGGAAGCATGGGGGTGAAACCCCACTCGAGGGCCTTGCTCATCGCAAGGTTGAGCAAGGCCAGCTCGAGCTGCGCGCCTAGGCCGGTGAGTACGTAGAACCGCGAGCCGGAGATCTTGGTGCCACGCTCCATGTCGATGGCGCCGAGCGCCTCACCGAGCTCCAGGTGGTCTTTGGGCTCGAAGCCTTCGGCAGCGAAGTCTCGGGGTGTGCCGACCGTGTCGAGAATCTCGCCGTCATCTTCGCCGCCGCGAGGGACCCCGTCGAGGACGATGTTGCCGACGCGCTTGAACAGTTCGGTGAAGCGTTCTTCGGCCTCGTTCACCGCACTCTCGGCGGTTTTCACGTCAGCTGCGAGCTGCTTGACGCTCGCCAGCAGCGCGGCCTTCTCGTCGCCCTTCGCCTTGGCGACATCCTTGCCAGCAGCCTTTTGCTGCGCGCGCAGCTCCTCGAAGCGCGCGATCGACGTGCGGCGCGCCTCGTCTGCTGTCACGAGCTCGTCCACGAGTTCGACGGACTCACCGCGGGCTTCCTGCGAGCGGCGAATGCGGTCGGGGTCTGAGCGGAGCAGCTTGGGATCAATCATGAGCCCACCCTACTTGCAAATCCGCTTCCACGCCGAGCCCCGCCCCCCCCAGTAGTGTTGCCCTATGCAGCAACTCCGTCGAAGCGGTTTCACGCTCGCGTCCGCCGCGCTCCTGGTGCTCGCCTTCGCAGTGTGGACTGCATGGTTGCCCCAAACCGTCGACGCATGGTGGCGGATAACTCCACCGGAGCCGACGTCGAACCTGGGCCAGGTGCTCGCCATCGTGGCGGGCGTGACTGCGTGGCCGGTGCTGCTCGTCGTCACGGCGGCGGTGGCGTGGTGGATGTCCAGGCGCCGGTTTTACACCGCCTCGGGTGCGGTGCTGCTTGCGTTCGTGCTGACGCTCAGCCTCACCACCTTGATGCGTCACAGCATCGGCAGAGCGCGCCCGGAGTCACCGTTTGCAGGGGCCATCACGCAACCTGGATTCGCGTACCCGTCGATGCACGTGGCGATGTGGACGGCCGGTGCCGTGATGGTGGCGACGTTGCTGTCGACGATGCGCCGTCGAGTGTGGCCGTCCGTGGTTGCGGGCGCGGCGGCGGTGCTTGTCATCGCGGTGAATCGGCTGTGGATGGGCGCGCACCAGGTGACCGACGTTGTGGGCGGCGCCCTGCTGGGCGGGTTCGCAGCGAGCCTCGCCAACCTGTTGGCCGACGTGCACGTCCTGCGCAGGTCGATGCGCGGCGACGATCTCGCCGCGGCCGTCATTTACAACCCCGTCAAGGTCGTCGGGATCGAAACCTTCCGCGGCCTGGTGCAGCAGACCCTCGAAGAGTACGGCTATGAGCGCGTCGTGTGGCTGCCTACCGAAGCCGACGACCCCGGCGTCGCCATGGCGCGGCGGGCACTCGATGAGGACGTCGACGTGGTGCTCGTCGCCGGCGGCGACGGCACCGTGCGCGTGGTGTTGGGAGAGTTCGCCGACACCGGGCAGAAAGTAGCCATCCTCCCGTCGGGCACCGGCAACCTCCTCGCGAAGAACCTGGGCATCCCGCTCGACGTGGAGCAGGCACTGCGGCTGGGGTTAGAGAAGGCTCCTACCGCGATTGACCTCATCGAGGTGCAATTGCCCGACGGTGTGCAGTTCGCCGCTGTGCTCGCCGGCGTGGGCATCGACGCGAACATCATGAACGACACCGATGAGGATCTTAAGAAGGCTGTCGGGGTAGTGGCGTATGTGATGGCTGGCGCTCGGCACCTCGACGCCAACCCGATGCGGGTGCGGCTCACCGTCGACGATCAGCCACCGGTGGAGGTGGATGCGTCGCTGGTGTCGATTGGCAACGTCGGCGAGCTTGAGAAGGGTGTGTCGCTGATGCCTGAGGCGAGCGCCCGCGACGGTGTGCTCGACGTGCTCGTCGCCACGCCCAGTACGCGGCTCGACATGGCGCAGATGATCAGCGACGTGCTGTTCGAGGCCGGCGACGGGCCCAACATCGCCCGCTACACCGGCAGTCAGTTGCGTCTCGAGGTGCCTGATGGTGGGGCGTGTCAGATCGACGGCGACGTCGTCGGGGACGTCACCGACGTCACGTTCCAGGTGCGGCCCGAGGCAGTGCAGCTGGCGCTGCCGTAGGTGGTGGTCCGCTCGGCGGTTGAGCCGGCCGGTCCCACCCCCGATGGTTGAGCCGGCCCGAAGGGCCGAGTCGAAACCAGTGGCTGCGTCTCGATACGGGCCTTCGGCCCTACTCGACGATCGGGGGAAGGGTCGGCGGGTGCGCGCCAGCACCGGTGGTTGAGTGGCGTTCCCTTTCGGCGGTTGAGTAGCGGCCGTAGGCCGCGTATCGAAACCGCGCCCTTCTGGTGATTGAGTAGCGCCCGAAGGGCGCGTATCGACGGTGGTTGAGTAGCGCCGTTGGCGCGTATCGAACCCACCCACCACGAAACTTCAAAATCCGTACACAGATGAGATGAAGAGCCCGATTTCGGGGTGTTAGGTCAATCTGCGTACGGATTGTGAAGTTGTTTCTGTCGACACGTCTCGATACGCGGCTTCGCCGCTACTCGACGATCGGGGGAAGAGTCCTCTACTGCGGCCAGTGGTTGAGCCGCCCCGCTCCGGTGGTTGAGTAGCGGCCGCAGGCCGCGTATCGAAACCATCCCCCCGCATCTCGATACGGCCGCTACGCGGCCTACTCGATGACCGGGGAAAAAACCGCCGCGGCCTACTCGATGACCGGGGAAGAAACCATCACCGGCCCGGAGAGACCGACCCGAGCCAGCGCTCGGCCTCGGTGAACGACTCGTCGGAGAAGCGGTCATCCAGTTTCGGGGCGCGCCCGTCGGCGCGCGGGTAGGAACCGAGGAAGTACAGGCGCGGGCAGATGCGCGCGAGCCCTTCGAGTGTCTCGGCGACGCGCTGGTCGGCGACGTGGCCCTCTGCGTCGATGGAGAAACAGTACGAACCGAGTGAGGTCTTCGTCGGGCGCGACTCGATGCGAGTCAGGTTCACGCCGCGCACCTTGAACTGCTCCAGGATTTCGAGCAGCGCACCCGAGCGGTCTTCATCCATGAACGCGACGAGCGTGGTCTTGTCCGCGCCGGTGCGCTCCGGTGCATCCCCGGCCTGACACACCTCGACGAAGCGCGTCACGGCTCCGGAATTATCCTCGATCTGCCACGCCAACTCGCTGAGCCCATACAGCTGCCCCGCCACCCGAGCGCACACCGCCGCGTCGTGCCGCGAATCGTCTCTGGCTACCTCTTTCGCCGCGCCCGCCGTCGAACCGGCCTCGGTGACCGTCGCGTCGCTCAGCCCTGAAAGGAAGCGACGACACTGCGCCGCCGCATGCCCGTGCGTGAGCACGTGTCGTACGTCGGCGAGCGTCGTACCCGGACGCGCGTACAGCCCAAACGACACCGGCACCAAGATCTCTCGACGAATCATGAGCGGCGAGCCGTTGATGAGCTCGTCCAGCGTGGCCGACACCCCGCCCTCCACAGAGTTCTCGATGGGCACCACCGCCGCCTCGACCTCCCCCGAGCGCACCCCCGCCAGGGCTCCTACCACCGACGAATACGGCTTCGCCTCCGCATCCGTGATGCTCAACAGTGCTTGGTGCGTGAACGTGCCCGCGGGGCCGAAGTAACCGTGCATTCCTCCACCCTACTGGCGCGCGGCCGTCGTCATTTGAGGCCACGCTCCTCGCGGGACACCTTCCGCGCCTGCGGCACGACGATGGCCAGAACGATGCCGCCCACCACCAGCATGAGCGTGACGATACCGAGCACAATGCCGATCACCACCGGTCGCTGATCCACCACCTTCGACGGCGGGTAGTGCTTGGCTGGCAGCTCCGTCGCAGCACCTTCGTTGGGATAAATCTGCGGAACCTCACCCGACAGCAACCGCAGCGGGTTCACAATGCCCGCCCCAATGCGTGGGTCAGGGTTGGCGGCCGGCGGCGGGTCGGCCGTCTCGATCAACCGCTGCCGCACCTCCGCAGGTGTGAGGCGCGACAACCCGTCCGCACGCTGTTTCTCGATCATCAACGCGACGATGCCGCTCACGATGGGCGTGGCGTAACTCGTGCCGGTGATGGGCCCGGAATATACCTGACTCTCAATGCCGCGCACGGTGTCGTAGTTCGACGGGTCCAGCGCCTGCACCCCCTCGCCCGGCGCGCCGATGTCGACCTTCCCGCCTGCTGCACTGCCCTCCGACGCGGTGTCGTTGCGCGTCGTCGAACCCACCGAGATCACGCCCGGAAACGCCGCCGGGAACGCCGCAGCACCCTGCAACTGGCCGCTGTTCCCCGCTGCAGCGACCACCACAATTCCCCTGTCAACTGCCAGTTGGATGGCGTCACGGAAATTCTCGAACCCCTCAACCTGATTACTCACCACCTGCGAGAGGTTGATGACGTCGACCTCCCGCTTCACCGCGTCGAGCACCGCCTCGGTGGTGGGTTGGAGCGGCATCTCCGTCTGCTCCTCGCCCTCCTTCGGAGCCTCCGACTTGAACAATGAACGGTAGGTAATCACCTTCGCCTTCGGGGCAATCCCGGAGAACTCCACGCGCCCATCCAGCGGCCCGCCATCCTTCGACCGCCCGCCCGCGAGCAGCGACGTCACCCTGGTGCCGTGCAGGCAGTCGAACTCGTCGAGTTGCTCGTTGCCGTTGCTCTTCAACCCGCCGAGCATGTCGTAGGCGGTGAAGCGCTTGTCGTCGGCTTCCTGAAGGTACAGCGACCCCTCCGTCGCGGTGCCGGTGTCGATGACAGCAACCGTGACGCCCTCGCCCGTCGCCAGTTTCCACACGCGGTTCATCTGCAGGCGCTCGAAGTGCCACGACTGGTCGGGTGCCGCCGTGCCCTTCGCCGCGACGTGGCACTCCTTCGGGTTGAAGGGCGTGACGGCGGCGTAGGCGTTCGTGGAACACTGCGAGAGACCCAGCACCGCAGCCGCAACAGCTGCGACGACGCGGATGCACCGTCGCTTCACTCCTGCTCCTCCTTGTCATCCGGGCCGGGGCGGTACGCCGCCTGCACGAGGCCCTTGAACGCGCGCGTGACGAGCGTGCCGCGCCCGGGCGGCATCGGCGACGCCTTCACCTCGCCGAACATGGCGCCCTCGTCCTTCGTGCCCGACATGACGAGGCCGGGGCTGATGGATTCGCGCATCTTCGCGATGATCGGGTCGCCGTAGATGGCTCGGCCAGCGCCACCCATGGAGCGCGCGACGACGATGTGCAGGCCGATGTCGCCGGCCTGGTTCACGAGGTCGGCGAACGCGGCCATCGGGTTGCCCGACTGGGTTGCGACCAGCTCGTAGTCGTCCACCACGACGAACACCTCGCCGCCCTGCCACCACGAGCGGTCACGCAACTGCTGCTGGGTGACGTCGGGGCCGGGTAGGCGCATGCGCACGGCCTCGGCGAGCTGGCGCAGGTTGTCCGTCGCTGCGGATGCCGACGGGTAGTAGCCGATGAGGTGCTCCGACTCGACTTCGCCGAGCAGCGACCGTCGGTAATCAACGATGACGATTTTCGCTTCCTTCGGGGTGTACCGCGTGGTGATGCCGTGCAGGATGTTGCGCAGGATCGTCGACTTGCCGCACTCCGGGCCACCGACGATGGCCAGGTGCGGTTCGTGTTCGGGGTCGAACCACACCGGCGCGAGTTCCTGTTCGTCGATCGCCCACGGAATGCGACGGTCCTTCTCGTCGTGCTCGATGGCGGGGAGCTCGTCGATATCGAAACGCTCCGGCAGCATGCGCACCTCGGCAGCGCGCGGGCCCTTCCAGGCGTTGTTGATGCGCTCGATGAAGTCACGCTGCCCGTCGGCCACGTCGTCGGCATTCTCGACTCCGTCGACGCGGGGCAAACCGATCAGGGTGTGCAGCGGCCCTTCCGTGATGCCTCGGCCCGGGCGGCCGGCGGGGATGATGGCTTGCACCTTGCGGTCGATTTCCGAGTCGAACGGGTCACCGAGCTTCAGCTCGATGCGGCTTTGCAGCATGTCCTTCGTCGCTGCGCGGATTTCAGACCACTTCGCCGCGCCCACCCACGTGTGGATGCCGAAGCCCAAACCGCCGGCGGCGATCGCCTGCACCTGCGGTTCGAGCGTCTCAAACTCCGTTTTCAGGGTGAGCCAGCCGTCGATGACGAGGAACACGTCGGTGGGGAATCGGTCGGCGGGGATCGAGCCGTCCGCGCGTCCGCGTCGGTAGGTCTGCATGGAGTCGATGCCCAGCTCGGCGAACTGGAGCTCGCGCTGGCCACGCAGGCTGGTGAGCTCCGCGATGGTGCGACGGACACGGTCGACGTCGAGGCGGCCCGTCACCGAACCCATGTGTACGAGTTTCCGCATCGACGTGAGACCGCCGCCGCCGAAGTCGAGGCAGTAGAAGCCCACTTCCTCTGGGGTGTGCGTGAGCGCGAGGCCGGCGATGGCGGCACGTAGCGCCATGGATTTACCGGCCTGGGGGCCGCCTGCGACGCCCATGTTGCCGCCGGAACCGGAGAAGTCGATCACCCACGGGTCGCGGCGCTGGTGGCGGGGGCGGTCGATGAGGCCGATCGGCGCGCGCAGCGTGCGATGCCAGGCGGGGTTGGTGGCTTGGAGGCCGCGGTCCGGGGTCTCGGCCACGCCGTCGAGGAGCTGGTCCATCGTCGGAGGGTCGTCGAGCGGCGGCAGCCACACCTGGTGCGCCGGCCAGCCGTGGCCTTTGAGCCGCGACACACAGATCGACAGGAGCGTCTCTTCTTCCTCTTCCTCATCGGATGATGTGGCTACTGGCTTCGCCGTCTCCTCCAGCTCCGACGCATCTTGCGTCGGCGGAAGCGCCGGCTCTGGTTCGGGTTCGGGCTCGGGCGGTTCCACCGGGAGCACATAGTCGACGGTGAACTCCAGCACCGGCGGGGTCCACGCCTTCGTCTCGACGACGCCGCCTTCGTCCATGGGCTGCGCGTTCCCCGGTCGCGCTGACGGCGACTCATGCCACGGGCCCGACACATACGCGGCCTTGAACCGCGTCATGCCGGTGGTGTCGAACTTCAGGTAACCGTTACCAGGCGGCGTCGGCAGCTCGTACGCGTCGGGCACGCCGATGACGGTGCGCGATTCCGCCGGTGAGAAGGTACGCAGCGCGATGCGGTAGGAGAGGAAGGTGTCGAGGCCACGCAGCTTGTTTTCTTCGAGGCGCTGCGAGGCGAGCAGCTGGTGCACGGCGATGGATCGACCCACGCGGCCGATCTGCACAAACAAGTCGATGAACTCCGGGCGGGCAGTGAGCAGCTCGGAGAACTCGTCGACGACGATGAGCAGGCTCGGCATCGGGGGGAGGTCGGCGCCGGCCTGACGGGCGTTCTCGTAGTCTTCTCGGTTCTTGAAGTTGCCCGCGGCGCGCAGCACTTCCATGCGCCGGTCGAGTTCGCCGCCAATCGCATCCTGCATACGGTCGACGAGGCTGAGCTCGTCCTCGAGGTTGGTGATCACCGCAGACACGTGCGGCAGCTCGTCGAGGCCGAGGAACGTCGCGCCACCTTTGAAGTCGACGAGAATGAAGTTGAGCTGTTCCGTGGAGTGCGTCGCGGCAAGGCCGAGCACCAAGGTACGCAGGAACTCCGACTTACCGGAACCCGTCGCGCCGATGCAGATGCCGTGTGGGCCCATGCCGCCCTGCGCGGACTCCTTAATATCCAGCTCCACCGGGTTGCCGTCCTCGCCGGTGCCGAACGGGATGCGAAGGTGGTTGCGCAGCGGGCGGGGGCGCCAGGCCTGCCGGGGGTCGAGGGTGAGCGGATCACCAATCCCGAGCATGGCCGGGAAGTCCTTCGGCGGCTCGAACACCACTTCTTCCGCTTCGTCTTCATCCGACGTGACCAACTCCGGCATGCGGTACGGGGCCATGGCTCGGGCGAGCATCTCGACGTACACGCCCTTCACGGTGTCGGGGCGGCCGAACGGCGTCTGTGCGTGCTGCACCTTCGACGTCCGACGGTGCAAGATGACGCGGTCACCGTCGATTTCGAAGTATGCAACGCCCAGCTCCAGCTTGCGCGGGAGCTTTCGCTCGCCGGTGACGTGGATGCTCACCGCCTTCGTCTGCGGAGTGATGAACTGCTGAGCATTGACCCCCTCGACGCCGTCGGAGACGACCACCATCAGCGACGGCGGTGTGTCCGCCGCCTGCGCGGAGGTGCCTAGCTGGGAGATCTCGCTGGCGCCGGTGGCGAACATGCGCAGGCTGCCCACACCGTCGGTTTCGGACGGGTGCTGCAGGTGGGGCAGCCACTTCACCCACTGCCACTCGGGCTGGACTTCCTTCCGCGCGGCCACCATGAGCGCCGCGTCGGTGGGGGCATGCCAAGTGACAAGTTGCGCGACCATCGAGAAGGCGACGCCACGGCAGGCCTCTTCGTCGCCGATGAGCTGGATGGAGCGGAAGCCGCGGAGGTCGACGGCCAGCGGCACCGACTGGATCACGCGGTGGGTGCGGATGAAGCGTCTCAGCGCCCCGGTGGTGAGGGGTTCGAGGTCTTCGATGGGCTGCGACTCCGGCGGGGTGATGCGCTTGGCCGACTGCTGACGCCCGACGGAGATCCGCACCGAGCCGAAGTCTTCCGCGTCGGGGCGGCGCTCCCACATGCGCATGCCGCCGACGACCGTCCAGAGGGAATCCGGCGCTGGGTGGCGGTAGGCGACGGAGGCGCGCTGCTCGTCGGCGGTTTTGGCGAAGTTCTTGCGGGTCTGGGCGAGGTAGCGGAAGTAGTCGCGGCGGTTGGCGTCGAGCTGTGCCGACTGGTCGTCATTTTGGCGGCCGGTCTGCGACAGCATCATGCCCATCATGGAGACGCCGTAGAGGCCCATGACGATGCCTCGCAGCGGGTTGCCGCCTCCGCCGCCGAGACCACCGCCCAGGAGCATGAGGCCCATCGCGAGCGCGCCCGCCACCATGGGAAGCATGCGCAGGAACGCGCCGAACGGCTTCGAGGGGGACGGCGGGGGGATCTCGGGAGGCGATTCGAGGAGCAAGTCGCCTCGTGGCATCGCCGGTGGGGTCACCCGCTTGGGGCGGTGAAAGGTGACAACACCCATCTACGCTCTCCCTCTCCTGAGACCTACGCAGCTAAACCTAGTGTGAGCAGGGGGTCATGGCGACCTCTAACCCGATATCCACATTCGTTTCCCAGAATCCGGGTTTTGGGGCGTTTTCGGCAAACGAATGTGGATATCGGGTTAGGTCTAGGCTGAGACCGTGTCCCGCCCGAACCTCTCACCGTTCAGTGTCGGGGTGCTGTTACTGATTTTCGGTGCGCTCTCGGTGCAGTTGGGGGCGTCGATCGGCACAGCGATCATCCCCGCGGTTGGCGTGTTGGGCGTGGTGCTCGCCCGCTACACGCTGCAGGCGTGCGTGCACATCCCGCTGGCGTGGAAGCATCTGCGCCGCGCGCGGCTCGCGGATTGGCGGTGGGGCGCGCTCGTCGCCGCGCCGCTGCTGGCGATGAACCTCACCATCTACATGGCCTTTTCCCACATCGGCGTTGGGCTGGCGGTCACCATCGAGCTCATGGGCCCCATCACGCTCGCGGTGCTGACCGCCCGCAGCCGCCCCGGCTGGATGGCCGCCGGGCTCGCGGCGGTGGGCATGGTGTTGGTGACGGACCCAACCGGCGACGTCAACGTTCCCGGCGTACTGTGGTCGCTCGCCGCAGCCGCGAGCTGGGCGTTCTATCTCCTCGCCACCCGCAAAGCCGGCCAACAGCTGGAGGGCCTGACGCCGTCGGCGATGGCGAGTGTGATCGGGCTCAGCGTCCTGATCCCCCTCAACCTGCTATTCACCAGACCCGCAGACCTCAACCCGACGGTGCTCCTCCTCGCCGTGCTGGCTGGGGTGCTCTCGTCGGCGATCCCGTACGCCTGCGATCTTCTGGCGCTCCGGCGAGTGCCGATGAACGTCGCGTCGACGATGATGTCCATCAACCCGGTAACCGCGTCGATGTGGGGCGCGATCATCCTCGGCGAGCGATTCGGCGCGCTCGAGATTGCCGGCTTGGCGATCATCTGCGTCGCCAACGTGCTCGTCGTACGGGCCGCGCGGCGCCCGAGGTAGATCAGCTGAGGTGCTGGGCGGCTGCCCTCTCCATCTCGAAGAGCAGCCGCTCGCCGGCAAGAAGGCGCTCCACCTCGTCGACGGCGCATGTTCCCTGCTCCCAGCATGCTTGGCGGGTCGCGCCTGCCACGTGCGGAGTGAGCAGCACGTTCGGCAACCCATACAGCACGCAGTCCGCCGGCAACGGCTCCTCGTCGAACACGTCGAGCCCGGCTCGGATGCGCCCAGCGATGAGTTCACGCTCCAAGGCATCGCCGTCGACGACGGCCGCCCGCGCCGTGTTGAGGAAGATGCCGCCGTCGGGGATGCGCGCGAACTCCTCGCGTCCGAGCATCCTGCGTGTTTCGGGTGTCACGGGAGCGTGCATGGCGACGACCGGCGAGGCCAAGGCGTCGTCGAGCGGTACGAGGCGCACGCCGAGTTCGGCGGCGCGCTCGGGTGAGAAGTAGGGATCGAAGGCGACGATGTCCTCGCAGCCGAGCCCTCGCAGCATCCGGGCGTGCCAGACCCCGACTCGACTCAGCCCGATCAGCCCGTGGCGCACCGTGTGGATGGCGGTGCCGAACTCCGGGTGACGGCTCGCGGCGTAGTCACGGGTGGTTTGTATGCCGCGATCGTAGGAGTGCACCTCGCGCAGGAGCACGAGCTCCATGGTGAGCGCGAACTCGGCCACTGCGCGGGCCATGGGGTCGCTGCCGGCCTGGCTCACGGCCACCTCCGACGAGAACACGTCCGGCCCGAGTGCTTCCCGCCACGAACCCGTGGTGTGCACAATCAGGCGCAGCCGATCGCCGTCGACGCGTTGAAGCTGGGGCGTACCCCACCCGGTGATGAGCACGTCGTATTCGCTGCACACTCTCTCGGGCAGCGCGGTGGCGTCGTCGGGCAGCACATCGACGTCGGCGAGCTCGTCGAGCCGGCGCCATGCGTCGGGGGTGAACAGCAATTCGCGATATGCGGTGCTCAAAGCGACGATGACTCGGGCGGTCATGGTCATGGGTGTTCCTTTCGTCAGTGTTCAGTGTTCGGCTTCGGCGAAGCGACGGGCGTCGGCGACGGCGCGCAGCACTGCCGCGGTGTCGTCCCAGGCCAGTGGGCTCGGGGCGCCGTCGGCCATGGCGAGGAGGTGGCGGGTCATGGCTTCGGACCCGAACGGGTCAGCTCCCCCGCTCGCGCCGATTCGGATGGAGTGCCGACCGTCGGCGTCGGTGTAGTCGACGCGGTACGCCTGGCCAGAGACGGTGCCGTCGATCTCGAATGTGGCGCGCACCCCGTCGGCGTTGCTCGCGGTGCCGGAGGCGACGTCAGGGCTTGTCAGGGGCAGGTCGCTGGCCTTGCTGGCGACGCATCCGGTGACGCGCACCGTCGGGCCGAGCACCACTTCGAGCAGCTCGAAGGCGTGGGCTCCCATCATGGGCACGAGCCCGCCGGCTTCGTCTTGCCAGCGGGATTCGGGGGCGGCCCAGTAGGCGATGTCGTGGGCAGCGACGACGTGCACCTGCGCGACGGGGCCCGTCACGGCCGCTAGGTCGGGGGCGAAGCGCAGGATCGAGGTGGTGAGCACGCGCTCCTCGCGCCCCGCCACCGCCGCCTCCAGCGCGGCGAGTTCGTCGTGGCAGGTGACCGCCGGCTTGGTGATCGCGACGGCGCACCCCACCGTGAGCAGGGCTCCGGCGAGCGGCGCGACGCGGCTCGGCCCAGGCGCGCAGTTCGTCGACGGCGCCGTCCTCGTCGTACCAGCAGCCGCGCGCCGACGAAACGAGCGCGGAGTCGATTCCGCCGCGGGCGAGGATGCGGTCGATGGCGGCGGGAGACCCGTCGACGTCTGGGCGCGAGGTCCACAGCCCCGCGACGACGTCGCAGTCGAGGGTGATGCGACGGGTGTCCTCGGCGAGTTGTATGAAGAAGTTAGGCACCGGCGCCCCTTCCGTAAGGAAACCTTTTCTAGCACTATAACCCTCCTCGCCTCACGCGAGGTAAACAGTGGGCAATAGCCCTTGCAGGCGCTTGAGAAAAGCTTTACCATAGTGTGCAGCAACGAAGCTTCAGGAGGGCCCATGTACGACGCACCACCCAGCTCCGAGAACGAGCTCGACGAGCTCCTCTCGCAGCCCACGCCCGGGGTCATTGACACGCTCGGGAAGGTCGACGGCGACATCGTCATTCTCGGCGGTGGCGGCAAGGTTGGCCCGACGATGGCGCGCATGGCGCGCAAGGCGCTCGACGAGGCCGGTTCGTCGTCGAAGGTCATCAGCGTGTCGCGGTGGTCGGACAAGGAAGCGGCCCGGAGCCTCAACGAACACGGCATCGAAACCATCGCCGCCGACCTCGGCGACCCGGATGCGTGGCAACAGCTTCCCGACGCTGGCGCGGTGATGTACCTGCTCGGGCACAAGTTCGGCTCCACGGCGAACCCGTCGATCACTTGGTGGATCAATGCGGTGGTGCCGGGATTCTGTGCGTCGCGGTATCGGGGCGTGCCGACGGTGGCGTACTCGACGGGGAACGTCTATCCCCTGCGCCCCACCAACACCGGTGGCGCGACGGAGCTCGACCCGATCGGGCCCGTCGGCATGTACGCGCAGTCGTGCGCGGCCCGCGAGCAGGCGTTCGCGCAGGTCGCAGAGCGGTGGGGCACCCCGACAACCATCTACCGCCTCAACTACGCGTGCGAGCTGCGCTACGGGGTGATCGCCGACATCGCGCAGACGATTGCCGCGGGGGAACCCGTCGACGTGACGATGCCGGCCGTGAATGTGGTCTGGCAACGTGATTCGAATGCATGGTCATGGCAGGCGCTCAAGCTTGCCGGCACGCCGGCGGAGATTCTCAACGGCACCGGTCCCGAGACCCTCTCGACGAGGGCCATCGCCGAGCAGCTCGCCGCCCACGCGGGCTGGGATCTGCAGATCATCGGCGAGGAGGCCGACACCGCGTTGCTCAGCAACGCCGCCAAATGCCACGCGCTCTTCGGCTACCCCAGCGTCGCGCCCGCGACGATCATCGAGTGGGTGGCGAAGTGGGTATCCGACGGCGGCCGCGCACTCGGTAAGCCCACGAAATTCCAGCGACGCGACGGAGGATTCTGATGCATCTCTTTGGCACACCGCCATACGTCATGCCGGCGCACCCCTCGCCGTGACGGCGGAGGGAACGCCGGACTGGCCGCGCAACGGCTCCTGACTAGGTACTATGCCGCGTGCGGCGCGAGCGGCGTCGGCGTAGCCGTGCACACCACGCAGTTCGAGATTCACCACGATCACGACGTGCTGCGCCGCGTGTTCGCGGAGGCTGCCGACGTCGTCCAGCAGTTCGGGCCAGAAACGAGCCTCGTCGCGGGCATTGCCGGAGATGCCGAGCAGGCCGCGACGGAGGCCGCCATGGCCAGCGACCTCGGCTACGTGGCCGCGCTGCTGTCGCCCTACGGGCTCACCGATCGCACCGAGGCCGGCACGCTCGCCCGCGCGAAGGCCGTCGCCGAGGAGATCCTGCGCAGTGGTCGCGACGACGTGCTCCTGCTGACCGGTAACGACGACGCCATCGTCGCCGACCTACTCCTCCCCTACCACGTGGCTGACAAGGAGCTTCGCTTCTCCGGCGGCCTCCTCGGCCAGTGGGCAGTGGGCACGAAGGCAGCCGTCGACCTGACGCGCCGGATCTGGGACGGGAACGGCTCCCCCGTCGATCAGGACGTGCTCGCGACGGCCACTGCGATGGTGGACATCAACCAGGCTCTGTTCGACCTGGAGCACCGCTTTGCCGGGTCGATCGCAGGCGTCAATGACCTGCTGCGCCAACAGGGGCTGCTCGCATCATCGCGCTGCCTATCTGACACCGAGGTGCTCGAGCCGACCGCATCGCGCTCATGCGCGAGCGCTACCCCGAGCTGCTTGACGAAACGTTCATCGCGGAGCACCTCGACGAGTGGAAACGCGACGTGGCTTGAGCGGTCTAGGCGCGCTTCCCCGTCGTGCCGCGTACGCGCAGTTCGGGTGTGAGCTCCACTCGGCTGGGGACACCGTCGAGCGCTTTGATGCCCATGTCCATGGCGAGGCGGCCCACTTCGTCGAGGGACAGATGCGCCGACGTGAGCGGGGGGACGGTGTCGCGGGCGAACTCGATGTCGTTGAAACCGGTGACGGACATCTGTTCGGGCACGGAGATGCCCCGCTCACGCAAGCAGGCGAGCACGCCGAAGGCCATCTGGTCAGCGGTGGTGGCGATCGCTGTCAGCTCGGCTGCGTCGTCGGAGTCAAGTAGCCCGACGCATGCGTCGTGGCCGCCGTCGCGGGTGGGGGGAGTGCGTCGGACGACCAATCCATCGCCGAACACGTCGCGGAACCCGGCGATGCGGTCGGCCATGGAGAGTAGGTTCGAGTCCCCCGCTAGGAGAGCTGCCCGACGATGCCCCAGCTCGTGCAGATGCTCGGCCACCTGCCGAGCAGCGAGGCGGTTGTTGACGTCGATCCTGGACGCGCTCAGATCAGCGCTCACCTCGTGCGGCCCGATCAGCACGGCGGAATTGCCCCCCTTCACGAATGCCGCCAGGCTCTTGTCGAGCGCATCGGAGTGAATAGGGTCGTCCAATCCCGACGCAGCGACGATCATCACGTCGACACGCTGGGCGCGAAGCCGACGCAGCACGTCGAGCTCATTGCTGGGATCGCGGTACGTGTTGACGATAGTCACCATGTAGCCGGCCTTCGCCGCCACCTCGTGGATGCCGCCGATCATCGTCGAGAAGAACGGATCGGAGACATCACCGACGAGCACCCCGACGGTCTGCGAGCGCCCCTGCAGCAGACCGCGCGCATTGGCGTTCGGCACGTAATCGAGCTCAGCGGCCACTCGCTCCACCCGCTCGCGAAGCTCGTCCTTCACGGGGTAGTCGCTGCCGGAGAGCACCCGCGACGCCGTCGCCAGCGAGACACCCGCCTGCTCCGCAATCGTCTTGAGGTTCACGCTTCCCATGAGGACACCCTACTGGGGAGCCAGCCATCCCGCCGACGAACCACCCGCCCCAGCTCGCGGCGCGACGCGGCGTTACTCAGCCGGCCGTCAGATTCGAGGTGTGCTGAACCCGTCGGGCAACTAATGTGACCTACTGTGAGCATCCCTGTGCAAGAGGAAGACCTCGCGCGCGTGACGATCATCTCATCGGCGCGGCGCGTGGACTTGGCCCTCCCCGGTTCCGTGACGCTGAGTGAGCTGCTCCCCAGCATTCTCAAGTTCGCTGGTCTCGAGTCGAACACTCCCACCGACGCCGTCCACGCGTGGGTGCTGCAACGCTTCGGGCAAGACCCCTTCGACCTCTACGCCCCCATCAGCAAGCTCGGCATCCGCGACGGCGAGACGCTCCACCTCCGCCAACGCGAGAACGCCATCCCCGACGCTGCTTTCGACGACGTCGTCGACGCCGTCGCCAGCGCCACCAACTCCCGCCCCTCGTGGCAACACCGCCACTCGCGCACCATCGGGCTCATCTGCCTGTCAGCGGTGCTGCTGGGCATGCCGCTGCTGCTCATACTCGGCACCTCCGACGAACGCCGCCTCGTGCAAGGGCTCGTGCTCATCGCGACGGCGCTGCTGTCGTTCGGCGCGTTCATCGCTGCGGTGTCGTTGGCACGCGCCGCCAGAGAAAAACCGACGGCGACCGTCCTGGCCTGGATCAGCGTGGCGTTGGCGGCGCTCGTCGGATGGGACTTGCCGAACGTCATCGCCACCGAGGCTGCCCTCCACATCCACATCCTCATGGCGTCGTCGCTAATCCTGCTCGCGGCGGCGTCAAATGCGCTCGCCGCGCGTGTCCACACCATGCCGTTGTTCGCCGCGGCCCTGTTCGGGGCGCTCATGCTCGCGGCATCGTCGGTGATGGCGCTCAACTACGGCAACGACGATAAGGTCGCCGCCGGAACCATGGCGGTGATGGCCCTCGTCACGACGTTCATGCCGTCGCTCAGCTACAAGATCGCGGGCATCGCGTTGCCGAACCTTCCGGTTACAACCGAGGCGATGCTCGCCGACGAGACCCCCGTCCAGTCGGACATCGTGAGCCGCGCGCTCTTCGCCGACCGACTCCTCGGCGGCATGCTCATGGGCACGAGCGCCACCGCCGTCGCCGCCTCATTCATTACGATCACCAACGGCACGTGGTGGGCCGTGGCGCTCATCATCTGCGTCGGCCTGGCGTTCCTGCTGCGCGCCCGTGCGTTCGTCGGGTTGTCGCAGCGCATGGCGCTCGTGCTGAGCGGAACGATCATCTTTGGGCTCGGGCTCGTCTCCATCGCCTACGGCCTCACATCGAGCTACGTCGGCCTCGGCGTGCTGTTCGGCATCACGCTGCTCATTGGGTACCTCTTCGCACACTACTCAGCCGCCTGGCACAAGCGCGTGCTGTCGCCGACGTGGGGCCGCTGGGGCGACATCTTCGAGTGGCTCGCGATCATCGGCATCGTCCCATTCATGCTGGGCGTGCTGAACTTCTACGTCTGGTTCCGAGGCCTCTTTAACTTCTGAGGCCTGCGAGGGACCGTTGACGACAAGGAATGTGGGATTCCACCGTTTTCGGTGGAATCCCACATTCCTTGTTGACGACGTCGTCATGCCAGTAGTGGTTTCGATACGCGCCTTCGGCGCTACTCAACCACCGGGGCAGACAGCACCAGCCATCCGATGATTGAGCTGCGGGCGCGGCCCGCGAGTCGAAATCATCCACCGACAAACTGCAAAACTCGCCAACAGCGGAACGCCTCCTGCGGCAATCACGCTTGAGTGCTCTCACTGTTGGCGAGTTTTGCAGTTCTCCGGGCACGAACGTCTCCCGCACGGGGCTGGCTCGGCTCGGCTCAACCACTGGGCGCAGCAGGGGGCTCTTCCCCCGATCGTCGAGTAGCGGCGAAGCCGCGTATCGAGACGTTCCGGGGTTTCGATACGCGAGCTGCGCTCGCTACTCAACCATCGGGGCTGCGCGGGAGGCTCAACCACCGAGAACAGCGCGGTCAGGAGCCGAAAAGCATGCGGTATTCCATCGGGCTGGGGGGAACGATCACTCGCGCGAGGCGCCGCACGCTGGCGAGCACCACCTCGGTCTCGCCCAGGTCCTGGGCGCCCTTGACCTGGGAAGACGGCAGCGCGTAGGCCCGTCGGATGTTCTCGCTCGACTTGCTGTCCAGCGGGGTGAGGATGGCGATGTCGCTGTTGCGCAGCTCGCCGACGGCTTTGCTCTCCGACGGGTCGCCGATCCGCGCGATGGCCTGCCACGCGCCCAGCTGATGCGTCGGCTGGATGGCATCCATGTCGTCGATGATGAGGCTCGGCCGAAACGGTCGCCCTTGTCCGGGCACATTCTCGGTGTCACGCAGCAAGTCGACGGTGCCCCCGCACGCCCGGATGGTGTCGGCCAAGGCCAACCACTCGCGATGGTCCTCCGCCAGCACGGACAGGTGCGCGCCCAAACACACCGCGCGAAACGCGATCAGCCACCGCATGTACTCGGGCACAGCCAGATACAGCCGCGTCGGCTGCGGACGAAACAGCCGCACCGCGACGGGCCCGCCAGGCCCCCTGCCCAGCAGCAGCCCCGACGGCCCGGTGCTCACCACCGACGCCACCGACTCACGCCCGGGCGCGAGCGCCTGCAATGATTCGGTCGACATCAGTTCACCTGCCTTCCCAGCGGTACGGTCGCCAACAATCCCGGCACCTGCGAACCTCCGCGCGGGCCCAGCTTCACCCATGGCGGCAGCACCGTCTGCACGGCCTCGTCGGCGTCGCGCGCCTGCTCGTCGTCGTTGGTGACGAGCCGAACCGCACCACGCGCCGGCTCACCCGGCGAAACGGTGTACGACGTGAGGGCCATCATCGCGGGCGCGGCGGCGACGGCGTCGAGCAGCGCCTGGTATCCCTGACTCGCGTCCTTGCCGAAGTGCTGCACTTCGCGCGCCTCGTGGGTAAGCCCGTCGCAGATCCACTTGTCCCACTCCTCGCGGCTGCGCTCCTCGCGCGGCTCGGGGCCGACCCCCGTGCACGTGGCGAGCACGTCGGCGATCTGATTCGGATCGAGCGGCTCAGTGCTGATCCCCTGGCGCTTCAGCATGGCCTGCGCGCGGTGCAGCCCAAAGCGCAGCGTCGCGAACACACCGTTTTGCCCGAGCCCGCGACGCCCCACCGCCTCCAGGCACAGTCGCGGGTCGAGCCGCAGCGCAATCCACGTCCGTCGCACCGCCGGGGGCGGGTACTCGTCGCCCAAAATCTCCAGATACGACGCGACGGCGGGCGAATCGGGCGGCAGCATGGCTCGCGTCGGTGCCCCGACGGTGAACGTCACCACCTGAATACCGGCGAAGATCACGTCGTCTTGCTTGGTGAGCTGCGCCAGCTCGTCGAGGTTGAGGAGGTTGCCGCGGTCGGAGAACATGTTGAGGTCTGAAGTGAGCTCGACGATGCCCGTCCACGATTTCCCGTCAGCGACGACGCCGATCTCGCCGTCGTGCGCATCCTTGATCTGCGTGATTTCGAGCTCCCTGAGCCACTGCGCCAGCGGCACGAGATCCTGCGGCTGATCAGGCGCCTCAGTGAACCGCTTCCTACGCCGCCCGAACGCCCGACGATGAGCAATCGTGCGCGGAATCGTGCGGCCGTTCACGGGCACCGTCAACAACAGCCCGACGAGCAACGTCACCCCCGCGAGCACCCACGTCCACGGCTGCTGCAGTGCGGCCAGCGCGAGTGCGATGACGATCATGATCTGCCAGAACACCACGAGGGGAATGTGCCGCGTCGAACGCGCACGCAGCGGCATCTGCGCTTTCGCAGCCGGAGCAGACTTCAACATGGCGTCCTTTCGAGACCGTGTCCGTGCGTAACTCTAGAGCCTGGCCGGAGCATTCACGGCACTTCCGACGTCGCTCGCGCACCGTTCGCAGGCTAATCTGGCCCCGCACCGTCAAGTAGTGAGGGTAGAAATGGCGACACGCAAGGACCTCCTCAAGGCGCAGTCGTTCACGTCGCGCCGGATGATCGCGTCGTTCATCAACCGCGATCCCGACGACCCCACGCCCCCGCTGCGCCGAGTCGGCATGGCCACCTTCGTCTCGGTCCTGCTCGGCATCGTGCTGGTGGCGGGCTACACCCTCCTCGGCCTCATCAAGCCCGGTTCGAACCCGAACTGGAAGAGCACCGGAGTCGTCATCTCCGACACCCAGTCAGGCGCGCTGTTCATCTACGATGAGGGCGGCGACATGCTCATTCCTATGGCCGACGTCGCCTCCGCACGGTTGAAGGCCGCCAGCGAAGAAGGCGGCGGCATGCCCAACACCGCGAACGTGAAAACCGAGGCGCTCAGCGGCCTCGAGCAAGCCCCCATGGAGGGCATCCCCGGTGCACCGCGCCAGCTCCCCGATCCGAAGAACATGACCGCCCACCCGTTGAAGATGTGCTCGACGGCACCCAATCTGGGTGGCGAGCGCTTCGTGACACTCGACTTCGACGCCCCCAACCCGGCGTCCTCCAGCTTCGCGTTCGTCGCGCAGCACTCAGACCACTCCGAGTACCTCATCTTCGGCGGCAAGAAGCACCGCCTGTGGACTGATCCGACGAACAGCGGCCTCGCCATGGTCACCGACCTGCCGCGCATCCCCGTCGGCAACGCTTGGATCGCCGCAATGCCCGAGGGTCTGCCCATTCAGCCCCTTGAAATCCAGGGCCTCGGCGACGATAACGGTCGCTGGATTTCCGGGATGGCGCGCGGCGACATCGGGCGGGCACCGTCGCCAAACAACGAAAACCAGGACCAGTACTTCGTACAGACCGCCGAAGGCATCGTGCGCATCTCCTACCTCGACGCGGACGCGCTCATCCAGAAGTACCACCAGGGCAACGCGGGGGCGGTGCGAACGCTCAGCTCGCGCGACTTCAAGTCCATTGACCGCTTCAACCTGCCCGACCGCCGCAGCGCCGACGTGCCGTGGGACCGCCCCGTCGGCCCCCCGCAGGATGCGAGCGTGGAATCCAAATCCGTGTGCGCGACGTGGACTGCCAAGAGCCCAGACACTCCCACCATCAGCTACGGCGACGGCACCCCCAAGCTGCCTTCGACCTTCCGTGTGGCCGTCGGTAACGCATTCGACTACCTCGAGATGCCCACGCTGACGGGTGCGCTGTTGCGCAACGCGTCGTCGAAGGAAGATGACACCGCGACGTTCCTCGTCACGGATCGCAAGAAGTACGCAATTCCTACGACGGAGGCCCGCGCCGCGCTCGGCTACAAGGGCGTCACCCCCGTTCCCGTGCCGGGCGGGCTACTGTCACAGATTCCCGACGGGCTCGCCGAGGGCACCAGCCTCTCGCTTGAGAACGTGCGCTCGTTGAGTGAGCAGGGACCCCCCGGCGGGAACTAGGCATCACCCATGCGCGTCTAGGTATTCCTACTCGATTCGGCGCAAGAGTCAGGAAAACCGTTGGCAGTGACCCCCTCCGTCCGTAATGTCATACCCGACAGCACGGCAGCCCCGAGTGATTCGAAGTTGCCACCGATGCCGGATCGCACCGGCGTAACCGTCGAAGGGAATGAAATCATGGTCAACAAGTCCGTAGACCGCGCCGAAATGAACAAGGCTGCGCAGCAGATTGACACCAAGCACCAGCAGATCGTGGCTCTCCAGACCCGTCTCCGTGGCGAGATGCAGACCCTCGCCGCTGCCTGGACCGGTAAGGCTTCCACCGCCTTCCAGAACGGCTACCAGCGCTTCGATGAGGAGTACGAGAAGGTCAAGAACGGTCTCGAGCAGATCCACTCCGCTCTGACCGAGACGCACCGCGACTACACCATCCGTGAGGATGAGAACTTGCAAGAGGCCAACAAGTTCATCGGCTCCATCTGATCTACCCGTACTTACATCATTCTTAAGGAGAATCAATAATGAGCGACGCAACCGTATACTCCCAGTCTGGCCTCCAGGAAGGCATCAACTCCCTGAAGCGCGCCCACAAGGAACTCGTCGAAATGCTCGAGACCCTGAAGGGCGAACTCCGCACCTCGCTCGCGCAGTGGGAAGACAACGCCCGCCACGCCTACCAGGAAGTGCAGGAGCAGTGGGACCGTTCCGCTGAGCGCCAGAACGACATCATCCAGCGCATGCCCGTGCTCCTCGGCAACATCGCCGACGGCTACGACGCCACCGAGCGTTCGAACCAGTCGCGTTGGGCCTGAGTTTCAGGCAACATTTTTGAAAGGGTCCGGCTTCGGCCGGGCCCTTTCTTGTTGTGTTCGGGGCTCGTCGACGGTGAGCCCGCCGCGTTTGCGAGTCTCATTCTTGGTGGCTTGGCCACGGGCGCGTCTCGCGCTCGAGCGCGTCGGAGAGCCGACGGAGGTACTCGTCGCGTGGAATCTCTACGGCCCCTAGCGTGGCGAGATGGTCGGTGAGCCACTGCACGTCGAGCAGCCTCACCCCTGCGCCGCGCAATTCGTCGACGAGGCGCAGCAGCGCCACTTTCGACGCGTCGCGCCCCACGTCAGGGTTGTGGAACATGGATTCGCCTGCGAACAGCCCACGGATGTGGACGCCGTACAGACCACCGGCCAGGGTGCCGTCGGGGGTCCATACCTCGACGCTGTGCGCGACGCCCGCGTCATGCAGCTGGCGGTAGCAGGTGGCTATGCGTTCGTCGATCCAGGCGCCGTCGCGCGACGGGTCGGCACAGCGCTCAAGCACGTCGGCGAACGCAGCATCTACCGTTGTCACGTAGCGTTTCGCGGACTTTCTCAGGCTGCGTGTCACCCGCATGCCGTCGAGCGGCAACACCCCCCGGCGCACCGGCGACCACCAACCCATGATTCCCTCGACCGGCATCGGGAACACCCCGGCTGCGTACGCCTCGACGGTGATGTGCGCGTCGAATTCTTCGGAGATGCCGATGAGGTCCTGGTCGGGCCAGGTTGCGGCATCGCCGAAGATGGTGCTGAGCATGCAACCAGTGTTGCACCGCCCCTCAGCCGTGGCCACCGCGACGATGCTTGGTTCCATGTGCGAACCTTGGAGGTGGAGGAGCGCCATGGACAACAACCAACTTGCCAATGCTGAACACATGTCCGCCGACGTGTTTCATCAGATTCTCGAACTCGCCATCACCGGCAAGGGTGGGCTCGCGGGTGCCAAAACCGTCGCGAAACAACAGCTCGAAAAGGCCGGCGACCACGACGCGGCCGTGCGCGCCGTCGTGACGCAACACCTGACGCTCGCGGGCGGCCAGGGATTCGCGACGAACTGGGGCGGGCTGCTGATGTCCGTCGTGACGATCCCCGCGAACGTCGCCGCGTCGTCGTTCGTGCAGGCGAGGATGGTTGCGGCCGTCGCACACCTTCGCGGCTATGAGCTGGCTGATCCGCGCGTGCGCACCGCCATCTTGATGTGCATGCTTGGCCCCTCGGCCGGCCAGGCGCTCGTCGCGAAGGGTGTGCTGCCGAGTTCGCCGCTCATGGTGGCCACCGCGCCGGTGTTCGACGACAACCTCGACGGCGCCGTCGCGAAGGCCCTCCTCGAGCGGGCCCTCAGCGCCGTGGGCGGCAAACGACTCGGGCTCATGGTGTTGAAAGGGATTCCGCTAGTAGGGGGCGGCGTCGGCGCTGCCGTCGATGCGTGGACCACCAGGCATATCGCCAATCACACCCTGGCCGAACTGCCGAACCGTCGCCCGAAGTCGAAAACCTCAGCGTCCTGAGATGTACCGACGCGTCACCCGCGGCGTCACGAGGCAAGTCACCTCGTAGGAGATGGTGCCCATGAGGTCGGCGAGTTCGTGCGTCGTGATGCGTTCATTGCCGGACGCGCCCAGCAGCACCACCTCGGCGCCCTCGGTGATGACGGTTTCGGGGCCGAGGTCGACGAGAATCTGGTCCATGCACACGCGCCCCACGACGGGGTACGAGTGCCCGTCGATGAGCACCCGCCCGCGCGATGAGTTCAGCCGGGAGAACCCGTCGCCATACCCAACGGCGACCGTGGCTATGGTGGTGTCACGCGGGGCGCGCCAGGTGAGCCCGTAGGAGACCCCGTCGCCTTCGTTGATGGGTTTCACGAGTGTGACGCGTGAGGTCCAGCGCGCGACGGGTTCCAGCAGCCCCCGCTCATCCCGATTGAGGTCTGGGGCGGACCCATACAGCGCAATGCCCGGGCGAATGGCGTTGTCATCACCCAAGTCGTGGTTCAAGATGGCGCCGGAGTTGCCCGAGTGCACCCACTGCACATCGCACACCTGCTTCACCTCCGCGACGGCCTGCGCGAAGCGGTCGTGCTGCTGCCCGGTGAACTCGCGCCCCTCCTCGACGTCGGAGACTGCATAGTGCGTCATCACGCCCTCGAGGTGGAGGTGCGGGTTGTTGGTGATGGCGACGGCGGCCGCGCGCGCTTCGTCGGGCATGACGCCAACACGGTGCATGCCGGTGTCGATGCTGAGGTGCACCTTGGCGACCGTGCCGAGCTGGCGCGCGGCGTCGGCGATGACGTCGATGCTCCGAAGCGAGCCGACGACGAGGCTCACGTCGCCCGCAATCGCGCTCGGGAGCTCTTCGGCCAAGGCTGGGCTGAGTTTGAGCAGCATGCAACCAATACCCGCTTCTCGCAGTGTCAGCGCCTCGTGCACGGTGGCGACGCCGAAGCCCAGCACGTCTGGTTCCAGGTGCTTCGCGACGGGAATCAAGCCGTGGCCGTACGCGTCGGCCTTGACGGCAGCGATGACTGCGCGTCCTCCACCGCGGGTGCGAACGGTCTCGAGGTTACGAGCGATGGCTCGCAGGTCGACGACGAACTCAGTGGACGGCATTTTCCTATGGTAGACCTACGATTCCTGATCTCATGCTGGAGATATGAACCAGGTGGGTGGCAGACTGGCCTTATGTCTAATGACCAATGGAACCAGGGCCAGAGCGGCCAGTGGCCCTCCGACCAGGACGGCAATTGGGGCGCGCAGCCCGAAGCACAACAGAGCAGCAACGAGTGGGGCCAGCAGCCGCAGGCATCCGCCAACGAGTGGGGCGCCCAGCAGCCACAGGCTTCCGCGAATGAGTGGGGCGCCCAGCAGGCGCAGCCCTCCGCCAGCGAATGGAACGCAGGCTCCGACCAGCAGGCCCAGAGCTGGAACCAGCAGCCTCAGGCCTCGGCGTCCGAATGGAATGTCGGCCAAGATCAGCAGGCGCAGGCTTGGGATCAGCAGGGCCAGCAGCAGAACTGGGATCAGCAGCAGCCGCAGGCCTCGGCTTCCGAGTGGAACGCCGGTCAGCCGCAGCAGCAAGGACAGGCTTGGGATCAGCAGGGCCAGCAGCAGAGCTGGAACCAGCAGGCTCCCGGCCAGTACCAGCAGCAGTGGCAGAACCCGTCGCAGCCTAGCGGTGGCGGCCTGTTCAGCCTGGACTTCACGAAGTTCTCTCTGCCGCAAAGCGGCAAGCTCGTGTGGCTCATCGGCATCATCGTGATCGCCGTCGTGTGGCTGTTCGACTTCATCTCTCTGCTCACCTCCGGCACCACCCTCGAGATCGGTGGCGTGTCGGCCACCGCCGGCGAGCCCAAGGCGATGGACATCGTCCGCGCGCTGGTGTCCGGCCTCGCCGTGGCAGCACTCAAGATCGTGCTGCTTCGCGTCGCCATCGAAGGCGTGATTGCCCTGGTGAAGATCGCCGAGAACGGCAAGTCCGACGACTAATCCTCACCCGTGTTCTCACGAAGAGGGGGTCCCGACGAGGGGCTCCCTCTTTGCATTCCCGCGCGACGCCATGCCACACGGCGGGCGCAGTTTCAGTCAGCTCGCAATCTATGAAAAACTAGGACGCGGTGCGTCGGGAAGTCTGGTCGACAACAACGTCGAACGTTCAGGAGTGCCCCTATGGCCCAGCAGTCCCGTGAAGAATTTGTGCTGTCCCGAGGCACCTACCGCGAGTACTCGCGCATCGAGAAGATGCTCACCTCCAACCACATGGCGGGTGTGTTGCTGCTTGCCGCGACGGTGGCCGCGCTCATTTTCGCCAACAGCGGCGCCTCCGACGCGTACTTCGGACTGCGCGATGCCTATATCGGCTGGGATCTCGGCTGGCTGAATCTCAAGCTGTCCGTCGGGCACTGGGCTGCCGACGGGCTCCTCGCCATCTTCTTCTTCATGGTGGGTCTGGAGCTGAAGCGCCAGTTCGTGCTCGGTGATCTGCGCGATCCTGGCCGCGCGCTCGTCCCCGTCGCCGCCGCATTCGGTGGCGTCGCCGTGCCTGCGCTGCTGTTCGTGCTCATCAACCTTGGTAGCACCGGCGGTGAGCTGCACGGTTGGGCCATCCCCGCTGCTACCGACATTGCGTTCGCAGTCGCGGTGCTGGCGATCGTCGGGCGGCATCTGCCTGCGGCGTTGCGCACGTTCCTGCTCACGCTCGCCGTCGTGGACGACCTCATCGCCATCACCATCATCGCGGTGTTCTACTCCACCGATCTCCAGCTGCACTACCTGGCCATCGCCCTCATCCCTGCTGCTATCTACGCGGTGCTCGCCAACCGCTTCGAGCACTGGTTCAAGAAGTCGTACATCCCCGCCTGGATTCTGTTGTTCCCGCTGGGCATCATCACCTGGGCGCTGTTCTACAACTCGGGTATCCACGCGACGATCGCGGGCGTCGTGCTCGCGTTCCTGGTGCCCGTCCACGCCAAGTCAGAGTACGGCCCGCAGTATTCACTGTCCGAGACGTTCGAGCACCGCTTCAACCCCATCTCCGTGATCATCGCCGTGCCGGTGTTCGCGTTCTTCTCCGCCGGCGTGAACGTGGGCGGCTGGTCTGGGCTCGTCGAGGCTTGGAGCTCGACGGTGACCCTCGGCGTGGTCGTCGGGCTCGTCGTCGGCAAGATCATCGGCATCACCGGCACGACGTGGCTCATCACCAGGCTTCGCCATGCCAACCTCGACCCGGACATCAAGTGGATCGACCTCATCGGCATCGCCGCAGTTGCAGGCATCGGGTTCACAGTGTCGCTGCTCATTAGCGAGCTGAGCTTCCCCGGCGGCGGCGCGCTGCAAGACGACGCGAAGGTGGGTGTGCTGACCGCGTCGGTGCTCGCGACGGTGGTGGCATCGTGCGTGCTCGTGCCGCGCAACAGTCGCTACAAGCGCATCGACGAGAAGGAACACGTCGACGCCAACCGCGACGGCATCCCCGACGTGTTCCCCGACGACAGCTCGAAGCAGTAGTCGCCCGTCCCACCCGATGATTGATCCGCCGCTGAAAGCGGCGTGTCGAAATCATCCGCAGTGTGGTTTCGATACGCGAGCTTCGCTCGCTACTCAACCACCGAGAGTGGGGCAGGCACCCCGCCCCATGCCGACCATCGAGTAGGCCCCACTGCGCCCCACCCGACCATCGAGTAGACCCGAAGGGCCGTATCGAGATGCAAGGCGAGGTTTCGATACGCCGCCTCCGGCGGCTACTCAACCACCGGAGCGGGGCGGCTCAACCACCGGGGCCAGGCAGACTCATCCACCGGCCGCAGTAGAGGGACTCTCCTCCTCGACCGTCGAGTAGCGGCGAAGCCGCGTATCGAGACGTGCCGACAGAAACAACTTCAC
>JAEZVO010000050.1 GCA_023443125.1 Actinomycetes bacterium
TCTTGGAAACTCAACGGATGTCCTCGGTGGGTTAGGGGGCGGCGGAGTCGTTGCCGGTAGCTTCGAGACGTTCCAACCACTTATCAATGAGGCCACCAAATGGTGCTTGTTCTTCTTCTGGGATGCCGGGTTGGAGGTCGCCGTAGTAGAAGTCTGCGGTGAAGTCTTGGTCTTCGGGTCGGAAGCGTAGGATGATGCGGTCAGGGATCTGGTCTGGTTGGGATTCGTCGTAGAGCCCGTCCCAGTAGTCGAATTGTTGGCGGTAGAGGCTTCGGAGGGTGTCTTCGTTGTAGGCGAAGTTGTCGAGTACTTCGTCGATTTTGTGGACTTCGTAGAGTTTGCCGTTGATGCGATAGATGGTGGCCGGCGCGACGGAACGGTTGCCATACGATTCGATGTGGAGCCAGAGCACCTCGATTTGGGGTGAGTTGTTGGCGTAGTCGTAGGCATCCCAGACGAAGTGGGGCGCGTACTTTTCGAAGGCGTCTTGGAAACTCATACTCATGCTCCTAGTTGTTCTTAATTTCGCGCGGGCGGCCTGGTTTCCCGTCGACGATTTCTGTGATTTCGAAGCCGATGGGGCGTAGTCCGTCTTTGTCGTAGAGGATGTCGATGTCGACGTCAAAGACTTCACCGGCGTCGAGACGGCGAGCCCAATCGTTTTCGATCATCCTCATTTTGGACAGGTTCACGTCGTCGAGTTGTGCGACGATGTTGTCTAGTCTGCCAGAGCCCCCGAAGATATCGGCGAAGAGATGGCCTGCGTGGTCTCCTGTTCGTTTTCCTGCCGGGCGGCGGTTGTGGGGGCCGCGGGGGAGTTTCGTGGCTGGGCGTTGTAGGGGGCGGGCGTGGGCTTTGACGATGCGCCCGAGGTGGTCGGTTTGGTAGATGTACTTGATTGGGTGCCCGGCCATGTCTTTTGCTCCGCGACGGCCCGCGGTGTACACAGCGTCGGGTTCCAGTTTCCCGAATCCTGTCGGCACTTTCCCGCGTTTGACGGGGTTGCCGGGGACGTAGCGTTTGCCTTTGACAACCAGTTTTTCTACGAACTCGCGGACGATCTTCGACCCGGCAGAAGCTGGGATTTTCGCCATCACTGGCCTCCCAAGAGCTGGTTGATGGCCTGATCGATCGCGATCGAGATTGCTGCGCCGATCCCTTTACGCATCAACAGTGATGCTCCGGCAGAGGCGCCGCCGGAGATGATCGCTGCCGCCAGCATGACTGCATCGAGCAGCAGTTTGCCGATCACGAAGGCTCGTAGCCCACGTACCAACAACGCGGCACCACGATACGACGCGGCCGCGGCAGGCGCGTGATCACGAATTGAGATCATCGTCTCAATGTTCGCCTCACCGCCTGACATGTAGGCGCGGAACGCGTCGGCGGTAGGCCCAGCGTTGTTGTTGGTCACGTGGGTGATTGCCTGCTCGAATTGCGCCAACTGCGCATCCACCCGGGCCGGCAGCTCCTCCCATAGCTCGGCCCACTGATCCAGCATGTCCTCATTGCTGGTGGGCCACTCATACCCCAGATGGTTCAACAACTCAATCGCTTTGGCCTTGATGAACGCGACCGGATCGTCGGGAATCGTGACTTCCAAACCAAGAAACGTCACCTCCATCAGATCGCCTCCTTACCTGCCTGTGCAGCCAACTGTTGACTGTCAGCCTCGACAGCTTGGTAGTCCTGCGCGATCGCGTCCATGGCCGCCGCTTCGCTTGCCACACCCTCCATGTACGGGGTAAGGACATGCTCGTGCATCACCTGCCCGAACACCTGCAACATGATCGTCAGTGCACCATCGACCGTGGATAGGCCACCTTCAGCACCGCACGCACCCGCATCCGTGGTAGACGCCACCACATCCTGCACCAGCTTCGATGACGCCTGGGCCGCCTCATCGAAGCCCTCCGCGGCGTTCAGCCATGACCGCGGATTAAACTCCACCTGCCCACTCACGACTGCACCTTCGCCGCCGCCAACGTGTCTGCCCACGCCTTGTCCAACTTGCTGTCAGCCACTTGGAACGCGGCACCTAACTCACGCAGATCAGGAAGATGTTCGGTGAGCTCCTCCAACGACCGCCGGTTGAACTCCTCCAGCGCGCGGTTAACCGTCGCGCGCACCAAATCCTCCACATCCTCGCGGGAAGCCTGCTCGAACCAGAAGGGGTCACAATCAAGCCACGCCACCTGCGAATCGCGGATACCCACACGCACCTCAGCCCGCTCGGAGACAGCCTCTACCTCCAGCTCTGGCACCTCACGCTCACGATGATCCGGCAGGGCTGCGGCCTTGGTTGTCACGTCCGCAATCGCGGAGAAAGCATCATCAAATCCACCAACCATGCAGTGAAGACTACGTGCCCAATGGGTCAACTCACGGGTGTTCGCACGGTCTGTGCAGTGTTGCCCTAAGCCTCGACGTCGGAAGCTTTGGGCTCGCGGCATAGAATTGGCCCGTTTACGGTTGGCCAGCACCGGGAGGACGAGTGAATCGCTCGAAGCAGCGCAAACCCAACGCGGAGCCGAAGCGCGCACGCAAGCAGCGGAGCGTGTGGAAGCGCGTCGCGTTGGGTTTCACCATCATGGTGCTCGTCATCGCCCTCGCGGGGCTCGGCGCGCTGGCCGCGCTGTACGCCACCACCGACGTGCCCAACCCCAACGACGACTTCCAGACCAACACCACCTTCATCTACTACGCCGATGGCAAGACCCAGATGGGGTCGCTCGCGGTGCAAAACCGCGAGACGCTCGGCTACGACGAGATCCCGAAGGTGATGAAGGACGCGGTAATCGCCGCCGAGGACCGCTCCTTCTGGGAGAACCCTGGCTTCTCGGCGCTCGGCATCGCGCGCGCGGCGTGGAGTATCGCGTCGGGTGGTGAAATGCAGGGCGGCTCCACCATCACCCAGCAGTACATCAAGATTCTCTACCTTGACTCCGAGCGCACGCTGAAACGCAAGGTGCGCGAACTCATGCTCGCGGTGAAACTGGGCAAAGAAGTGCCGAAGGAAGAGGTGCTTGCGGGCTACCTCAACACCATCTACTTCGGCCGCGGTGCCTACGGCGTGCAGGCGGCGTCGAAGTCGTACTTCCTGAAACCCGTGAGCGACGTGAGTGTCGCGGAAGCGGCCACGCTCGCGGCGCTGCTCAACAACCCAGCCGGGCTGAACCCGTCGGGAGGCGAAGCGAAGCGGAAGAAGCTCCTGGGGCGCTACCAGTACGTGCTGGCGGGCATGCTGGAGGAAGGCTCCATCACCAAACAGCAGTACGACGAGGCCTACCCGCAGCTGCCGACGTTCCCCGACGTGCCGGTGAACAACCGCTACGGCGGGCAGAAGGGCTATCTCCTCAAGATGGTGGAGCGCGAGCTCGAGGAGGCCGGCATCCCCGAGGATCAGATCCAGGGCGGTGGCCTGCGCATCACCACCACCATCGACAAACGCCTGCAAGACAAGGCCGTCGAAGTGGCGCAGGAGTACACAAAGAAGGCGGCCGAAGGGAGCCGCGACGGCGCGAAGGCTGACGACCTCCACATTGCGCTGGCTTCGGTCGACACCGCCACGGGCGGGCTGAAGGCCGTGTACGGCGGGCCCGACTACGTGCAGGCGCCGCGCAACTGGGCCACGACGGCGCGCCCGGCCGCATCCACCTTCAAGACGTTCGCGGTGATCGCAGGGCTTCGGCAGGGGTTCACGCTCAGATCCATCTTCGACGGCAACACCTTCACGCCGCGAGGGGACTCGTCGCCGGTACACAACCAGGGCGAAGAAGAGTACGGCAGTGTGACGCTCAGGCGGGCGTTGGCGAAGTCGATCAACACCGCGTTCGTCGACCTCACGCAACAGATGGAAGGCGGCGCCGACGCGATCGCCAAGGCCGCCAACGACGCTGGCGCCCCCGAAGGCAAAGGCTGGGAGCGCAACAACCGCCTGGCGCTCGGCGTCGCAGAAGTGAGTCCGGTGAACATCGCCAATGCGTACGCGACGCTCGCCAACGAGGGGAAACGCAACGCCGCGCACATCGTCGCGAAGGTCACCGACAGTCGCGGCGAGGTGCTGTATGAGGCCGACACCTCGGGCAAGCAGACAGTAGAGCCGGAGGTGGCGGCGAACGTTGTCGACGCGCTCACCTCCGTGGTGGATGAGGGCACCGGCGCGAAGGCATCCGAGCTGGAGCGCCCTGTCGCGGGTAAGACCGGCACGAACGGTATCGACGACAAGATCACCTCGGCGTGGTTCGTCGGGATGACGAAGCAGGTATCCACCGCGGTGATGTTCGTCGCGGGTGACGGTGGCACGGGTGACCTCGTGCCGTACCGAGCGCCGGAGCACCGCACGTTCTACGGTTCCGGCTACCCTCTGCGCACGTGGTTGGCCTACATGGATGCCGCGACGGAGGGCCAGCCGGTCGAGGAGTTTGCCGACCCGCCCGAGCTGAAGCGCAAGCGCACGACCCCCGTCGAGGAAAAGCCTGAGCCGCGAGAACCGGAGACGACGGAGGAATCGACGCCGGAGCCCACAGCGTCGGAGCCAACGGAACAGCGGAGTGAGACGCCGACGTCGGAGCCTCCCACCGCCGAGCCTTCTGAGGAACCGACGGAGCCTGAGCCAAGCGTGGAGCCGACCAATCGCCCGACGAAGCCCGCTCCGCAGCCCGAGCCCACGGAGACGCGGCCAACGAAACCGCGACCAACGAAGTCCAACCCGACGAAGCCGCAGCCGACGAAGCCTCAGCCCACGAAATCCGGGGCTGGTGAGAACGCCGGGGCGTAACGCCATGCGAATCCACTAGGGTGACGCAGGTGAACAACGCCCTCATCCCCGCGCTTGGCGGCCCCCTGGGTGCGCACGGGCGCAGGTCTGGGCCGTTCTTCCAGCCACTGCCCTGGGCGATCCTCGTTGCCACTGGCCTGTTCACGCTCCTGTACCTGCGGCACTTGCCGTGCATCACTACGGATCCAGCGAACCCGGTGAACGCCTACATCCGGCTGTGTTACTCGGACGTGATGGTGAGCTACTCGTACAACGAGTGGGCGTCCGGCGTGCACCTGTTGGGTGGGTCGAGCCTCGACTATCCGCCGCTGCTGGCGATGCTCATCACGCTGAGCAGCTGGTTTGGGCGAATACTCGGCTGGCGCTTTACGTCGAAGCCCACTAGCAACGGGTACGACGGGCTTCCCGAGTTCTTTGGCGCGACGGCGATCCTACTGTTCGCGGCTTTCCTGCTGCTCGTCGTGGTGAGCGCGCACATCGCGCGTCGCGAGGGCCGCTCCTGGGACGTCATGCTGATTGCCGCGTCCCCCGTCGTGCTCGCTGCGGGCCTCATCAGTTGGAATCTGTTTGGGCTGGCGCTCACCGCGCTCGCGGTACTCGCATTCAGCGCCGAGCGCACGTTTGAGGCCGCATTGGTGGCAGGGCTGGCCGCGTCGACGTCGACGATGGCGCTGGTGTTCGTCGTCGCGATGTGCGCGTGGTGTGTGTTCCGCAGCCAGTGGCGGCGATGCGCGTTGTTCGCTGGCGCGTTCAGCATCACGGTGGTGTTAGTGCACGTGCCGCAGGCTGCGACGAGTCTCTCGTCGGTGTTTCGGTTTTACCACGGTGTGGCTAACTCGCAGATCAGCTATGGGTCGGTGTGGTACTTGGCTCAGGACATGGGGGTGCCGCTCAGGGAATTCGGGTCGCTGACGTTCGTGGTCTCGCTGCTGCTGATCGGGGCGTGGCTGGCGTGGCTGTACACGTCGCAGCGTAGGCCGAGCGTGGGAGAGCTGGCGGCGACCATGGTGCTCATCTGGGTGCTGCTGGCGCCGGCATACCCTCCACAGATGGCCTTGTGGGTGCTGTTCGCGTTGTTCTTGGTACGCCCGGCGAGCGGTGTGCTGTGGGCGTACTCGCTCGTGCAGCTCCTACACACTGCAGCCGTGTGGGGACGACTCGCTGGGCATCTCGAGCCCGGCAAGAGCGGGCCATGGATGCTCTACCACCTTGTCGTGGTGCTGCGCGCCGGCTTCGAGCTCGCCCTGCTGCTGGAGACCATGCACAGCGTACGGCGCCGGACCCAGTCGAGTTAAACTGTGTGGGGACCGCCTATTCGGCGAGTGCCTCGGTGTCCATCCAGATACGAACATCACGCCCAATACGCAGCTCCAGCGTGGTGCCAATCTGGTCGTCGGCAGTCCAGCTGAACTCACCGTTGACCGACTCGGTGCGCTCCGCTGGATGGAGGTCAGCTGAGGCAGCCGCTTTGTTGAAAATCTTGAGCACCTGATCGGGATCAACGGTGCTGCGGGCTACACCGTCGCCGAAGATGGGGCCGACCCGCACGAAGTCGCGGCGTTCGGTATGAGTGACGAGACGAGCCTCTCGCGCATCCTTCCACAGCAGCACGCCAACAGCAGGCTCAAGAGACGTGCGCAGCTGCTCAAGCACCGGCGTGAACTCTCGTTCAAAACGCTTGAGATTCACCATGAGATGCTCCTTACGAATTCGCTACCGCGCTGTGGCCGATCCATTTTTCATATTCCTCAGGAGTGAGCTCAACTCTGCCAGGGAAATGCACACCATCCATTGTTCCACCGTCCGGACCCCAAGGATTCTCCAGGACGATGTTACCGTCCGGGGTGATCTCTTTCACGTGATAGGCATGGTGCGGAACGAGACGTTTTTCCGCGGGGATACTGTCATCCTTGTAGTCCTGCTTCGATCCCCCAGCGGTGACCGCTTTATCGTCATTTACCGCATCGATGACTTCATCCGTGCTCCCGGCCCAGTCTGCTTCCTTGCCCGTGATTGTTTCGAATCCGTCCGACAAGTTTTCGCCCCAGTGAGTTGGGTCGACGCTGATGAGCGCCTGCTCGTAGATATCGAAGATGGTGAGTTTGCTGGGATCCTTCGAATCATGTGCGGAATCGGTCAGCATAGTCGGGTCGACATACACATCTTTCTGTTCACCGGTGTCGGGGTCCCACAGAGTTACGACGTAGGCGCCTTTCGTTGCATCCCACTTGACGTGCTCCCGTAGCAATTCCGGGTCTGTCGCGGCGAGCGCACGCAAGGATGAAAGCTGGACGCAGTTTCCCCAGCGTCCCTGCGCATTCGTTTCGGCTGCAGCCTGGATAGCGTCGATGCTGATATCGATGGGGCCGGTGTCGGCCGTGTCCACCGGGGGGAGAACCTTCCGCATTTTCAGTGCTAGGGCGATCCGCCGATCGAGGGCGGCTGCGAATTTCAAGAGGAGTCTCAACTGGGTGGTGCCTGTGCGAGCAAGACTGATTCGGCGCGCCAATTCAATGGGGTTTATCGTAAGCTGCGGCGTGCATCGGCCGTCATTGTGGACGTCGACGTGACCGTTCTCTAATTGAGTCTTAAGGTCCTCAGCCTTTGTTTTGTAATCCTCCATCTTCTCGGCGCCTTCACTCAGGATGTGGCTTACCGTGAGGTACCCCTGGCTCGCTTTCTCGAGGTGATCCGCTTTATCTCGCAGCGCTGCGGATGCTTTCTTACCGCTGGGTCCTGTCAGTGAGCTCTCAAGGTTGTCTGCTGCTGCAAGGAGGTCTGCGGCCTGCGTAGCCAGCTCCTTGGCGTTCTTTTCCCATTTGTCGGCTTGCGAAGTCCAGAGGCTCGGATTGAAATCAAGCAACTCACTCAGTGTCACCTCACCCATCTCAGACCTCCTTGAAGAAGCCTGATGAGGCGCCAGTGGCTTCGTCCTCGGTGTGGGTATACGAAGACGCTGTGGCGTAGAGCGCGTCGCTGTCGCTCTGGACGGACTCTGACATTTCGTCGACCTCGCCGTTCAGCTCATCATTGAGTTGAGCAATGGCGTCGCTCGTCGTGAAGCCGCTGTTGCCGCCGGGTGAAGCATTGTTGGCTTTGAGGGCGCGCACACCGGAAACTGCGTCCCCCACGGCTCCCGCGACTGTGCGAATCATGCCGGGGTCGAATCGAATCGTCATGTTCATACTCCTGTCCCACATACAGCTGGGTCTCAATCTATGCGGCAGGAGGGCTGCTACCGATAGGTAGCGGTGCTCAATCCTCGAGCTGAGCTGTTGAGCCTACTCGAAGACGCACTCGTCGAAGCTGGTGGTGGTCATCCGCACGGTGACGGGCACCTCGTCGCCGACGGTGACTGGGCGGCCCGGGCCGTCGACGAACACCAGCGACGCGTGCATGTGCGGTGGCTCGGCGAATGGGCGTTTGCGGCCGTCGATGGTGAATGGGCTTGTCACCTGGCCGCGGAACTCGTCGAGGGCCTCCGCGAACGGGATCAGGCGCTGCTTGAATGAGTGGGCCGTCGCGGGTGCGGCGAGCGCGACGCCGTGCGCCGTGCCGCCGGAGATCACGACGAGGCACCCTTGCGACGGGGTCTTCTCACCGTGGTAGCCCACGGACGTTCCCTTCGGCAGCTGGTGCACGTCGAGGACGGTGCCGGTGGCGCGGTATGCCTTCGGGTTGCCCAGCCAAAGCCTGGTGCCGACGCGCATGCGCAGCGGCACGTCGAGCTCGGCGGCGAGGGTGCGGTAGTCGTCGAAGCTGAGATGCGAGAGCCAGATGCCCTTGTCGGCCTGCGGATGCCGGGCGATGGCAGCAGCGAGCGCACGGGCTTCATCGAGGGAACCGGAGGCAGGCAGGTGCACCGTCCAGCCGCGCACGTCGAGGGCGGAGAGATCGGCGCGGAGGAGCTCGCCGGGGGCGATGCCGTGGCGGTGCATCGACGTCTCCACCTCCACGAGCACGGCCGTGCCCGGGTGCTCACGCGTGAGTGCCTGCACGTCCTCGACGCGCGAAACGGTGGTGATGACATGCGGGTCTGCGAGGTACTGCGTCGCGAGGGCGTCGAATGGCCGCCACGGGTTCAGCACGACGATGTCGCCCGCCCAGCCAGCCTCGCGCAGCTCGGCTACCTCGTGCGCGGTGCCGACCGCGACGGTGCCTAGGCCGAGGCGCTCGACCTCACCCGCCAGCAGCCCGTTGCCGAAGCCGTACCCGCAGCCCTTCGCGACGGGCACGATGCCCGGGCACTGCTCGACGACCTCGCGCTGGTGGGCGCGCCAGAGTTCGGTGTTGATGTGGAGTTTCAGCATGTCAGCGTCGCTTCATGTAGAGGTCAAAGGCCTTGTACAGCACCTTATTGATGGGGAAATCCCACTCGCCGAGGTAGGCGACGGCCTCGCCGCCCGTGCCCACCTTGAACTGGATCAGACCGAGCTCCGGATCGTCGGCACCCACTCCCTCGACGATGCCGCGCAGGTCGTAGACGGCGCAGCCGGCGGCGTTTGCGTCGCGGATCATCTGCCACTGCACGGCGTTCGATCCGCGCACCTCGCGCTTGTGTGTCGAGGACGCGCCGTAGGAGTACCAGGCGTGCTCGCCGACGGTGACGAAGGTCGTCGCAGCGACGAGGTCGCCCTCGTGCTCGGATAGGTACAGCTTCATGCGCCCGTCCTCTTCCGCGTTGAGGGCGTCCCACATGTGCTCGAAGTACGCCAGCGGACGTCCGGTGAACCCGTCGCGCTCGGCGGTTTCGAGGTAGAGCTCGTGGAAGCGCGCGAGGTCGTCGCGGGTGCCGAGCCGCACCTCGACGCCCAGCTTGGCGGCCTTCTTGATGTTGCGGCGCCACAACTGGTTCATGCCCTTGAGGAGCTCGTCGTCGGTTTTCTGCGTGCCGTCGTCGTGGCGAAGCGGCAGCTGGAAGTTGAACTGCGGCTGGCCTGCCGCGAACCCCTCGCCGGACTCGTCGGTGATCCACCGCCGCTGCTGCAATGCGCGCAGCGCCCGGGTGCCCTCGAGGGTCGTCTCGTCGGGGGTGGCCTGCGAGAGCTTGGTGATCTCGTCGTCGGCGATGGCGCTCTTGATAGTGGGGGCGCTCCAGCGACGGTGCACCACGGCCGGCCCGATACGCACTGCGAACGCGCGGTTGCGTTTGGCGTAGGCGACCAGTGCGTCGAGATGTTCTGCGAAGTCGGTGCGTTCCCAGTCGAGCACGGGCCCCTCGGGGAGGTAGGCCAGGTAGCGACGCAGCTTCGGCAGCTTGCGATACAAGATGAGTGCGGTGCCGGTGAGCTCATCGCCGTCGAAGAAGCCGACGGTCTCACCTCGCCAGTCGGACTTCACCTTGGCCCAGGCCGGAGTTTGCAGGAACGACACGGACCCCCGCTGCGCGATGAACTCGAACACACGGGCTGCGGACACGGGACGAACTTGGATGCTCACGTGAGCCAATGTACCTATTCGGCTCTCCGAGAGCGACGGGCCACGTCGACGGGGGCCGGGTTGGTGGAGTTACGCAGGTTCCTGCCGGCTCTCGGGCCGAAGTGCACCCTGCGCGTGGTTGGTTAGAGGTGGCGAGATTCTCACCTCTCTCCTTCTCTCAATCTCGCCTGTTGAAGCAGGAGCGGCCCCGTTGTGTGGCCGCTCCTGCGCCTTATGTCCGGAACAACCGCGACGGGGCCCTGACCCTCACCGGACGCGGCGCTGGAAAACCACGGGGGAGATTACCGCAACGAGTATCGATCGTAAATCGAGCCCAGGTTAGGCTAGCCTTATTACGACGTGTAGTATCCCCGATATGAACACGCAGCAGTCACGGGATCGCGCTGAGTTGGGTGAACTCCAAGCCGGCACTGGCGCCGTCGTCACCAACGTTGTACGCACACCAGGCAACCACTTCGTCGTTCGCCGTCTGGCTGAGCTGGGCATCCGGCCTGGCGCGCAGATCACGGCCGAGCAGCGCACCCCTGGAGGTGGGCGAGTCATTGGTGTCGCGGGCGCCCATCTGGCCCTTGACCGCGCCACGCTGCGCATGCTCGAGGTGCGTCCGGCATGACGAACACGCTCCGCATCGAACCCGCAAAGCCCGTCGTCAGCTGCCATTGCAACGACGCTGGGGCCGTCGCCCCCAAGGGCTCGCCCATCGTCGCGCTCGTCGGCTCACCTAACGTCGGAAAGTCGACGCTGTTCAACGTCCTCACCGGCGCCCGGCGCACCGTGGGCAACTGGCCCGGCACCTCCGTCGAGGTGGGGCGCGGCGCCTGGAAGGGCCGCCGCACGTACGACCTGCTCGACCTACCCGGCGCGTATTCACTCGACGCGATGTCACCCGACGAAGAGCTCACCCACGCGCTCCTGCTCCAGGCGCCGGAGGACGAGCGCCCTGACGTCGTTGTGGTGATCGTCGACGCAGCCCACCTCAGCCGTTCCATGTACCTCCTCTCGCAGGTGCGCGAGCACCGCTTCCGGATCGTCGTCGCCATGACGATGGACGACGTCGCTAGCCAGCGGGGGATCGACGTCGACCAGCAGGCGCTGAGCGCAGCCGTCGGCGTGCCCGTCGTCGCCGTGAACCCGCGCACGCGCACCGGCCTCGTCGAGTTGGAAGAGGCCGTCATGGACGCCCTCGACGGATGCTGCGCGACGCCTCGCGCGCTGCCCACCGACGCGGACGAGTTCGCGCTGGCCGACGACCGGTTCGCCTGGATCGACGCCGCCGTCGCCTCTGCCACGACGCAACCCGCGCAGCCGAAGCGCACCAACACGGAGCGCTTCGACAAGATCGCACTGCACCCCGTCGCCGGCCCATTGCTGTTCTTGGCGACGATGTGGCTGGTGTTTCAAATCACGACGACGGTGGCAGCACCGCTACAGGACGGCCTGGAAGGGCTTGTCACCGGCCCCATCACCGACTGGGCGCGCGCCGGGCTGGAAGCAATCCACCTGCCGAGCTTCGTCACGGGCTTCCTCGTCGACGGGATCATCGCCGGCGTCGGCGCGCTCATGCCGTTCATCCCGTTGATGACCCTCATGTTCGTGTTGCTGGCCATCCTGGAAGACTCCGGCTACATGGCGCGCGCCGCCGTCGTCGCCGACCGTGCGATGCGCTGGATCGGCCTGCCCGGCAAGGCATTCCTGCCGCTCATCGTGGGCTACGGCTGCAACGTGCCGGCCATCTCAGCCACGCGCGTGCTTTCGCAACGTCGCCACCGCATCATGACCGCGCTGCTTGTGCCGTTCACGTCGTGCTCGGCGCGCCTCACGGTGTACATGCTGGTGGCAAGCGCATTCTTCCCCGGGCACGCGGGCAGCGTCGTGTTCGTGATGTACCTGCTCTCCATTGCGCTCATCGTGCTCGTCGGGCTGCTCATGAAGAACACGCTGTGGCGCACGATGGGCAGCGAACCGCTCATCATGGACCTGCCGCCCTACCAATTCCCGACGGCGCGCATCACCGCGGCGGTGACGTGGACCCGTCTCAAGGGCTTCCTGGAGACCGCCACCGGCATCATCGTCGTCACCGTAGCTGCGGTATTCGTGTTGCAGTCCATTCCGGTAACCGGTGAGGGCTCGTTCGGCGAGCTGGAGCCCGAAGATTCCGCTTATGCGGCCGTGGCGAAGACCGTCGCGCCCGTCTTCGAGCCCGCTGGGTTCGGCACCTGGGAGACCACGGGCGCGCTGGTGACGGGCTTCGTCGCGAAGGAGGCCGTCATCTCCACCTGGGCGCAGACGTACGCCGTCGACGATCCCGAGGAAACCGGCGACGACGCGGCGCTCACGGCGAAGATCAATCAAGCCTTCGAGGAGTCGTCGGGTGGGCACAAGATTCCTGCCGTGTGGGCGTTCCTGGTGTTCCTGCTGACGTACACGCCCTGCATGGCGGTGCTGGCTGCGCAGCTCAGGGAGATCGGCTGGAAGTGGACGCTCTTTGGGGTCGGCACGCAGCTCGCAGGGGCTTGGCTCCTGGCCGTGGCGGTGTTCCAGATTGGGAGTCTGATCGCGTGAGCGGCCCCCTCAGCCAGGTGGCCCACGCGATCGGCGACGGCGTCGGCACTCGCGCTGGCATCGCACGCGCGACGGGCCTCGTGCCCGATGTTGTCGACGCCGCCTTGGCCCACCTCGAGCGCACGGGATTCCTCGTCTCGGAGCAGCTCTCTTCGGGCTGCCCCGACGGTGGCTGCGGCGCCTGCCCTAGCGGTAAGGCCGACGGATCGGCCGGCTGTGGCGCGTCGGGAATGCACACCGCCCGCGGGCCCGTGATGCTGAAACTCACCCGACGCCCCGGCTAACGCCTGGCTCACAGCCTCACGCGATGCACGCGACGAAGCCACCTTGCAGCGTGCGCCATACTTTCCCTGTGGCGGACGCAACGAACAGCAAAGCGGCGGAGGCATTCAATGCCTTCACCGGTTGGCTGCACGCGCTCCTGCCCAGCCAAATCCGGCGCTTCCTGCCGAAGACGTTCATCGGGTTTGCGATCATCAACTCTTCGACGTTCCTCCTCGACCTTGTTCTGTTGTCGTTCAGCACGCGTGGGCTCAGGTGGCCGTACCCCGTCGCGGTGTCGGTGAGTTTCGCGGTGGCGGCGAGTGTCGCGTTCGTGCTCAACAAGCTGCTCAATTTCCGCGCCCACGGCGACACCGGGCGGCAATCCGGGCGCTACCTGCTGGTGCTGGTGACGAACTATGTGCTCTGGATCCTCTGTTTTTCGTGGATGCTGAACGCGCTCGGCGTACCCCCTGAGCTGGCGCGCATCCTCGCCGCGTTCGCAGAGGGCATCTATATCTATCTGCTGTCGCGGTTGTGGGTGTTTCGACGGCGGCTTTCCCCGTCGTAAATCCGCGACGGGGTTCGCCGCCGCCGTACTTCCCGCCCACACCCCTCAAATCGTGAGATCTATTGCGGAAAACCGCAACAGATCTCACACTATCTCGCTCGGCGGGTGCCAAATGGGCATGAGGCGGGGGACGCGGTAGCGTGGCGAGGGTTTGTGGAAGGGGAAAGCCGTGGGAGCATCCGCGTTCCAACTCATCGCGATGATCGCCTACCTGGTGGCCATGCTGCTGATCGGGTGGTACTCGTACAAGAAGACCAACGACCTCGGCGACTACATGCTCGGCGGGCGCGACCTCCACCCCGCCGTCGCGGCGCTCTCGGCGGGCGCCGCTGACATGTCCGGCTGGCTGCTCATGGGGCTGCCGGGTGCCATCTACGTCGGCGGGCTCGTCGAGGCGTGGATCGCGGTAGGGCTCACCGTCGGCGCCTGGTGCAACTGGAAACTCGTCGCGCCGAGGCTGCGCGCGTACACGCAGGTGGCGAATGATTCCATCACCATCCCTAGCTTCCTCGAGAACCGCCTGCGCGACAGGTCGCGCCTGCTGCGGATCGCGTCGGGTCTCATCATCTTGGTGTTCTTCACGTTCTACGTGAGCTCGGGCATGGTGGCCGGCGGCGTGTTCATGCAGTCGAGCTTCGGTCTCGACTACCGCGTGGGGATGCTCATCGCCGCCGCGGTCACGATCACGTACACGCTCGTCGGTGGCTTCCTGGCCGTGAGTTACACCGACTTCGTGCAGGGGGTCATGATGGCGCTCGGTGGTCCGGGCGCGGTGGTGGGCATGATCGCGCTCGGTGGTCCGGGCGCGGTGGGCAACCTGGTGTCGCAAGCCGACGCGGCGGAGGGCCTCAACCGGCTCGCCATGCTGCCCAGCCCCATGACATCGGTGGCGGCAATCGGCATCATTTCCGCGCTGGCTTGGGGGCTTGGCTACTTCGGACAGCCGCACATCATCGTGCGGTTCATGGCGCTGCGCTCCACCGACGAGGCCCGCGCCGGCCGTCGGATCGGCATCGGCTGGATGCTCTTCGCCGTCGCAGGTGCGGTGGCGACGGCGCTCGTCGGCGTAGCCTGGCATCAGCGCGAGGGCAGCACGCTCGCCGACCCCGAAACCGTGTTCATCGACATGGGGCAGATCCTGTTCCATCCGCTCATCGCGGGCTTCCTGCTGGCGGCAGTGCTGGCCGCGATCATGTCGACGATCTCGAGCCAGCTGCTCGTCACCGCGTCGGCACTCATCGAAGACATCGTCAAAGCGCTCCACAAGCACCCCCGCTCCGACGACCACTACGTGCTGCTCAGCCGCCTGGCGGTGCTCGTCGTCGCCATCGTCGCCGCCGCGATGGCCTGGACCCAAAACGACACCATCCTCGCGCTCGTCGCCTTCGCGTGGGCGGGATTCGGCGCTTCGTTTGGCCCGACGGTGATCCTCGCCCTATTCTGGCGCAAGCTGTCGGCGATGGGTGCGCTCGCGGGCATGGTGACCGGTGCGGTGATCGTCGGCATCTGGGGCAACATCTCTGGCGGCATCTTCGACCTGTACGAAATCCTTCCCGGCTTCCTCGGAAGCCTGCTGATGGCGTGGGCGGTGAGCCTCATCACCTACCGGGAGAACGCGGACGTGCAGCGCGAGTTCACCGAGACTGTCCAAGCGGTTCGCTAGTGTCGAGACGCGTGAAGTAGAGGTGATCTCACATGGCCGAGTTTTCCGTCGTTCCGGTGACGAGAGAGAACCGCGGCGACGCCGCACGTGCACTCGCGGACGCGTTCATGACCGACGACCACATCGTCGCCATGCTGCCCGCGGGCTCCACGCGTGAGCGCCTGCGTTCGCTCATGATGGCGCAGGTGAGCGAGATGCTGGCGGCCGGGCCGGGGGCGGTGGTCGCCGTCGATGGGGAGACGACGCTTGGCGCGGCGCTGTGGCAGTCGCCGGGCGCGTCGACGCCGTGGGCCGTCGTGCTGCGCAACCTCCCGCTCTATCTGCGGCGGCTGCACCGTCGCTTCCCCGACGCCCTACGCATCACGCTCTCGGAGCGCCGCCACCAGCCGCGCGTGCCGCACTGGTACCTGGCTTACCTGGGCACACCGCCCGCAGCGCGCGGCAGGGGAGTGGGCACCGCGCTCGTGCAATACGGCGTTGACCAGGCCCGACGCGACGCCGTGGGCGCCTACCTGGAGGCATCCAGCCGCGCGAACGTCGACTACTACAAGAAGTTCGGGTTCGTGGAGATGGGTGAGGTTCCTGCTCCAGGCACGTCACCCACCTACGCCATGTGGCTGCCGCGCGAGCAGCACCCGGCGGGCTGAGGCGGCTCGCCTACGCCTGGTTCGATTGGCGTCGCTGCCTGACGATCACCACGGCAGCCGCGCCAAGCACGATGATCAACCCCACCGCCACGACGGTGCCGGTGGGGAAGTCAGACTCCGGCACTGGTTCCGGCATGACCACCTCCGGATCGGCGAGGTCAGCTTCGGAGACCCCTTCCGGGATGCGCAGTTCGCCGTCGATCTCGACGCGCAGCGGTTTCGGCGTGCAGCCTTCTGTGTCTTTGCTGTTGCGGCACCAGCCTTCGATGGTGCCTGGCTTGGGCTTCCACTCCTTCGCGCCCTTGGAGGAGAACTCCCAACCCTTGTCGGCCGACGCGTGCCAGTAGTTCCAGAACGAGCCGTCGAACGTCTTAGGGCACGGGTCGGGGCGTCCACCGAGCGCACAGATCATTCCGCCCTTGTCGTGCTCAACCGTCACATTGGCCGCCCGCAGCGCAGCCTCACCGTTGTCGGGCGTGCCGACGCATTGGTTCGCGACGACGGTGCCGTCCACGTCGGTGACATACAGCCACACCTGCCCCGCATCCAGACAGGCACCGACGGCGTTGCTGCCCTCCTTCGACGGTTGCTCGACGGGCGACGCGTCGTCGGCGACGGCCAGCGGTGAGGCGCAGAACAGCAGTGCAGCGAGGAGACAGAGCACACGGCGCATAGAAGATCCTTCCGATACGGCACTGGGGCCAGTACCTTGACAGTACCGGCCCCAGGTTCGCTTGCCGTAATCAGCGGCGCACGTAGTTGAACGCTGCGCCGTAGGTGATGGTGTTTCCTACTTGCACACCGACACGCCAGGTGGTGCGGCCGGCGTTGTTCATGCCGTAGGTGAGGGGGATGACGTAGCCGCCGTTGGCGTTGGTGGTGCGCTGTTGCGACTTGGACCACGTGCCGTTGGGCAGCTTCACCTCTGTCCACACGCGCGCGTTGCGTGCGCCGCGGGCGGTGCCCCACACGTAGGTGGTAGCACCGACGGAAGCGGTCCCTGCCGATGCGCTGTTCACCGTCACCACGCGCTGGAAGTTGAACGGTGCGCTGCGTACTACGGAAGATCCAGACTGGACGGCGACGCGCCAGGTGGTGCGGCCGGCGTTGTTCATGCCGTAGGTGAGGGGGATCACGTAGCCGCCGTTGGCGTTGGTGGTGCGCTGTTGCGACTTGGACCACGTGCCGTTGGGCAGCTTCACCTCCGTCCACACGCGCGCATTGGCGACACCAGTGGATCCCCACACATTCGCGGTAGCACCGGCAGCCGCACGCCCAGCGGTAGATGCGGTGACGGAGACGACGCGGCGCTGTGTAACCGTCGGCGTGTACTCGATGTCACCGACAGCATGTTGGACGGCAACGCGCCAGCTCAAGGTGCCAGCGGTGTGCATGCCGTAGGTGAGAGGGATGGTGTAATTGCCGTTGGCGTTGGTAGTGCGCTCTTGCGACTTCGACCACTTACCATTGGGCAGCTTCACCTCCGTCCACACCTTGACGGGTTTGTCGGTGTCGACGGTGCCCCAGACGTAGGCAGTCGCCCCGACAGGCTTTACCTCGGCCACAGCAGCGGTAGCGGGTTTCCGCGGCTCCGGATCGGGCTCGGGTTCCGGTTCGGGTTCCGGATCGGGCTCAGGCGTGGGGAGCGAGTCGAGTGCAAGCTGGGTGCGCGGGTAGGGGTTGGTGTCGGCGGTGGCGTTCATCGAGAACGACCAACCTTCCCAGTCGCCGGGCTCAGGATCGCTGCCCATGATGCCGACGTTGGAGTAACTCCACGTCTTGCCCTCGTCGGAGGACTGCCAGTACGACCAGTAGGCGCCGGCCGGCGGAGTGTCGATGCACTCCTCGACGTAGTTCTCATTGCCCTCGAGCGCGATCTTCTCATCGGCGGCCGGACGGTTGTTGATGCGGCAGACGAAGCTGTCGCCCCACCGCTCGACGCCCTGCATGGTGAATCCTGCGCCGCGCAGCGCTTCGAGACCGTCGTCCGGGTCGCCCTCGACGCAACGGATCTCGGGCTTGCCGCCCAAGCCCTGGTAGTCGACCACGATCGTCACACCCGAGTTCGCCGGCGTGCAGGGGCCGGCGTAGTTCTTAGGCTCTGGCGTCGGTTCCGGCTCTGGTGTGGGCTCGGGTTCGGGGGTCGGCTCGGGCTCTGGCGTCGGTTCCGGCTCTGGCGTGGGCTCGGGTTCGGGCGCGGGGTTGAAGTTGATGGGCTTCACCTGCGTGCTCTTGATGGTGGCGTAGCCCTTGCCCGTGGGAGCGAAGATGGCCTGAGTGGTGGCCATGACGTCGCTCCTGGTGCCGTCGTGCACGTTCGACCATGCGCCGGTGCCGGTCTTCTTCTGCTGGTCGACGAGGTATGCGACGGGCGACTCAATGTCTTCGCCTGCCTCAGCCAGGGCGCCGGCGAGAATGCCGGTGCTATTTGCCGACGAGTACGTCGCCCAGTACGTGTTGCCGTTAGCATCGGTCTTCTGGTTGGCCGGGTTCTGCGCCCAATCGATGGCATCCAGCGCACTGTCGAGTGCTTTGTTTCTCGTGGCGCGGTCAGGGGCTTCCGTCGACAACAGATTCATCGCCATGATGCCCATGCCGGTGTAGTCGGGGTCGGCATTGAACTTGCCGTTCGAGGTGTAGCCGAAGGCGCCGTCCTGCTGGTTGGCGAGCATGTTGTCGATGACGGATTGCGGCACCTGCTCGCCCGCCCGCGAGAGCGCAATGGCAATCAGGTAGGGGGCCCAGAAAGCCTTGGTGGCCTGCGAATTCGCCTTGGCGTAGTCCACCAGCTCAGCGACGAGGTCGCGCCCAGGCAGGAACGTGCGGGGGTCTTGGTTGGACGAGAGCAGTGTGATGATGATCTTCGCTTGCCCCGCCGGGTTGGGGTTCGCGTCCGGGGTGCCGACGTACTTCGGCGTCTTCTCGTGCAGCGCTCGGAGCATCGACTCGACGACGTCGGGATGCGCTTCCGCAGCGCTCAGGGCGAGGATGCCGTCGGCAATAGTGCCGGCGGCGAAGTACTTGCCTGGTGTTTCTTTCCAGGTGGTGGCGAGCCAATCGGCTGCCTGGGTGACTGAATCTTGCTTCGCGTCCGCGTGCGCGGGGGCGGTGCCTAGTGTGCCGATGGCGAGCATGAGTGCCATCAGTAACGCCAGGACGCGGTTTCGCTGCAAGGTCATATGCGACTCCTTGACTGAAACGGTCCTCACGGTTGGGAGCTGTTTCAACAAGAAATCGCTCCACCGCAGACCTCGACGGTGTTACAACATGACCACGGGCGGGCATTCCGGCTTCGAGCGCTGCTCGTTACGGCTGCGGGTCAGCTGTGGACTTGCACCACATTCCCCCGACTCCACGGTCACGTCGAAGCCTACACCAGCCGTCGCGGGCAGGGAGCGCTGCCCTCGTCACCAGGTGCGTTCGCCTTCGCCGCCGGCACGGGGGTCTTGCTTCTGCTCAGCCCGTTGCCGCTCCTGCTGCGCTTGCTCGGCGCGCTCGTCGATCTCCTGCTCGCGGTCGACGTCGTCTGCGGGGGGCTCGTCGGATGGCCGCTCTTTGGTTTGCCCGGCCTTCCCCGCCAACCGCTGCTGGCTTTGCGATTTCTGCGACTGCGCCGACTGCCCACCCGCCGTCACCTCCTGGTCGTCGCACGCGGCGCTGGCCAGCACTAACAGCGCGCTTCGGTAGCGAGCGGTGGCGCTGTCGAGGTCGTCGTGCTCGCGGAGCGCGTCGGCGGAGCGCTCCAACGCCGTCGACCAGTTGAGCCGGATCGTGCAGTCGTGCTCGACGGGAGCCCGCAGTGCCGCCAGCTCGAAGTCGCTCGCTGCCGCATCCCATTTCTCCTGCTCGTACCGCGCGACTCCGCGGTTGAACGGCGCCTTCCAACCCTCGATGGGCAACGGCACCGCCCGCGAGTAGTGGCGCTCGGCATCCAGGGGGCGCCCCTCCTGCATCGCCTCGCCGCCGAGCCACATCGACACCTGCCACGTGAACACCATCACACCCGCGCCCCCGACGAGCATCGCGACGAGTACGGGCCACACCAGCCAACCCAGACGTGAACGCTTCACAGCTCCTCCTTCGCGCCTCGCATCCGACGCGCAGCCACGGCCAGGTCTGCGCACCATACCGTCGCAGCTCCGACGGCGAGCCACCAGGCGAGTGAGGTGTCACGGTGAGCGGCCTCCGACACGCGGGCGCCAGCCGCGGGCGCCCAACCCTCCAACGCCCCGGGGGATGTGCGGTGCTGATACGAGCCGCCCGTCTGCTGCGCGATCGCCCGCAGCGCCGCCTCGTCAAGCTTCGACTTGGCCGGCGTCCCGTCGCGGGTGACGAGCTCGTCGGTGCCCACATGCATCGCCATCACGCCGCCCGCGGAGGTGCCGTAGCCCAGCACGAGCGAGTCGTCGACGAGCCCTCGAAGTGGCGCAAACGACGCAGGGTTGTGCTTGGAGATCTGCTCGCCGTCGCCCAGATACACGAAGTATCGGCGCACACCCGGGCGCTCAGCCGCCGACTGCTGCAGGAGCTGCTTGGCCAGCGGTAGCCCGGCGGCGATGTCGGAGCCGGTGCCCAGGCCTTCCTCGCGCCAACCCATCGTGCGGGCGAGCGTGACGACGGCGGCGCCGTCGGTGGTCCACGGAGCGGCCACGCGCGCCTCATTGTCTGACGTCACGACGGTGTACCTCGCACCCGGCATGGTGCCGACGAGCGCCTCGACGTCGGCGGCCACCCCCTCCATGCGGGGGCGGTCGCCGTCGTAATCCTGTGCAGCCATCGACGTGGTGCGGTCGACGAGCAGCACCACATCCATGCCGCTGGGGGCCTCCTCACCGGTGGCGTGCTCGAAGCCCGGCTGGAGTGCCACGCCGGCCAGCAGTGCGAGCGCCGCGATGCGTAGCCAGGTGTGGATGTCGCGCCACATTCCGCGCTGCCACCACAGCGTCACCACGAGTGCGACGGTGACGAGTGCGAGCGCGGCGGGTTGCACGTCGAAGGTCATGCCCCAACCCTCCTTCGTGCGACGGCGGCCCCCGCAGCTCCGAGACTCAGCATGGCCATGCCCGGCCACAGGAGGGGCTCGGCGTCGGTACGGGGCGGCCCTTCCAGCTCGCGGGCCTGGGTGCGCTCGACCGCCTCGACGATGCTCGCCAGCGGGGCGTTGGGTTCGAGTGCGAGCGTGTCGCCCCCGGTCAGCTGCAGCGCGGCAGTCATGGCCTGCGTGGCGGCAACTTGGTTGTCGTTCGGAGCGATTCCGAACACGAGCGTGCGCTGTGTCGCGGCCTTCTGCGCCGCCTCCTCGAGGGTGAACAGGCTCTTGCCGGAGGTTTGGTTGTCCGTGGCGAACACGACGGTGCGCGAACGGTCCGGGTCGGTGGTGTCGAAGCGCTGCAGGCAGCTCACGAGCCCGTCGCCGATGAGCGAGCTACCGACGTCGCCGACCTGCGTGCCGCGAACCGGCCCCGTGCTCACTTCCCGCGACGCGGCGTCGAGCTGCTCTATGACGTAGCTGGCGTCGTCGGTGAGGGGGAAGAAGGTGACCGCGGAGGCGTCGAACATCACCAGCGCGATGCGCTCCCCGTCGAGGCGTTCCGCCAGCTGCTTGTAGGCGCCCAGCACGTCTTGCACCACCGACGACATCGACGCCGACGTGTCCATGCACAGCACGACGTCGCGGTTGCTGCGCGCAGACGGCAGCTGATGTTCATCGACGGGGCGCGCCACCGTGAGTGCTGCTCCGCCCACCGCGACGGCCACCGCGAGGAATTCCACCGTGAGCCACCGTACTCGCCGCCGGGCCGCGTCGCGATACTGCGGCAACGCGCGCAGTCTGGCGCCCGCGCTGAACAGCAGCGCCTCTCCCGCCGCCCTCCGACGGAGCGGCCACCACCAGGCCACCACACCCGCCAGTGTGGCGGCGACGAGTACCGCCACACCCCACCACGGCTGACTCAACGCCATGCGCGAATCACCTCCCGCGCCTGCTCCGCGTGCGCGGCCACGTCGAAGTCATCGTCGAGAGATGCGGCAAAGCCCACCTCTTGCAGGTCGCTCACCAACGCCGCGACGGGGGCCAGCCGCCGGTCACGCTCCGCCGCCGCAGCCAGCTGACTTGCGGTTTCATAGTCGGCGTTCCCTCCGGAAGCCACACCGACGAAGCGCCGCACCGTCCGGCTGAGCGCCTGGGCGGCGTCCTTGGGTTGCCCCAGGCGCGCATCGGCGTCCACTTGTTCCAGGGCGGACTCCCGCAGCCGCTCCAGCGACGTGTCCACTTCCGGCGGCGACGGGCGCAGCGCGCGCCAGCGCCACACGCCGACGGTGAGCACCGCGAGTGCCAGGACGAGCGCCCCGATGGCAACCAGCCACCACCACCAGGATGTAGCTACGACGGGTTCGATGGGCGGCAGTTCAAGCAGCACGACGCACACTCCTCAACCAGGAAAGTAGCTGCGGCACAACAGGACTGCCGGGGGTGAGGGTCACCGTCGGGATGGCAAGCCTCGACAGCGCTGCGCTCCGACGCGTCGCGCGGTCTGCCACGTCGGCGCGCCACGCGGTGGCCAGCGCGGGGTCGTCGAGGAGCGCTCGCGGAAGTTCGCGCGCTGCGACGAGGTCATGCACCGGGCGCGAGATGCGCTCGTCGGTGGGGTCGACGTCGGGAACCACCACGTGCACCACGGTGTGCTGCACGGCGAGCCGACGTAGATGCAGCTCGAGGTTGGCGTCGACGTCGATGTCGCCCGTGACCACCGCGACGATCCCTCGGCGCCGAATGGACGTGCCGGTGCGCTCCAGAAGCATCGGGAGGTCGCCGTCGGGAGAGGTGGGGGCGCAGGCGCGCTCCGCCTGGGTGAGCATGCGTTCCACCCGCACGGCTCTAGTGCTCGGGCGCGCCACGATAGCGCCAGCGGCCCCCCAATGCAGCATGCCGACGTAGTCGCCGCCGGCCAGCGCGAGGCTCGCGAGCGTTGCGGCGGTATCGAGCATGAGTTCACGTTTGAGCGTCGACGGGCCGGCCATCGCCGCCATCGACTGCCCCGTGGCAAGCGCGAGGAGCAGCGTCGTGCGGCGTTCTGCCACATGGCGTTGCACCAGCAACTCGCCACGACGTGCAGAGGCCTTCCAGTCGATGTCGGCGACGTCGTCGCCGCGCACGTACTCCCGCACGTCGTGAAACTCCAGCGAACGCCCTGCATTCACCGATGGGTGGGCACCGTCGAGCCACCCGCTCACCTTGCCTCGGGTAGCGAGCATCACCTCGGTGCGCACACGAGTGAGCCGGGCCATGTTACGGGGCCGTCACCGCGTTGAACACTGCGTCGACGATCTCGTCAACGGGCACCTGCTCCGCCATCGCTTCGAAGGTCAGCACGATGCGGTGGCGCAAAATCGCGTGCCGCATCGCGGTGATGTCGTCGGGGATGACGTGGGGCCTGCCCTGCAGCAGCGCGTGTGCGCGGGCGATTTGCAGGAACGCGATCGACGCGCGCGGGCTGGCACCATACTCGATCCACCGCGTGGTGTCGGATTGCAGGAAGTCTGCCGGGCGCCTGGTCACGTTCACCAGCTCGACGATGTAGCGCTCGATGGCCTCGTCGACGTGCACCTGCCGCGTGATGGCCCGCAGGCGACGCACGTCGTCGACCGATGCGACGGCGGGAGCCGGCTGCTCGAACACGCCGGAGCGAACGCGACGAAGCACCTCCACCTCGGCGTCCGCGGCGGGGTAGTTGACGACTTCCTTGACGAGGAAGCGGTCCATCTGCGCCTGCGGCAGCACGTAGGTGCCCTCCTCCTCGATGGGGTTTTGGGTGGCCATCACGACGAACGGGTCCGGCAGCCGGTGCGTGACGCCGCCGATGGAGGTCTGCTTCTCCTGCATCGCTTCGAGCATGGCCGACTGCGTTTTCGCCGACGAGCGGTTGATCTCGTCGAGCAGCACGAAGTGGGCGTGTACGGGGCCGAGCTCGGTGTGGAACTTCGCCTCCGCCGGGTCGAACACCTCGGTGCCGATGATGTCGCTCGGCAGCAGATCAGGGGTGCACTGGATGCGCGCGAAGCTCGCGTCCACCGAGCGCGCGAGTGTGGACGCGGCAAGGGTCTTCGCCAAGCCGGGCACGGATTCGACGAGGATGTGCCCTTCTCCCAGCAGCGTGGCCAGCAGCGCCACACGCAGCTTCTCCTGACCAACGACGGCGGCGTCGAAGTACGTGGTCAGGGCGCCGAGTCGGTCGGTGGCGAACTCCAGGTCGGCAGGGCTCAGCTGATCGTTCATCGTCGGTCTCCTTCGGGTTGCCAGAGCGTAGAGAGGTGGTCGCTTCGTTCGCGACGGCGGAGTGCCGCCGCGTCGATGCGTTGCGGTGGGGGCTTGATGGGTGTGGTGCTGGGGACGGGGTCACCGACGGTGGCGCGAAGGCCCCGGATCACGGGGAAGCCGACGACGAGCGCGAGCACCGCGGTGGTGACCCCGCGGGCGGCATCGACGGCAAACGACGTAGTGAGGGAGTAGTTGATGAGCCTCGTAAAGGATTCCCACGGCTCGGCGCCGAGCAGGAAACCACCGGCGGAGGCGCCTGCGTCGTCCACCCAACCCGTGGTGTTCAGCAGCACACCGGAGACAGGGCCGAGCAGCGCACCTGCGAGCACGCACCCAAGCCACGCCACGCGCGTCCCTGATCCGCGGAAGAACCCTCCCACAAGCCCAAATAGGCCCCAGACGAGGGTTTGCGCCACCAGATGCTCCGTGTACAGCCCGAGCAGCGCCGACGAGCCCAGGCATGCGAGCGCGCCGGTCAGGAACCCGGCGGGGCTGCCCAGCGCCGCGCCGGCGAGCAGGGGCACCACGAACGCCGGCTCCACGCCGGAGGCGCTCGGCGAGAGTAGGAGGCGCACCAGCGCGGCTGCCGTCGCGAGGAACACCACTGGCGCGAACACTTCGACGCGGCGTCTCGCGTCGCGCCACAGTGCCCAGCCGAGCAGGAGCAGTAGGCCACCTAACCCGCTGAGCAGGCTCGGCATGAGCGCGCGGGCGGTGTTCGCGTCGGGAGCCGTCCACGACCCCCACACAGACCAGCCCACCCACGTCAATGCGAGGGCGACGAGCAGCGTCGTCACGATGCGTGCTCGCACCCCGCTGATGGGCGCCGCGTCGCGCCATTTCGTCGCGCTCATGCTGCCCACCCCTCTTCGGCGAGCGCCGCGACCGCGTTCGGCGCGCCTTGGGCGACGATGGTGTCGCCCTCGATCACGACGATCTCGTGGCACGTGGCGCGCAGAAATGCCTCGTCGCGCCCGGTGACGATGCGCACGCCTGGGTTGTCGCCGGACAACTGCGCGATCAGCGCGCGGCGCGCGACGGCGTCGAGGCCAGCCTGCACGTGAGGGAGCCAGAGCGGAAGCTTGGAGGTGAGCGCATCGGCGCTGAGTGGTGTACGGGAACCCAGCACGTCGCCGCCGAGGTGTTCGACGAGGCGGCGCGCCACCGGTTCTGGCCGGGCGTCGCGGCATACGACGCCGAGGCAGACGCCGGCGGAGACGTCGATGGGGTTGCCGGCGAGGCCGAGCGCGGCGGGCTCGACGACGGTCGACGACGCTCGGCCGCGGGAGGCTGGGCGGCGGGGGGCATCGTCGGGTGTGATGCGTGGGTCGGGCAGCGTGGTGGGCACCCATTCGTCGATGGGGCAGGCGGCGAGCACCCGGCCGTGGCCGAGCTCAAGCACGTGCGAGGCGTGGGCGAGCAGGGTGGGGAGGTCGTGGTCGGCCCAGCAGACGGCCGCACCACGCTCCGCGCGGCGGGCGATCTCGTCGGCGAAGTCCTGGCGGATGCGAGTGGGCGCGGCGGTGAGTTGCGCGTCGACGAGCACCGTATCGGCGGGCGTGGCCTGGTGGAGCGCGGCGAGCAGCAGCCCCGCGCGCACGTCGGGTGGGACGGAGGTGGTGCGGTGGCGGAGGTGGCGTTCGGCGCCGTAGCGGGCGACGTCGAACTCGGGCTCGCGGGCGAAGGCGCCCAGGTAGTCAGCGACGCCGACGGGCGGCAATTCGCCGACGTGCACGATGTTTCCGCGACGACGGATATGGCCGCGAAGCAGCGCTCCGTGCGGGAGGCGGTTGCTCGCGGCGCGCAGCAGCGTCGACGCGCCCCCGCCCGAGCGCCCCACCACCGCCCAGATCTCGCCAGATTTCGGGGCGAACTGTACGCCGTCGAGCACCACGCCCTGTCCGGGCAGCCAGGCGCCCACGCCGTCGAACTCAAGCATGCGCAGCCTCCCCTCGAGGGGTTCCGAGCGCGACGGCGATCGGCAGCAGGAGCGCCGCCACCGCAACGCCGACCACGCCAATGCGCGAAGCGAACACCACCGCGGCAATCCACGCGACGGCGGCGAGCGCCTGCCACACGTCGGAACGGTGGGCATGGAGGAGCGTCCTGGGGGTGACACCGGGGAGATCCCGGGCGACGTCGCGCGCGGCGCCCAACCACACGTCGAGAGCGGGTGTGCCGCGTCGGCCACGAGCCTGGCGCCTCGAGGACGCCACCTCCGCGGAGGCCTCTCCGCACGAGGCGAGCCAGCCGAAGGCGGGGGCGAGAGGGCCAGCCAGGCGCGCGAGCGACAGCCACCCGCGGGCGCTCACGAGCTGCCCTGCCACCCCGAGGGCGAGCACCACCGCGCTTGCCGCAAGCGCATTCGTGATGCCGCGGTGCAGCGCCTCGGTGGTGACAGCTCCGCCTAGGCGCACGCCTGGGCCGAACGTGTGCTCGGGCAGCGAGAACACGACGTCGCCGGAACCCGTCGGCACCAGCAGCGTCCTGCCTGCCCACAGCAACGCCGCCGCGAGCGCGCCGACGCAGGCGAACCCGAAGCTCGCCATCCGCGGGCCGCGCGCCAGGAAGCCCGTGAGAAGCAGCGCCACCACGAAGGCACCCAGCATCAGCGGGTGGGAGAGCCGGGACGCGGCCGCCACCGTCGCGCCGAGCAACGCCAGCCAAATGAGGGGGTGCGAGTCAGTCACGACGCCTCCTCACCGTGTCGGCTGCAAGCATGGCCGCCACGAAGAGTGCTGACGCGCCCGCGATGCCGAAGCCGACCACCTGGACTGTCGTCGTCGGGTGTTCAGCGAGGGCCGCGGTGCCGTCGAGCGCCTCGCCTACAGGGGGAGGGGTGAAGCGCTCGTCTAGCGGGGCGGGGGTGCCGTCGGCGGAGGGGGTGGCGAGCCAGATGGAGTCAATCGAGGAGTCGGTGACGTTGCGCAGACGCAGTTTCTTGGGCGTCGACGTCAGGCCGCGGGGGAGGGCGTACTGCACGATGGCGTCCTCGTCGGGTGCCGCATCGACGTGGGTGTGCTGCAACGTGATGTCTTCCCAGGTGCCGTCGTCGTGTTCCATTTCGACGGCGAAGCGCGTGCCCCGGATGCTGCCGATCACGTGCAGGTCGAGGGGAACGCCGACGGGTTTCTCGGCCGCGAAGCCATCGCCCAGCACCGTGGGAATGCGGGCGCCGAAGGGGGCGAAGGTGCCGACGGTCATCGACACATCGGTGCCGGTCACGCCGTCGACGCTGATGAGCGCCCAGCCGCTCGACGCGTCTTTGACGACTGCGGGGATCGACAGATCCACCGTCGCGATGCCGATGCGGTTGGTGACCACCTCGACGCCGTCGCCGAGCGGCTTGAGCTCCTTCAGCTCAGCACCGTCGGCGATGGCCTGGTAGGCGCGCAGTTTGACGCGCACGTGCGGCGCCCCCTGCACGGTGACGGAGTTGGTGGCTCCCTCGCGGGTGTCGTCGGCTACGCGGATCGCGCAGCCCGACGGCGCCTCCTGGCACAGTTCCAGTGCTCCCGATGGGGGTGCGGCGTGGGCGGGCGACGTAGAGGCGAGGCCGAGCGCGACGGCGCCAGCAGCGGCCAGGGCGCTGCGCGGTGTGGGCAGGCGGAGGGCGCGGCTCATTCGTCCTCCAGCGGGGGCGTATGGGTGGCGCGCATGCCGAAGCCTGCCGCCGTACCGAGGCCGCCCACCATCAGGACGGCGAGGGTCCCGGCGAGCCAAGGGTTGCGCGACGCGTCCGTCGATGATGCCTGGCCGGGGATGCGCTGGCGTTGCGACTCCTCACGGCCCCACACCGTCGACGGCGTGGCGCTCGGAGCGTCCGCGGCCGGGCCGCTCGCGTCATCCGAAGGCTGTGCCGACGGCGTCGGCGAGGCATCCGGGGTGGGGGTGCCCGTCGCAGAGGGGCTCGGTGTATCCGGGGGCGCGGTGGGGTTCGGGGTGTCGCTGGGGGTGGAATTCGGGGTGCTCCTCGGAGGCACCGGGCGTGGGTGCTGCCGATCGTCGGCGCCAGGCCGTGCCGATGGACGTCCGGAGTGGGTGGGCGTGCGCGTCGATGGTGCAGTCGGTGCACCAGTTGGGTCTGGCTTGGGCGTTCCCGTCGGGTTCGGGTCTGGGTTGCCGGTCGGCCCTGGTTCCGGGTCTGGGCTTGGCTCCGGATCCGGTTTGCCGGTCGGGCCGGGGGTGGGATCTGGCGTGGGCGTCCCCGTCGGTCCAGGCGTCGGTTTGCCCGTCGGTCCGAGCGTGGGGCTGGGCTCAGGCTCCTCCTCAAAGGCTGGGTGGCGCACGGGAATGCCGGCTTGGGCGTCTGGGCCGAGGCCGATTCCGACGAAGGAATCCACCTTGGGTTCCGGGTTCCAGAACCCGTCGCCCTTCCACTGGCCATCCACGCCACCCCAGAAGAACCAGTTCCAGCCCTCGGGATCTTGGATGCCGTTGATGTTCGTGATGAGGTTCTCAGCCTCGAACGTGATTCCCGCCGAACGCAACACGCTGCGGGTAGCAAGCCCGGAGTCGTCGACCACGGGGAAATCCTCGGCGCCCTCGTCGAGGAGGATGCAGCGGATGAGCTCACGTTTGCCGGTGCCGGCGCCGTCGAACTTGTTCCAGTCGACGATGACAGTGACACCCTCACCACGTTTGCAGGCGCCGTCGCGGAACTGGGCGTGGGCGGTGAACGGGAAGAACAGTGTGAGGCAGAGAGCAAGCAGCGCCATGATGCAGGCGGTGCGCTTGGCGTTCATCTGCCCTGCTGGCGGGCAACCTCGCGCGCCAGAGCGCACGACCTCGCAGCCCTCGACGTGTCGTGACGAAGACGGGTGCAGTATCCGACTCGGCCGAGGCCACACGGTTGCGGGACAGCGCCGGATTCACACCGGCTTCCTGCGTAGCGCCTTCACTCAATGCTGAGCGCCACCCACGCTAGCACAGCGGCTACGACCGGCAGGCTTGCCGTACGCTTGCGAGCGAGACATTTCCGCTATGCCCAGCTGAGAGGAATCGCTGTGGACGACTACACCGCACTCACTTCCTGGTGGCGAGGGCTGAGTAGCGACGACGCATTCCTCGCCGTCGCGCCGCCCGCTGAAGCAGATGGCAATATCTGCGACGCCGCAGCTGCCGAGTTGCGTGCACGCGACCTTCCCCTCGACACGCCGTGGGCAGGCTGGAGTTCGGCAGCCGAAGAACGAGCCTTCCAGAACGGCCGGCTGGTGTTACCGCTTGCCATCACATATTCGGGCCCGCGTGAGATGGTCGCCGCCCGGCTCGGCGAACCCCCTGCCGGATTCGCCTTGCACGGTGGCGAGCGCGACGGCGCCGCCTTCATCATCGTGCGGAGTTGGACTGCGTGATCCTTGGGCGGCGGGTAGCCTCGTCGAGATGGAGTTGCTACAAGACGATGCGCTGTTAAGCGCCCGTGCGCTGCTGGGTGCGCGTCTTCGTCGAGGGAGCGTGGCCGTCGAGATCACCGAGGTGGAGGCCTACCTCGGGCAGGACGACCCGGCGTCGCACGCCTGGAAGGGGCCGACCAAGCGTAATCAGGTGATGTTCGGGCCGCCCGGGCACCTCTACTGCTACACGATGCACGGGCACACCTGCTGCAACGTGGTGTGCTCACCGGAAGGCCTAGCCAGTGCGGTGTTGATTCGTGCGGGCAGGGTGGTGGACGGCATCGATGAGGCGCGGGGGCGACGCCCCGGTGTGTCTGACGAGCGCCTCGCCCGCGGACCCGGCAACCTCACGAAAGCGCTGGGCATCACCATAGCCGACGCGGGTACGGACCTCTTCGATGAGCGTTCGCCTGTGCGTTTGGAACCGGGGCGGGGTTGCGGTGAGGTTTCGAGCGGTCCGCGCGTCGGCGTCTCCCGCGCGGCGGACGAGCCCTGGCGGTTTTGGATAACCGGCGACCCCACCGTCTCCGCCTATCGCCGCAGCAAAGCAGCGGGCCCAGCGAGAGCATGAGGTGGTGGGAGATCTCAGTGCGAGAGTTTCTTCATGTAGTGCTCGAGAGCATCGTCGGCCGTCGCCTTGCGTTGCACTACGGCTGCGCGGAGGTCGTCGATGCTACGGCTCAAGTCCTCATGTCCTGTGATGGGCGGAATATTGGCCAGGATGGTTTCCAGCATTCGGGGCGCAATCGTGGCCTCACGGAGTTCGTCGAAGGTGGGATCGTCGTCGTAGAGGAAACCCTCGTCGCGGAGGTCATGCGTGAGGTTCGTCGATGCGCCGTAGCGAGCTTCGTAGAGATCGATGACGGCCTCGCGCAGGTGTTGTGCGTTGGCGTGCCACAGGTGGGGAATCATGGATTCGATAACGCAGATGACGAACCCAAGCGTCAGTACTTCTGACTTGTGGCGGATGGCCCTGTCCTCGTCGCAGATGAATGTATAGGTGTCTTCACCGCAGAAGAATTCATCTTCGTCTTGGCTGATGCACGGTGACATGGCGGCGTCTTTCTCTCGAACCGTGATTCCCTGAATCCCAGGATAGATTTCTAGCGCGTGGGCGAGGGGAGATCTGAGTTGGAGTGCCCTGTGCTGCGCCGAACCCTGGGGCGGACTTTCTGCAGCAAATGAAAATCCCTAGCGAAGTGGGTTTCACTAGGGGTTTTAGGTTGTGGAGCATAGGGGACTCGAACCCCTAGCGAAATCGTGATGACTAGGCAAAATGTATGATATGTCCCTTTTCGTGGGCAATACGTGGGCAATCCCCAGACTCAGGCGAAGTATCAGCGCCTACGCCTTCCGCCCCCCTGGGTCTACCGGGCACTGCGATCGGCACACAAGTTGAGCCTCTATTTAATTCGGGCCGTCGGCTCATGCTCTGCAATGTATGCAGTCTCTGAGACATAACACAGTCTCTGAGACACACATGGGGAGTGCAGAGAACGGCCGTTGGCGGCGTTTCCGGGCGTGTGAGTGCTCGTTGCGGCTGTGGTTGTCGGTCGGGGATGCCATGCCGCTATCTGCCAATGGGGCTTGCTTGGGTTTCGGGTGTGGGTGGCAGTTGTTGCCGCCATGGCAACGGTTGCCCAGGGCCTGCAGCCTGCCTTGGTGCCGGTGATCCATCTGTTCCTACCCCCAGCTTTACAAAAAGGGTTCCTGGTGTGGTCCGCTATCGAGCCTCGCATGGTGTGGCCCGGTTTTTTGCTCACCTTTTCTCTTGGCGCGGCCGCCATTCAGGTAGTGGTGTGGTGTGCGGGATTGACGGCGGTGCCGGTGTTCGGTGTCGTGTTCGGTGTCACCTTGCTTGCAACCCTGTTCGTCGTAGCGACGATGCCCGTACTGGTGGGGCTGTTCCTCGTCGTACATTACGGCATGACGCTTCGTCGCGAAAGCCCCACTGTGGCGACATTCCTCTCCGGAGCCGTCGGAGTGGGGGTTTTGGGATATGTCGTCGCGATGGTGGTTGCTGTGATGGCTGGGTGGTCGATGGCGTCGGTACTGCTGGCACTGCTTGGCCTGCCGCTATTTCTGCTTGCTGTGGGGTTCGTCTGTTTCGTGGTGTATTCCAACTTCTACGTCTGGTGGTGTAACACCCACGTGCGCACACCCGACGCGGTGGTAGTGCTCGGCGGCGCCCTGCGCGGCGGACGGACAGTGTCGGCGTTGGTGGAGCGTCGCGTCGACCGGGGCCTGGAGGTGGCTCGTCGGTGCTGGGAACAAGGCCTCGAGGTGCCGGTTGTGATGTCCGGCGGGCAGGGCAGCGACGAACTGGTTTCGGAAGCGCAGGCGATGGCCGAGTACGCCGACACGCAAGGCGCGCCCCCCAGGTTGGTACTGCACGAGGAGCGCTCCACCACCACGGATGAGAATCTTCGTTTCACCGCTGAGCTGCTGCGGGCGCAGGGCATTACTGGTCCGGTGGTGGTGGCGACGAATGACTACCACGCCTTTCGCGCCGCGACGATGATGCGCAAGGCCGGGTTGGCGGGAAACGCCATCGGATACGCCACTGCCAGGTATTACTGGCCGGCGGCCACGATCCGCGAGTACCTGGCCGTCTTGCGTGACCATCGCACGTTTGTCGGGGTAGTCATTGTGCTTGTCACAGTGCTATTGGGACTTGTGGTCGGGATGGCCCTGCTGGGGTGAGACGGGTTCTGTTTCGATGGCGGTCATGAGACGCACATGTGCAGTCATCATGTGTAGCCGCATGGCCGCCACTGCGTTAGCGGTTTCTCCGTTCTTCAATGCTTCAAGCACCATGCTGTGTTCGCGTAGGGCGTCTTGGAGGTCTTTTTCCTTATGGACCGAGCGCTCTACCCAGATGCGCAGTAGTGAGCGTGCCGTTGAGAGCAGATCCTCGAGAATCGAATTTCCTGCGGTAGCTGCGATATGGCGGTGGAAGGCGGTGTCTGCCTCGACGAAGGACTGGGGATTGTGGGCTGCTTCATACTGACGTCGCAGGGTATCGCCGAGTTCTTGCAAGCGTACTTTGTCGTAGTGCGGTGCTGCCGCCTCTACAGCAGCCACCTCGAGGATGGCGCGTACTTTGTGCAGTTCTGCGCTGTTTCCTTGGTTGAGTGTCATGCCCCAGCGCAGTGTGCTGGGTAAGAGCTCCGATGACGCCTCACGGAGGTAGGTGCCAGACCCGCCGACGGTTTTGACGAAACCGAGAAAGTCCAGGGTGCTGATTGCTTCGCGTACTGCAGCTCGGCCGACGTCGAGTGTTTCAGACAGGGCACGCTCTGCTGGGAGACGATCACCGGGCTTGAGATTGGTTTCGAGGATGAGGTCCAGCAACTGCTCAACGACACTCCGGTTCTCCGGCAAGCGAGAACTAGGGCTGTCTACCGGATTGGGTGTCGAGGTCATGCCCGGAATCGTAACCGAGCAGAGAGCGGGGAAGGGAATCTCCAAAAATTGGTTGACCAATTATGTGTTGAAGTGTACTGTTGGGGGTGAAGCAACGGAAATAACCACATTGACTAGAGATGTGGTTGACCAGTCCAGATCAACACAGTGAGGTGACGATGCGAATCGGGATAGGTACCTATGCGCTCTTCTGGGAGTGGAACGAACGCAATCCTGACCCCATTTCTATTGAGGGGATGGTTGACCGAGCCGCGGAGCTTCAGTGCGACGTGTTCCAGATCTGTGATGATCCTCGTCTGGATTCATATGATGACGAAGCTCTCAGGAAGTTGGCGGGACACGCGTCGAAGCGCAACGTCGAACTCGAACTTGGCACTCGAGGAACCTCGCCGGAACACCTCAGGGAGTTCATCCACAAGGCGCAACTCTTGAATGCCCACACGCTGCGCTCTATGGTGCAGGCTCCAGAGGTTGCAGCTGGTGTCCACTCCGTCGTAGCGAATCTACAGTCCCAGGTCAGCGAACTCGAGCGAGCAGATGTGACCCTTGCACTCGAGACCTATGAACAGGTTTCGACGAAACAACTCGTGAAGATTGTCCGCGGAGTCGACTCGTCGCGCATTGGGATATGTCTGGATCCAGCTAACTGTGTGTCTGCACTTGAGCATCCCAACGATGTCATTGAGATGACTAGTGAACTCGTCACCAACCTCCATGTCAAGGATTTCGCTTTTTCTCGCAATGCCGGGTGGGTAGGATTCCTTTATTCCGGTGCCGAGATAGGGCAAGGAATGCTTGATCTAGATCGGGAGCTCAAGGCTGTTTATGCCGATGGACGTTCTCCTGCTGCCATCGTGGAGCACTGGGTGCCTTGGCAAGGTGACATTGACACCACCGTTGAAGTGGAGCGCCGCTGGACTCATGCCACGCTCACAGCGCTTATGGCACGGCGCAATCAGTACCCCACCAAATCTTGAATAACCACAACTACCTATCCAACACCAGAAAGGACCATCGTGACTGACAGCAAGAAACTTAATCCTCTCTACGGCAAGAAGGTCGAACTCGACCCAAATTTGACCATCGCTATCGTTGGCGCTGCAGGGAAAATGGGCACTCGTGTTTCTAATAACCTGAATCTCACAGATGCCACCGTTTACTACTGTGAGGCCTCTGAAAAGGGGCAAGCAGCTGTGAAGGAACTCGGTCGTGAAATCACCCAGATCGAAGATGTTGCGGCAACGTGCGATGTCGTGATCCTTGCGGTACCCGATATCGCATTGGGCCCAGTGTCGAAGACGGTTGTACCCCTTATGCGTAAGGGCTCAGTCTTGCTGACCCTCGATCCGGCAGCCGCTTACGCAGGACTGATCACGCGTGCAGAAGGCGTAGCACTTGCCTGCGCGCATCCCTGCCATCCGTCAGTGTTTCTTGAGCGGGAGGGCGATCAGTGGAACGACACCTTCGGTGGCATCTCTGCCCCACAGGAGGTTGTGGCCGCCATCGAGGACAATGACGAGCGTCAGAAGGAGATGGCTGAGCAGGTCATCCGTGCCCAGTACGCTCCTGTCATTGATGTCCACTGGGTTACTGTGCATCAGCTAGCACAACTTGAACCCACTCTCGTTGAAACCACAGGCTGCATGATTGGGCAGTTCCTCAAAGACTCGATGGATCACGCCGTTAACGTCGCAGGCATCCCGGAGCCAGCTGTCAAAGCAATCTTCTACGGGCACATCTATATTGCGTTGACCAATGCCCTTCGTGGTTCTAACCCATTCTCCGACGCTTGCCTTCTCGCCATGGATTATGGCCGTGAAGCCATTATCAAGGACAGCTGGAAGAAGATTTGGGACGACGCTGATCTCGACGTCGTTATTGCCAAAATGCTCAAACTTGACAAGGTCGAGCACTAATTTCGAGTTCCCCAGGGGCAGCCGCTGTGGGGGGCGACGGCTGCCCCTCTCAATGAAGAGAGGAAATCTCAAGCAATGAGCACCACGCTCCTCATCGGAGTAGCCATCCTGGCAGTTGCCCTACTTTTGTTGCTGGTCATGAAATTTCAATGGCCCGCATACGTTGCGCTTCTTGCTGTCTCTGTGATCACAGCTGCTGCGGCTGGTATGCCCATCAATGAAATTATTCCTACCGTCATCAGTGGCATGGGTAGTACCCTCGGCAGTGTTGCGCTGCTAGTCGGTCTTGGCGCCATGCTCGGCGGGGTAATCGAAAAAACTGGCGGAGCTGAAGTAGTAGCCGCCCGTGCAGCACAGATTCTCGGCAAAGATCGCCTTGGCCCAGCTTTGATGATTGCATCCGGTTTGATTGGCATTCCAATCTTCTTTGACGTAGGCTTCATCATCCTCGTACCCATCATTTTTAGCTTTGCTAAAGCGGCTGGGCATAAGTCTCCCGTTATCCTTGGAGCGCCTGTTGCGGCAACAATGGTGTTCATCCATAATTCAGTACCGCCACATCCTGGTGTCACTGGCTCCACCACTTTGTTACGTGAGGATGTGCTCGGTCTCGTCACCTTGATCGGCATTCTGCTGGCAATCCCCATTGGTTTTGTCATCTACCTCGTGTCGAAGAAGATCACGGAGCAGAATCTCCCGCTGACCCCCGAAATTCAAGAGAAATATGAGAGCACTGGTGCTGCTGACTTCTCGGCTATGACAGCTGCTAAGGCTAACGAGAGCAGAGTCGCCACTGTTCGGAAGCCTGCAGCGGGACTTGTGCTACTCATGATTCTCTTGCCAATTGCGATGATTGCTACTGGAACGATCACAAAAATCTTTGCCGAAGAAGGGTCCACGGTAAGCCGAGTGACATCGTTCATCGGCGCGCCAGGACTAGCGCTTCTCGTAGCTGTCATCCTCGCTATGTGGATCCTTGGACGTGCGAATGGTTGGCCGCAAAAGGAGATGGCAGACCTCATGGATGCGGCCCTCGGCCCTGCAGCCGTAGTTGTCTTCGTCACCGGGGCAGGTGGAGTGTTCGCTCGCATTCTTACTGACTCCGGTATCGGCGATGCAGTAGCGGGAAAGCTAGTGGGGGCCGGTGTCCCCGTCCTCTTCATGGCTTTCCTCATCGCTCTCGTGTTCAAAGTGGCTCAAGGATCAGGAACAGTTGCGACACTCGCAGCAGCTGGCCTAGTGCAGTCAACGGTGATGACTGGGAATTATTCTGATTTTCAGGTGGCGCTCATCATTCTCGCCATCGGTATGGGATCGGTATCGCTGTCACATATCAACGACTCGGGATTTTGGATCTCCTCTCGCTTCCTTGGTCTGAGCGTCTCAGGAGGGCTGAAGACCTGGACCGTACTTTGTACTGTGGGCGGTTTTCTTGGAATGACGATTATTAGCATTCTCTGGCTATTCACTTAACGAATATCGCTGTTGGGAGGGAGCAGGACTCATATTCCGGCGACCCTCCCAACAGCGTAACTACCTCTTCTACCGATATCTGGTAGGAACTAGACTTCAAGCATCTTCACTCAAGGGAACGGCTCTGCCTAGGGAGAATCTCATGACATTCCTGAAACACGATCCATCTACTTTCGCTGCAGCAGCTGCTGCCGGATTTGCTGATGTCCATGCTCAGGTTGTCCATTCCGTTGATGGCGGTGTGGTGAGGGCAACTCGAGCGTCCAAAGACCAGGTTGCTCTGGTGATCGGCGGTGGGTCTGGCCACTACCCGGCGTTTGCAGGTCTCGTCGGACCTGGCTTAGCGCACGGCGCGGTACTTGGAAACATCTTTGCTTCGCCCAGCGCCCATCAGGTAGAGAATGTCTCCCGTATTGCCGATCAGGGACGGGGAGTCCTGCTGAGCTACGGCAACTACGCCGGCGACGTGCTGCAATTTGAAGCCGCAGCTGAACGTCTAATAGCTGACGGTATTCCGGTGAAGTCGGTACGGGTCACCGACGATATTTCTTCAGCTCCGCTGGAAGAGAAGGATCATCGTCGCGGTATTGCAGGCGATCTCGTCGTGTTTAAAGTGGCAGGCGCAGCAGCCGCGCGTGGTGATGATCTCGATAGGGTCTTCGAGGTTGCATCCCAGGCAAACGACAACACCCGCTCGCTAGGCGTCGCATTCACAGGATGTACGTTGCCCGGTGCCGACGAGCCTCTGTTCACCGTTCCTGCTGGCCGGATGGGTGTAGGACTTGGCATCCACGGCGAGCCAGGCCTCGATGAGACCGATGTGCCTACCCCTGCGGGTTTGGCCAAGATGCTCGTTTCTCGGTTGCTTAGTGAGGTCCCCGGAGAGGACGCTCCTGCTGGGCGTCGTGTCGTCGTCATTGTTAATGGACTCGGTGCGGTCAAGGCTGACGAACTCTATGTCGTGTATGGCGAGGTAAAACAGCAGCTTGAGGCTGCGGGCGTCGTGATTGCAGATGCGAAAGTAGGGGAGTTTTGCACCAGTTTCGAGATGGCGGGTTTGTCACTCACACTGGCATGGCTCGACGACGAACTCGAAGAACTTTGGCTGGCGCCTGCATTATCTGCAGAATACTCTGCTGGAGATCCTGAAGTAGATGCGGTGGCTGTCAATACTTTCGAGCTGGCGGCGTCTGAGACAACGTCGGACACCGTCGAAGTAAGCGAAGAATCTCGTGCTCTCGCAGCCCGTCTCGTAGATGCCCTTGCCACTGTGGCAGCAGTAGTAGATGAGCATATGGAAGAACTCGGCAAGATCGATGCCGTTGCCGGTGACGGCGACCATGGTATTGGTATGCACAATGGCGCTCGCAGCGCAGCTACTGCGGCATCCAGTATGGCGGAACAAGGCGCGGGAGCTGGAACGCTGCTACGTCGTGCAGGTGAAGCCTGGTCTGACGGCGCGGGCGGAACATCCGGAGCGCTGTGGGGCATGATGCTTGTAGCACTTGGCGACGCTTTTGGCGACATTGATGGTTTCAGCCCGAAGGCACTGCGACAGGGTGTTCGTGCGGCAGCTGACAAAGTGATGTCTCAAGGTGGCGCGAAAGTGGGGGACAAGACGATGGTTGATGCGCTGAGCCCATTTGCGGATGCAATTGCATCCGCTGAACAACATGACATAGCAGCCGTTTGGCGTGTGGCAGTTGAAGCTGCTCAGCAGGGGGCCGAGAGCACTAAAGGCATGTTGCCAGCACTGGGGCGGGCCCGTTCGCACGGTGAGCAGGCTCGAGACGTAGCCGACCCAGGGGCAATCTCATTTGCGCTCATCGTGGCAGCTATGCAGCAGCATCTCTGCTGAGACTTCGAAGCAGCGATACCGAAAACACGACGCAGGTACGAAGTCGAGGTGCCCCATCCTCGCTCGCGCATGGTTCAACGCGACAGGCGCACTGTCAAGATCTGGAATGGTCGCAGTGTCAGCGCCATGCGGGCGCGGTCGGTGACCGAAACCTGGAGGGTGTCAACTTCCTGCTCGTGCAGGTCGGTGACTGCTGCGCGCGTGAACGTCGCGTCGGTGGAAAGCACCGTCGACGCCCTGCCTCCCAGCGCCTCGTAGAGACGCACGACGACGTCACCGGACCCGTCTTGGGCTAGTTTCACCGTCTCGATCCGCACCGCATTGCCCTCCACCGCAGCCAGCGGCTCGACGGGCGCCGTCGCACATATCCGACGCTCGGGGAGCGCGAGGCGGTACCCCTCGTCGACAGCCTCCGCGATGTCCGCATCAAGGCGCAGCACGTGCCGGAATGTGTGATTGCCCTGATCCGTGTCGGGATCGGGGTAGCGGGGCCGCGCAACAGCGATGCACGCAGGGTTGTCGTCGTACCGCCATCATCCCGAGTAGTGCGCGAGACATCATGTCCGTAGACCGACGTGGCGAGCGCAACGCCGTAGCTGGGTTCGCCGACGTGAATCCACCGGTGTACTGGGATTTCGAAGCGGGCCGCATCCCACGTCGTATTGCGATGCACGGGGCGCTGGACGTAGCCAAACTGCGTCTCTGCGCTGGAGCAGGTGGCGTGCACGTCGAGCCCAAAGCCGAGTTTGAGCACCTGCTCCTGATCGGCCCAGTCCACCTCGGTGTCGATGGCCACCGCCGCGCGACCGGGCAGCAACGAAATCCGTTGCCGGATAGTTGAGGCCTCGGTGCTAGTCACCACCACCACTGTTGTGCCATCGAGACGAACCACGTCGGCGACGAGATCACGCCCGACAAGTTCGTAGTCATAGTCGAGATTCCACGCATCCCAAGCGGTGGGTCGGTCGCGGTAGAGCTGCAACACGTTGCCACCAGCTCCAGGCGCGATGGCATCTCGGTTGCTCGACGTGTCCACCGCGCTCACGATCCGGCCCCGGCGATCCACCACGACCCGAACATTCGCGCTAGTCAGGACGAAACCGTCGGCTTCTTCTGAGGCCTGCACCTCCTCCTCGACGGTGGGGGCATGGATCGCTAAACCACCAGCGGTTGGCGTGGCATCCGCGACGAGTTCCGTCGCCCCCTCAGGGGCTAGCGCGTTGAGCGCGTCGGCAATGATGCCCTCCAACTCGGCGGACATGCGCTCGTAGTTGCCCACTACCTCGTCGTGCACCCACGCGATGCTGGCGCTGGGCAGGATGTCGTGGAACTGGTACAGCAAGGCCTGCTGCCAGATTCGTCGCAGCTGCTCGTAGGGGTAGGTGAAGCCGGCGCGCACCGCTGCCGTCGCCGCCCACAGCTCCGCTTCATGCAGGAGGGCCTCGGTGCGACGATTACCGCGCTTGCACGCCGCCTGTGATGTGAACACGCCCCGATGGAACTCGAGGTACATCTCCCCAGACCACACCGGCGCGTCTCGGTACTCGTCCTCGGCGCTGGCGAAAAACTCGCGCGGCCCCGTAAGCGTGATCGTCGGGGAACCGGCAAGATCTGCGCACCGTTTGGCGCGCTCGAGCATCTCCCTGGTGGGCCCGCGTCCGCCGTCGCCGTAGCCAAACAGCAACAGCGAACTCTTGGCCGCCACCTTCTCGTTGTACTGCCGCTCGCTGCGGTGGATGTCCGGGGCGGTCATGTCGGAGCCGTAGGTGTCGGCCGGCGGGAAGTGCGTAAACACGCGAGACCCATCAATGCCTTCCCACCAAAACGGGTGGTGGGGCATGCGGTTGACCTCATTCCACGAGAGCTTCTGGGTGAGGAACCATTTCGCGCCGGCGAGTTTCGCAATTTGCGGCATCGCCCGCCTGCATACCCAAACGAATCCGGCAGCCACACCTCCGCAGGCTCGAAGCCAAACTCCTCGCGGAAGAACCGGGTGCCCTCGACGAACTGCCGTGCCATCGCTTCGGCGCCGTGCATGTTGGAATCGGACTCCACCCACATGCCACCTACGGAGATGAACTGTCCCCGACGAACCGCAGCCTCGCAGCCTGCAAGCGCTCAAACAGCTCCGGATACTGCTCTTTGAGCCACTGGTACTGCTGCGCCGACGACGCCGCGAACCGGAAGTCCGGCCACTGCTCCATGAGGTCAAGTACATTGGAAAATGTGCGCGCCACCTTGCGGGTCGTTTCCCGGATTGGCCACAGCCACGCCGAGTCGATGTGGGCGTGCCCGACAGCGGCGATCCGATGCGCGTCGGCATAAACTGGGGCAGCCAGCAGCGGTGCCAGCTCGTCTCGTGCGGCCGGGGCGGTGTCGTGGACGTGACGCGGATCGAGTTGTTGGAGTGCGCGAGAAATTCCGGCGGCGATCTGCGTGCCGCGAGTGGTATCGTCGCCGATCTCGTGGGCGAGGCCAAGGAGCACCTCGAGGTCGGTGATCAGCGCGGCAACCTGGAGGTCGCGAAGCCCCAGCGCGATTTCTAGGACGGTGTAGAGTGGCTCGGTCGATGCGGTGCGTGGGGAGCCTTCTTGCGTTGGCGCGAAGCTCCAGCCGCGGGCCATGTCAGGGTTGGAAGCAGTTTCAAGATAGATGTCGGCGGTGGCTCCCGGCGCGCTATCGGGCAGACGAATCTAGCGGTTGTGAGGCTCGGTTGCTTTGAGCATGCTGCCTTGGGGATCGTATGCGAGGCCTCGCATTGGAAGCCTGGGCATCTGTACTGTTACGCGATGCACGGGCACACCTGCTGCAATATTGTTTGCTCCCCGAACGGGCTTGCCAGCGCTGTGTTGGTCCGCGCAGGCCGGGTGATCGAGGGGCTGGAAGAAGCGCGCCGGAGGCGCCCCGGCGTCGTTGATATCAGACTTGCGCGGGGGCTAGGGAACCTCACTCGGGCGCTGGGTATCACGAAGGTCGATGCTGGTCTGCGCTCTTTGAGGTGTGTTCCTCGGTGCGATTATTGACCGGGCGACACATCGACGAGGTATCCACTGGCCCGCGCGTCGGCGTATCCCGAGCGGTTGACGAGCCCTGGCGGCTTTGGATAACCGGCGACCCCACCGTCTCGGCCTATCGCCGCAGTAAGTTGGCTGGTTGAGGAAGGCGGGTGATCCAATTTCCGCACGCATTTTGTGAGAAGGTCATGTTCGGGCGGAATGCATAGATGCGTGCGGATGTTGGGCCGGCCAGCGGGAGCGGCGGCGTCAGTCGGCGTGTTCGACGCAGATGGTTGACCACGGCCTGAACTCGAGTCTTCCTGCGGGGATGGCCGTCCCGCAGACGCTGCATGTGCCGAAGGTGCCCTCATCGAGGCGCTGCTGGGCTGCTTCTACTTCGAGGAGCGTGTCGTGGAGGGCTTCCGCAGCTGCTACGTCGGCGGCTTGGGCGTGTTGCTAAAGGTTGTTCGGAGCCAGTCGAGGGTGGCGGCCAGGCAGATCGCGGCGTGGTAGTTTCGGGCGTACTTGTCTGAGCGCAACGCGATCCCGCGCCATTGTTTGAGTTTGTTGAAGCAACGCTCGACAACGTTGCGGCCCTTGTAGCGGATGCGCTGGTCGGCACCGAAATCGATGGGCCGGCCACGCTTCTTGCGTCGGTAGGCGATCTGATCATCGCGCTCAGGGATAGTAGCGGCGATCCCTCGGGATCTGAGCCATGCCCGGTTCGCTTTGGAGGGGTACCCTTTGTCGGCCAAGAGCCGCGCAGGCCGGGTACGTGGCCTGCCCCGTGCAGACGACACCCGGATCTGGCCGAGCGTGGCCGCGAGCATGGTCGTATCGGCAGTTTGTCCTGGTGTCAGGATGAAGGCCAAGACACGGCCCTTGCCGTCGCTGACCAGGTGGTTCTTGGTTGTCAACCCGCCTCGGGAACGGCCGATCGCATGATCAGGGGGCTCGGGCCCGTATTTCTTGTAACTCGGTTCAGCCCCCTGTGTCGCGGGGAAGGGTCGCGCCGTGCTGATGGACCCGCACGATGGTCGAATCGATCGAGGCGATCCAGTCGAGGTCGCCTTGCTGGTGTGCCCAGGATTGAACATGTTCCAGCACTCGGGTCCATACGCCTTGCTCGGCCCAGCGGTTGAAGTTCTTGTAGATGGTGTTCCAGTTCCCGAACTGGGCAGGCAGGTCCCTCCATGGTGCCCCTGTTCGGAATCGCCACGCGGTTGCCTCGACCACCGTGCGTCGCTCTATCGGGGGACGCCCCGTCGGTTTGGGAGCAGGGAACAACGGGCCGATCCGTGCCCAGACTTCGTCAGAGATCACATCGCGCGACACGTCCCAATTCTCGCGCGAAACACCCCCAGACCCCTTTAGCAACACGCCCTAA
>JAEZVO010000043.1 GCA_023443125.1 Actinomycetes bacterium
CCCCGTCGGTTTGGGAGCAGGGAACAACGGGCCGATCCGTGCCCAGACTTCGTCAGAGATCACATCGCGCGACACGTCCCAATTCTCGCGCGAAACACCCCCAGACCCCTTTAGCAACACGCCCTAGTCGCTGAGTACTCCTCGCACGTTTACTGGTGAGTCAGGGGGTCTGACAGAAAAAGAGCGACCCGATCAGTGGTCCAGGTGGAGACCCCCGTACCGAAGAAATCCTGGTCTTCGGTCCAGATCGGGCAGCCCAGGGTGAGTGCTGCGGCGAGGATCGGCCAATCATCCGCATCGCGCGCGCCACTGCGAGCCATCGCGTCTGATTGAGCTTCAGCGTATGTTGCTTCGGAGAGTGGGAAGATCAGGGCCTCGAACTGATCCAGCACCTCGAGCGCAGCAGCGGGGTCGATTCCGCGACGTTCAAGCAGGCCGGGAAGGTAGCGGCGCGCTTCGTCGAAACATTCTTGTGGTGTGAAGAAATCGACGGCGTCGAGATGGTCCAGAACGAGTTCTCGCACCCGGGTGCCTAGCACGAGACGAATCAGGATGTTGGCGTCTACAACGACGGCGCGACGGGAATCTGTCATTGCGAACTGCGAGCGGCTGCGTAGTCGGCCACCACCTCATCAGCGGTCACGCCGTTTTGGGCGAGCAACGTGTCCAGCTTGTGCGCTGCCGAGCGCAACGAGGCGACCTGAGTGTTTCGGTCAACAGCTGTTGGGATGAACCAACCGACGGTGACGCCGTGGCGAGTCACTGCCACGGGCTCGGACGAAGCAATGTACTGGGCTAGTCCAGCCCGGAATTCCCTAATCCCTACAGAGCTACTCATGGTGACTCCTTTCGTGTATCTATGTGTACACAATACGTCACTGTACGAGGTGAAACCAACGGTCGATACTGGCGAGACTGGAATCAACCGAGCAGCCCCGCTCGAGGCATTCCAATACGTGCCGGCAGCCTCCACAGCGCTGTTCCAGCCCGAACCCCAGCGGACAGCGTCCACGACCTCGCCGGCAACTACAGCTAGTGTTGCTCCCATGAATTCACTTCCCGACGAGCTGGGCCACTTTGGCCGGTACGGGGGCAAGTTCGTCCCCGAAGCGCTCCAAGCCGCCCTATTGGAACTGCAACAGGCCTTCGCCGACGCGCAGGCCGACCCCAGCTTCGGTGAGGAGCTTCGTCGGCTCCAACGCGACTACTCTGGCCGCCCGACACCGGTCACCCTCGCCAAGCGCTTCTCCGAACATGCCGGCAACGCCGAGGTGTACCTCAAACGCGAAGACCTGAACCACACCGGCGCGCACAAGATCAACAACGTGCTGGGGCAAGCGCTGCTCACCAAGCGCATGGGCAAGCGCCGCATCATTGCTGAAACTGGCGCCGGTCAGCACGGGGTCGCGACGGCCACCGCCGCCGCGCTGTTCGGGCTGGAGTGCCGCGTGTACATGGGCGAGGTGGACACGCAGCGCCAGGCCCTCAACGTCGCGCGCATGCAACTGCTCGGCGCCGAGGTGGTGGCCGTGGCAGCCGGTTCGCGCACCCTGAAAGACGCCATGAATGAAGCCATGCGCGACTGGGTGACCACCGTCGACGACACCCACTACCTCATCGGTACCGTCAGCGGGCCGCATCCGTTCCCCACCATGGTGCGGGAGTTCCAGCGCATCATCTCGACCGAATCTCGGGCGCAGATGCTGGAACGGTTCGGCGGCCTGCCCACCCACGTCGTCGCGTGCGTGGGTGGCGGATCCAACGCCATCGGCCAGTTCTTCGATTTCATCGACGACGACGTCGCCCTGCTGGGTATCGAGGCCGGGGGAGACGGCGTCGAGAGTGGCCGCCACTCCGCCACGATTGGCGCCGGGTCGCCCGGCGTGCTGCACGGCACCCGAACCTACGTGTTGCAAGACGAGGATGGTCAGACGATCGAATCGCACTCCATCTCCGCTGGTCTCGACTACCCAGGAGTCGGCCCAGAGCACGCGTGGCTCGCCGACTCCGGGCGCGCCACCTACGAATCGGTTACCGACGCCGAAGCGATGGACGCCTTCAAACTGCTCACCCAGACCGAGGGCATCATCCCGGCCATTGAGTCGGCGCACGCACTCGCCGGCACGCTGCGCCTGGGCCGTCAGCTTGCCGAGGAATCACCGTCGACGACACCCCGCATCCTGGTGTGTCTCTCGGGGCGAGGCGACAAGGACACATCGACCGCATTCGACTGGTTCGGGCTAACCGGCGAGCCCGACCTGAAGGTAGGTGCCTGACATGGCGTACCCAGAACACCGCCTCGGCAAGTCCGGGCGCATCGTCGCGCGCTGTCTCGACGAAGGCCGCGCGGCGACCGTCGGCTATTTTCCGGTTGGATACCCCGACGTCGAACGCTCCATGCAGGCGATGGAAGCCATCGTCGAGGGCAGCGACGGACGCGGCGCAGACATGGTGGAGATCGGCATCCCGTATTCCGACCCGCTGATGGATGGCAAGGTCATTCAGCGCGCCGCCACGCACGCATTGCAGGGTGGGGTACGCACCCGCGACGTGTTCCGCGCCGTCGAGCGCGTGGCGCAGGCAGGCGCCATGCCGCTCACGATGACCTACTGGAACCTCATCGAGGCCTACGGCGTCGACGCCTTCGCACGTGACTTCGCCAACGCGGGTGGCGGGGGAGTCATCACCCCTGATCTGCCGGCCGACGATTGCGAAGAGTGGATGACGGCCACCGACGCGCACGGCCTCGACCGCATCTTCCTCATCGCGCCGTCCTCCACCGACGAGCGCCTTGTGATGACGATGCAGGCCTCGCGCGGTTGGGTGTACGCGACGTCAGTGATGGGCGTCACGGGTGCACGTCAGCAGACATCCGAGGCGGCGCCACGCATCGTCGAGCGGGCGCGGGCAGCGGACCCCACCATTCCTGTAGGCATCGGTCTGGGCATCTCGAACGGTGAGCAGGCGCACGAGACTGCCGCCTTCGCCGACCTCGTGATTGTGGGCTCGGCGCTCATCGCCACGATCGAGAACGCATCGGATTTCAGCGCCGGCCTGGCCGACTTGCGCGCGCTCGCCGGCGATATCGCGGCGGGTGGGAGCAAGCAGTGATTTCGCGACGCAACCTTATTGCCGGAGCCGCGGGGCTGTCCCTCGTCGCCGCCTGCAGCGATGATGATAAGGGCGCGGCCACCGTTGACGGAGCCTCGACTGACAGCGCTTTCCACGGAACGCAGATCCCCGACGGGTGGGAGCTCCCCGACGTCGAACTCACCGACCAGCACGGCAAGCCGTTCAACCTCCGCACCGGTTGGAGCACCCCGGCCGCTGCGCTGTTCTTCGGCTATCTGAACTGCCCCGATGTGTGCCCGGGCATCATGGCCGACATGGCTACGGCCCGTCGCCGCCTCGGGGATGCGTCGCAAATCACACCCATCTTGGTCACCACGGATCCGGCGCGCGACACACCGGACGCTCTCCGCGACTATCTCGCCCGGGTGGACGACACCTTCGTCGGCCTCACCGGTGACCTCGAGACCATCATGGATGCGGGCAACCAGCTCCATATCGCGATTGAGAAGGGCAAGCAGCTGCCGAGCGGCGGGTACGAGGTGGATCATTCGACGCAGGTGCTCGGCATCGGCAGCGACAAGCGGGTGCACGTGGTGTGGACCACGCTAGGGCTGGACGTGAGCCACCTGCGCGAGGATTACGAGCGCCTTATCGCCGACGCCTAACCTCACCAGCGGTTGCGAACGTCCTCTGCCCACCCGGTGAGACCCTCCACGCGGATGGACTCGCCGTCGATGCGCAGCGAACCCGACCAGGTGCCGAACGCCTGATTCGTGTTGGAGGAGAGGACACCGAGTTGCGTGGACGCCGTGCGCAGGTGGAATGGCTCGAACCGCAGTTCGATGCCTTCGCCCCGCACCAGCCAGGGCTGCTCGAAATTGGTGTCGTCGTACTCCCACAGCAGTTCTTGGCCGATCTTATGCAGGGTGTTCCCGACGACGACGGCATTCTCGGTGCTGCCGGTCCCGTCGGTCCATTTGCCGCCGAGCTGAATGGCGAGGTGTTGCTTGCCGAGCCTGCCCGCACCCACGCCCCAATTCCAGTGCACCGAGTAGGGCCAGCGGCCCCGACCGTGGTCGAGGGTGGCGAAGGCCTCCGGGCCGGAGACGTCGTGCGCCTCATTACCAATCCAAATGGTTCCCGTGGCGCGTCGGCCCACATCCTTCACCGTGTATTGGAAGGTTTGCTCATCCCATGGCACGACGACGCCAAGCATGTCGCGTTGCTCGTCGAGGTGCGCGATGATGTCGAACGCCACGTCGCCGGCTTGGCCGCGAAGGCGCGCGCCGGAAGGTACTTCGTCGAACCGCAGCATGAGCTTCCGGGTGCGCCCGTAGCTGCGTCCTTCGCCAATCGTGCCTGGGAGTTCAATCTGCCCACCCAGCGGGATGGTCGCGTCGGTGACCCACTCCTGGCCCGTGGCGCGATCGGCCAGGTAGAGCCCGAGCACACCGGCGTAGTCGAGGTGCGCGATGGTGAGTCCGAGCACATGCGTCGGGGTGGTCACACCCCAGTGCTCCCACCGCTTGTTGCGCCCGGGTCGACGCAGCCCGCCGATGCCGTCGGTGCGCACCAGGGGAGCCCTGCTCCAACCCACGGCGGAGGCATTGAGTGTGCCGTCGGGCATAGTGAGGTTCACCGGTTCGGTGAGTTCGCGCTCCGCAACGGGGAAGGCGCGCGGTTCCTCGCCGAGCGAGCGTCGGAAGGCCTCGTCAAGGGTTGCCATGATGGCCAGGGAGCGGGCTTCGTCGAGCTTCACGACGCGCCGATCGTAGGTGACCAGGCCGTTCGTCTCTTCCTCGACGTCGCTCAGCTGCGTGTAGATGATGGCGCTCAATCCGCGCTCCACGGCATCAGCGATCTCGGTACGGTGCAGCTTCTCGTAGGCGAGCTCGAACTTGCCACCGCTGACGTACCGCTTGTAACCGAATTCCTTCTCCACCGCGACGTGCCCTGGCACCCGGTGCGAGTAGCCACCGTACTCCGTCAGTGCGAGTGCGCGGCCGTCAGTAAAGTCGTCGGCGGTGGGGCGATACGCCTTCGTGTACACGTGCTGACTACGGAAATCGCCGCCGCCTTGATCGAACCAGCCGGAAGCGTGGTCGACAGGGCGCGACGGGTCCAGCTCGCGCAGCCTGCGGGCGGCGTCGAGGGCATCGAACTGCCCCCAGCCTTCGTTGAACGGCACCCACACCGCGACCGACGGCGACGCTTTCAGCAGGGCGACGGTGCCCTCCAGCTCTGCGCGATACTCCTCCCGGCCCTTCGCATCCTTGCGCCCCATGAGCCCGTGGCGGGTATCGTCGACCTTCTTCGGTGCGTCGTTGGGGCCGTGGGGGAGCAGCCACGACGGCTTCGTGCCGCCATTGACCATGTCCTGCCACACGAGCATGCCGATGCGATCGCAGTGGTGATACCAACGCAGGGGCTCCACCTTGATGTGCTTGCGCAGCGTATTGAAGCCCAGGCTCTTTGCGAGCGCGACGTCGTAGGCGAGCGCCTCGTCCGATGGCGCGGTGAGCAGACCGTCGGGCCAATAGCCCTGGTCGAGCAGACCTTTGACGAGGAAAGGCTCGTCGTTAAGGAACACGCGCATGTGCCCGCGTGGGTCCTTCGCCACGCGCACCTCGCGCATACCGAAGTAGCTGGACACTTCGTCGCTGCCCAGGCGCACCTGCACGTCGTGCAGGAACGGGTCGTTCGGGCTCCAGCGTCGGGCACCAGGCAACCGCACGGTGGTGGGGGTATTGGTGTCCATCTCCACCTCGGCAAGCTGCGTGCCGTCGGCGGAGACCACGACGATGGCTCGGCCGGGCTTCGGAGCACGCACCGTGACCTCAACCTCGTCGCTCGCGAGGCGGGGCGTGTAATCCACGCCTTCAACGTGTTGCTCAGGCACGCATTCCAGCCAGACGGTCTGCCAGATACCGGAGCTCGGCGTGTACCAAATACCGCCCGGTGTGAGCGACTGCTTGCCGCGGGATCGATACGACGTGTCGGTGACGTCGCGAACCCGCACGACGATCTCGTGCTCGTCGCGGTGGAGGTGATCGGTGATGTCGAGCGTGAATGGCAACACGCCTCCGCGGTGCTCGCCTGCGGGGGAGCCGTCGATCCAGACGTGGCAGTCCTGGTCGACGGCACCAAAATGCAGCAGCACCCGCCCGTGGCCGAACTCCTCGGGGAGGATGAACGTGCGGCGGTACCACCCGAATTCGTCGGGTTGCAGGATGCGCAGCACACCAGACAGCGGCGCTTCGGGAGCGAAGGGAACCAAGATGGAGCGGTCGAACTCGGGGCGAGCGCCGTTGTCGACATTGCTGACGGCGTAGTCCCACGTGCCATTGAGGTTGAGGTAGGAGTCGCGAACCAGCTGTGGGCGCGGATAGTCCTGCAATACGGCGTCGTTGTCGAGGGCTTCACCCCAGGGCGTGGTCAACATGGCGATGAGTCTAGTTGGCGCAGACGCGGTTGGACGCCGGCCTCGCCGACCTCACTCGCGAAATCGCCACACCCTCAACGGCGACGCGTTGTTCGGCCCTCGAGCTTCCTGTAATGAAGCAGGTAGAGTAGCTGCGCCAGCCAACCGAGAGGACAGTCGTGGCCGACACGTTCGTGCACCTACACAACCACACCGAGTTTTCCATGCTCGACGGTGCTGCCCGGGTGAACGACCTGTTCGAGAACGCCGAGAAGATGGGCATGCCGTCGCTGGCGATCACCGACCACGGCAACCTGTACGGCGCCTACGAGTTCTACAAGGCGTCGAAGAACTACAACGTCAAACCCATCATTGGGCTCGAGGCGTACCTCACCCCGCGCACGCACCGCAGCGAGCGCAAGCGGGTGCAGTTCGGCGACGGAACCGGCGACGACGTCGCATCCAAGGGCGCGTACACCCACATGACGATGTGGGCCGAGAACAAGGACGGGATGCACAACCTGTTCCGGCTTTCCACCCGCAGCTCGCTCGAAGGCTTCTTCTACAAACCGCGCGCAGACCGCGAGCTGCTCAACGAATACGGCCGAGGATTGATCGCGACGACGGGGTGCCCGTCGGGTGAAATCCAAACCTTCCTGCGGCTCGGGCAGTACAACAACGCCCGCGAAGCAGCTGGCGAGTTCCAGGATATTTTTGGCAAGGGTAACTTCTACGTCGAACTCATGGATCACGGGCTCGATATCGAGACGAACGTCCGCAAAGATCTGCTCCGGCTGTCGAAGGAACTGAACCTCCCGCTCGTCGCCACGAACGACCTTCACTACGTGCATGAAGAAGACGCCGACGCCCACGACACACTCCTGTGCGTCTCATCGGGTGCCCGAAAGGCGCAGACCGACCGCTTCATGTTCAACGGCTCCGGCTACTACCTGAAGTCGCCCGAGGAGATGCGCGAGCTCTTCCGCGAGCACCCGGATGCGTGCGACAACACCCTCGCCATCGCAGAGCGCTGCGAAACCGTCTTCGACGAAGGCATCGGCATCTACATGCCCGTCTTCCCAGTGCCCGAGGGCGAGACGGAGGAATCCTGGTTCCACAAAGAGGTGCAGCGCGGCCTCGAGTACCGCTACCCGAACGGCATCCCACGCGAGGTGCAGGAGCGCGCCGACTTCGAGTCGGGCATCATCACTCAGATGGGGTTCAACGGCTACTTCCTCGTCGTGGCCGACTTCATCAACTGGGCGAAGAACAACGGCATCTACGTAGGGCCGGGGCGCGGCTCGGGTGCAGGCTCGATGTGTGCCTACGCGATGCGCATCACCGACCTCGACCCGATCGAGCACGGCCTGTTCTTCGAGCGATTCCTGAACCCCGAGCGCGTCTCCATGCCCGACTTCGACATCGACTTCGACGATCGACGCCGCGGCGAGGTGATCGAGTATGTCACCGAGAAGTACGGCCAGGACAAGGTGGCGCAGATCATCACCTACGGGTCCATTAAGGCCAAGGCTGCAGTGAAAGACTCCGCGCGAGTGCTCGACATGCCCTTCGCAGTGGGTGAGAAGATCACCAAGGCCATGCCGCCGGATGTCATGGGCAAGGGCATCCCGCTGCAGCAGCTGTTCGACGAGAACCACCCACGCTATGCGGAGGGCACGGAGTTCCGCGAGCTGTACCAACAAGACCCGGATGTGAAGACCGTCGTCGATACCGCGATGGGCATCGAGGGCCTCAAGCGGCAGTGGGGCGTGCACGCGGCTGGCGTCATTATGTCGCGCGACCCGCTCATCGACATCATCCCGCTCATGCGCCGTGAATCCGACGGCGCCATCATCACGCAATTCGATTACCCGGGCTGCGAGTCCCTTGGGCTCATCAAGATGGACTTCCTGGGGCTGCGCAACCTCACCATCTTGGGCGACGCCATCGAGAACATCGAGCGCAACACCGGCGACAAGATTGACCTCGAGCAGCTCCCGCTCGACGACGTCGCCACCTACGAGCTACTGGCAGCGGGTGACACGCTCGGTGTATTCCAACTCGACGGTGGCCCCATGCGTGCGCTCCTGCGCTCTATGCAGCCAGACTCGTTCTCCGACATCTCGGCTGTCGTCGCGCTCTACCGCCCCGGCCCCATGGGCGCGGATTCGCACAACAAGTACGCCAGGCGCAAAACCGGGCGCGAGGCCGTCGTGCCCATTCATCCAGAGCTCGAGGAGCCGCTGGCCGACATCCTTGGTGAAACGTACGGCTTGATCGTCTACCAGGAGCAGGTCATGTCGATCGCGCAGCGCGTCGCCGGCTACTCGTTGGGCGGCGCTGACATGCTGCGACGCGCCATGGGCAAGAAGAAGAAGGCCGAGCTCGACAAGCAGTACGTCACATTCGAAGCGGGCATGAAGGAGCGCGGCTACTCCGCCGAGTGCATCAAGACGCTGTGGGAAATCCTCGTTCCGTTCTCCGACTACGCATTCAACAAGTCGCACTCCGCTGCCTACGGACTCATCGCGTACTGGACGGCCTACCTGAAGGCGCACTACCCGACGGAGTACATGGCCGCACTGCTGCAATCTGTGCGCGACGACAAGGACAAGCTCTCCATCTATCTCAACGAGTGTCGACACATGGGCATCCAGGTGCTGCTGCCGGACGTGAACTCGTCGGAGGTGGCGTTCACGCCGGTGGGCAAGGAAATCCGCTTCGGTCTGGGCGCCATCCGCAACGTCGGCGACAAAGTGGTGAAGGCCTGGCTGGCGGAGCGTGACGAGCTGGGCCCGGCGAGCGATTTCAACGACTTCCTCGACAAGGCGCCGCTCCAATTCTGTTCGAAGCGCATCATCGAATCGCTTATCCGCGGTGGCGCGTTCGACGAACTGGGGCACACTCGTCGCGCGCTCATGTCCGTGTACGAGGAGGCCGTCGATTCCATCATCGACGTGAAACGCAACGCCGCCAACGGGCAGGACGACCTCTTCGGGCTGGCCGTCGACGATGACGCTGAGCAGATGGAGCACGTCACGGTCCCTGATCTGGATGAGTGGGATAGGAAGACGAAGCTCGCGTTCGAGCGCGACATGCTCGGTCTCTACGTCTCCGACCATCCGCTCAACGGACTGGAACACGTCATCGCCGAGCACAGCGACCGCACAATCGCCTCCACCGCCGGCGAGGATGCTTTCACGGGGAACACTACGCTGTGCGGATTGATCACCAGCGTCAACCGCCGCGTCAACAAACACGGTGCCATCTGGGCGCAGGTCACGCTCGAAGATCTCACCACCGGTATCGAGGTCACGGTGTTCCCACGGGTGTATGAGCGGGTTTCGGGCATCTTGGAACCGGACAACATCGTCGCCATCGAGGGCGTCGTGGAGGCGGGAGAGGACCGGGGACGCATGCGCGCCCAGAACGTCACCGCTCCCCACGTGAACAGCGACGGTGCCGTCGGCCCGGTGATCATCACCATGGCTGAGACGCGTTGCACGCCGAAGTTGGTGGCAGACCTCAAGCGGGTCATCTCGTCCTACCCCGGCACTGCCGAGGTGCACGTCGAGGTGAAGGGCAAGGCCCGCACCACGGTGTTCCGGCTCTCCGACGGGTTCCACGTGCAGCTGTCCTCTCCGCTGTTCGCTGACCTGAAGGCGCTGCTCGGCCCCACCTCCGTGAGGATGGCGCACTGATGCGGCAAGACGCAGGACGCGGCATTTGGGAACGCTCCGGTTGGAGAGCGCTGGCACAGCTGATCGTCTGTGCTGCGGCTGGTGTGCTCGCCGGAGTGGTGTGGGTCTCGCTCGCACCCAGGGCGCACTACCTCGTCGGCGAAGATTTGCATGCGACGATGTCCGAGCGCGCGTACGCCGAAATCATCGGTGGCGACGCCATGTTCGTGATCATCACCGCCATCGTTGGAACCCTGCTCGGGTTACTCACGTGGGCATGGTTCAGTAGGCGCAGCTGGCACGTCGTCGTACTGAGCGTGCTCGGCGCACTCGTGATGACGCTCACTGCCTGGCCTGTGGGGGAACTCATCGGAGGATCGGGCTTGACCGATCGCATCGCCATGGCGAACGTCGGCGACTACGTGCAGATGGATCTGGTACTGCATGCCCATAGCGCGCTCGCAGCCGGGCCATTCTTTGCCATCACGCCGGTGATGTTGCTGTCAGCGTTCCTGCCAGAACGCTCCGTGGACGCCCCGGAATCCGAGAGCGACGACGGGTAAACTCTCCTGGCGTGCTTCGAGTAGTAGATCTGCGAGACAACCGAGACGGATACCGAGCGCTGTTGCCGCGCGCAGAGTTCAACGTTGAGCAAGCGGTGGGGCAAGTGCAGCCCATCATCGCCGATGTTGCCTCGCGCGGGGAAGCGGCACTCCGCGAATACTCTGAGCGATTCGACCGCGTGGTGCCGGAACACCTCCGGGTATCCGCCCGGCACCTCAAGCAGGCTGAACAGGAATTGGATCCGACGTTGCGCCAGAGCTTTGAGACGGCGATCTCGCGGCGTCGAACGGTGGCGGAGCGTCTCGAACGCTTCCAAGACGCGGAACCCGTCGAGTTGGCTCCCGGTGCGCGGGTGGGGCTACGCAGCGTTCCTATGCAGCGGGTCGGCCTCTACGTTCCCGGCGGTCTGGCGCCGTTGGCCTCCAGCGTCATCATGAACGTCGTGCCCGCGCAGGTGGCAGGTGTGGGCGCCATTGCCGTCGCCTCGCCGCCGCAGGCTGAATTCGGAGGGTTGCCGCACCCCAACGTGCTCGCGCTGTGCTCGATGCTCGGCGTCGACGAGGTGTATGCCGTGGGTGGCGCGCAGGCCATCGCGATGTTTGCGCACGGGGTCGAGGGCTTGTGTGAACCTGTGAACCTCATCTCCGGTCCAGGCAATATCTTCGTGGTTGCGGCCAAGCGCGCCGTGCGTGGCCTCGTCGGCATCGATTCGGAGGCGGGGCCCACCGAGATCGCCATCGTGGCCGACGACACGGCACAACCGGCCTTCGTCGCGGCCGATCTCATTTCTCAGGCTGAGCACGATCCCATGGCGGCATCTGTGTTGATCACGCCGTCGCAGACGCTGGCCGACGCGGTTGACGTCGAGGTACAGCGCCAGGTGCAAGGGCAACTCCACGCCGAGCGGATCCAGACCTCCCTTGGTGGCCCGCAGTCCGCCATTGTGTTGGTGCGCGACCTCGAGCAGGCGGTGGCGGTGGCCGACGACTATGCCGCCGAGCATCTCGAGATTCACACCGCCGACGCCGAGACGCTCGCGCAGCGCATCCAGAACGCGGGCGCTATTTTCGTCGGCGACTATTCGCCGGTGTCGCTGGGTGATTACTCCGCCGGGTCGACGCACGTGCTGCCCACCGCAGGCTGCGCGTGTCATTCCTCGGGGCTCACCGTGCGCAGCTTCATGAAATCCATGCACGTCATTCACTATTCGCGCGAGGGGCTCGCCGAGATCGCCGAGGGCGTCGAACAGTTCGCCCTTGCCGAGGAGCTACCGGGGCATACCGCAGCCATCACCGTTCGGAGGAACGCATGAACCTGCCGCTTCGAGCCGACCTCGTGGGCGCGGAACCGTACGGCGCGCCCATCCTGGACGTTCCCGTCGTGCTCAACGTGAATGAGAACCCCTACGGGCTCACGCCCGAGATCGCCGACGAGATGGGTGAGGCGGTGCGGGAGTCTGCGCTGCGCATCAATCGGTACCCGGATCGCGACGCCCTCGCGCTGCGCACTGACCTCGCCAACTATCTCGACGCGGGGCTCACCGCTGAGCGCGTCTGGGCGGCGAACGGGTCCAACGAAATCATGCAGCAGCTGTGCACCGCGTTCGGAGGCCCCGAGCACACGGTGCTCACCTTCACGCCTACGTACTCGATGTATCCCGAATACGCGCGCAACACCCTCACCCGCTACGTCACCGAGCCTCGCCTGGGCGACTTCACCGTCGACACCCAGCTGGTGCTGGAGGCCGCGGCCAAGCATCAAGCGACGATGGTCCTCCTCGCCCGTCCCAATAACCCCACGGGCACGGGCATTCCTCTCGAAGTCATCGACGAGGTGTGCGCCGGCACCGATGCGCTCATCGTCGTCGATGAGGCCTACCAGGAGTTCTCGACAGAACCGTCGGCTGTGGATTTGCTTGACGCGCACCCCAACCTCATCGTTTCGCGCACGATGAGCAAGGCATTCGCCTTGGCTGGGGGCCGCGTCGGATACCTCGCCGCGTCGCGGGAGATCGTCGATGCGTGCCGCGTCGTGCGTCTGCCGTATCACCTCAGCGCCCAGACGCAGGCCGTCGCACGTGTTGCGCTCCGCCACGCCGATGTGCTGCTGGCCAAAGTGCGCGAACTCGCGGCTGCGGCCAGAGATTTCGAGCAGTGGGCCCGGGGGAGGGGCTACAGCGTCGTCGACTCGGTGGCGAACTTCACGCTGTTCGGGCGCTTCGTTGATCGCCACGCTGTCTGGCAAGGTTTGCTCGATCGGGGTGTGCTCATTCGTGAGACTGGACCCGACGGGTATCTGCGGGCATCTGTTGGGACGCCGGAAGAAATGGCCGCGCTGCGCCGGGCGCTCGACGATTTGAACCCTGAAAAGGAATGACCATGGCACGCACAAGCACCCAATCGCGCGCGACGAGTGAGTCGCGCATCACCGTCACCGTCAACCTCGACGGCACTGGCGTCGCAAACATCTCAACCGGCGTCGGCTTCTACGACCACATGCTGGTCACCTTCGCGAAGCACTCGCTCATCGACCTGACCGTCGAAGCGGAGGGCGACCTTCACATCGACGCGCATCACACCGTCGAAGACACGGCCATCGTGCTCGGCAAGTGCGTGGCCGAAGCGCTGGGAGACAAGTCGGGTATCCGACGCTTCGGACACGCGGTGGTTCCGCTCGATGAGGCCGTCGCGGAGTGCGTCGTCGACGTCGCCGGCCGCCCGTACGTAGCGTGCCAGGGCGAACCGGACGGCCAGATCTACGCCCGCATCGGCGGCTCCGGAGTGGCATATCCAGGGTCCATGACACAGCACGTCTTTGAATCTTTCGCGCTGAACGCCGGGCTGTGTCTCCACATGACGCTGCGTTCCGGACGCGACCCTCACCACATCGTCGAGGCCCAGTTCAAGGCACTGGCGAGGGCGCTCCGAGAAGCCGTCGAAGTGGATCCCCGTTCACCAGGTATTCCCAGCACGAAGGGGGCGCTGTGATCAAAAAAGTCGGTATTCTCGACTACGGCACCGGCAACCTCCATTCCGCAGCGAAGGCGTTCGAACATGCCGGGGCCGACGTCGTCGTCACTGAGCGCCTGGAAGAGCTGGGGCGCTGCGAAGCGCTCGTCGTGCCAGGCGTTGGCGCATTTGCTGAGTGCGCGAATCGTCTGGCGGAAGTCGGTGGCTTCGACTACGTACGGGGCTGGGTGCAAAAGGAGCGCCCGATGTTTGGCATTTGCGTCGGTCACCAGGTGCTCTTCTCGTCGGGCCTCGAACATGGTGTGCCCACCGACGGCATCGGCATCTACACCGGTGTGGTGAGCAAAATGCCCACCACACCGCTGCCGCACATGGGCTGGAACACTGTTGCTGCTGGGCCGAGCTCCAAGCTGTTCGCAGGAATCCGCGACGAACGGTTCTACTTCGTACACTCCTATGCGGTACAGCAGGCAGTGCGCGGCGCGGTGTATTCCAGCTACGGCGACGTGCGTTTCGTGGCCGCAGTAGAACAAGGCGTGGTGTGCTCCACGCAGTTCCATCCCGAGAAGTCAGGGGAGGCCGGGCTGCAGCTGCTCAAGAACTGGCTCGCCGCATTCTGATGAGCGAGCACACACCAGGGCTGTCGCAGGCTGCACTTACGCAACCCACGTCCTGCTTTCCCCGCATTGAGAAATCAGCAGATCGGCTAGAGTTGGGCGACGTGGACACGCTTGATTTATTGCCCGCTGTCGATGTGCAGGGTGGCCAGGCCGTGCAGCTTGTCCAGGGCGTAGCAGGAACTGAAAAGACGTTTGGCGATCCCCTTGCGGCTGCTCAGCGTTGGGCGGATGCCGGATCGCGCTGGATCCATCTCGTTGATCTTGACGCCGCATTCGGTCGCGGCTCGAACGCCTCGCTGCTGGCTGACATCATCGCTCAGATCGACTGCCACGTGGAGCTGTCCGGCGGCATCCGCGACGACGCAAGCCTGGAGCGAGCTCTTGCCACTGGCTGTACACGCGTGAACGTCGGTACCGCCGCGCTGGAGAACCCCGAATGGTGTGAGGAGATCATCGCTGCCCACGGAGATGCCGTCGCGATCGGGCTCGACGTGCGTGGTGAGCAGCTCGCGGCGCGCGGATGGACTCGCGAAGGCGGTCGGTGGGTGGACACCGTCGACCGGCTCGCTGCGGCTGGATGCGAGCGATTCGTCGTCACGGACGTCGAAGCGGACGGCATGCTGACGGGCCCTAACTTCGATCTGCTTGCTGCCGTGGCGGAGCGCTCGGGCAAGAAGGTCGTCGCTTCCGGAGGTATCGCCACCCTGGACCATCTCCGACAGCTGCGTGAGCTCGTCGGGACCGGCATCGAGGGAGCCATCGTCGGCACTGCGCTGTACGTCGGGCGGTTCACAATCGACGAGGCGCTCGCCGTTGCCGAAGGAGATGCACATGCGTAACCCTGCTGCCTCATTTGGTGTGGCCGAACGCGTACACGTACCCCCGCTTCTCGACGGACGTCTGAAAGATCTCCTGGCGGGCAAGAAGATCGCCATGACGGGCGTCACCGGGTTCATCGGAGAGCAGATGCTGTGGGCGTTCCTCAACGATTGCCCGCACACGCGCACAGCGGTATTGGTGCGCCCGAAAGGCACGCTCACGGCTGAAGATCGCGTCAAGGAGCTGCTCGGTAAAGACATCTTCACCGAGGTTGTTGAGCGCGCTGGCTCCGTCGAAGCGCTGCTCGAAGAGCGTGTCGAGGTTATTCCTGGCGATCTTCCCAACGTTCCGCAGCTGCCGCGCGACATCGACGTCCTCATCCACTGCGCGGGTGACGTGTCGTTCGATCCGCCCATCGACCAGGCGTTCAAAACCAACGTGCTGGGCACCCAAGCGTTGCTAAGGCGCTTCCTCGAATCCGTGACCGACGACAAGGGCGAACTCGAGCGTATTCCGCACTATATCCACGTCTCGACGGCCTACACCGCCGGTCGACGTCGCGGCGCCATCCCGGAGACGGCGCACGCGCACGAAGTCGACTACATGGTGGAAACCGAAGCCGCGCTGCAAATGGCAGAACATCTTGAAGCGGCGTCGCGTTCTCCCGAGCAACTCACCAAACTGCGCAAACAGGCCGAAGCGCTGCACCGCCAGGCGGGTTACCTCACCACGTCGGAAGATACTGAGCGCCGACGCATCGAATGGGTGCAGAAGGAACTCGTGGCAGCAGGTACGGAACGCGCTCGCTCACTGGGCTGGACCGACGTGTACACCTTCGCGAAGGCGATGGGTGAACGCGTGGTGGCCGACATGTGCAAAGACATCCAGGTCTCCATCGTGCGCCCGGCGATCGTCGAATCCTCCCTGAAGTACCCGTATCCGGGATGGATCGAGGGCTTCAAGATGGCCGACCCCATCATCCTCGCGTATGGGCGCGGGCAGCTGCCCGAGTTCCCCGCATCGCCGGATGCCGTGATCGACATCATCCCTTGTGACTACGTGGTGAACACCATCATCGCGGTGTGTGCCACCGAGCCTGAGATCGGTCAGCCGGAGTTCTATCACTGCGCATCGGGAGCCAGGAACCCACTGACATTCCGCGGCATCTACGAGCAGGTGCGTGCCTATTTCGAGGAGCATCCGTACAACCACGGCACCGCATCGACGCCGCTTGCGACGTGGAAGTTCCCCGGCGCGGAGCCCGTCGAACGCATGATGTGGCTGGGGGACAAGGCCACCAAGATCGCCGACAAACTGCTGAGTTTCGCGCCACGCGGTAAGACAGTGCGCAAGCTGGCCACGCAGGTCGATCAGTCACGCAAGCAACTCGACTTCCTCAACAAGTACCTCACCTTGTACGGCGAGTATCTCCAGTCTGAGCTGCACTTCGTCGACGACTGCACACTCGCGCTGCACAACTCGCTGCACCCCGACGACAAGGAGCGTTTCGGCTTCGACTCGGCGGCATTCGACTGGACGCACTACATGCAAGACGTGCATGCACCCTCCGTATGCGACCCGGACAAGCGAGCAGCGGCCAGACGAAAGCGCCGCGCCAATCGCCAGCCCACGTTCCGTGAGATCGAGCGGTCGGACACGCCGGTGCTCGCGGCCTTCGACCTGGACGGCACGGTGATGGCCACCAACGTTATTGAGACGTACCTGTGGTCCAAGATGCCGGAGCTCTCGCCCCTCGGGCGGGTGGCGGAGCTCGCGAAGCTCGTGGCGGCATTGCCCAACTATTTGGGTGCGGAGCGTCGTGACCGCGGGGTGTTCTTGCGTTCGATCTACCGCCGGTACGAGGGCGCAGACCTGGAGGCGTTGGAGCAGTACGTCGACGAGCGTCTGGCGCCGCTCATTCTCGATCGCATGTCGCCCGATGCCATCCGGCGCATCCGCGAGCATCGCGACGCCGGGCACACTACGGTGCTCATGACGGGCGTCATCCGCCCGCTGACCAGGCCGTTCGAAGGCCTGTTCGACGTGATCGTCGCGGCAGATCTCGCCACGGATGAGGACGGCAAGTGCACCGGATTCCTGAGCGGACCGCCGATGGTGGGTGAGTCTCGTTCGGCGTGGCTCAGGCACTTCGCGGCCTTGCACGGCATTGACCTTGAACACTCGTACGCGTACGCCGACTCGCACGTGGATCTCCCCATGCTGAGCTCGGTGGGGTACCCCGTCGTGGTGAGCCCCGACATCGGCCTCATGCGTGCCGCGAAGCAACGCGGGTGGTCACTCGTCGACTGGCCTGCGCTCAGCCCCATTCCTCGTTGGAAGATGCCCAAGGCGTAAGAAAGGATTTCCATGTCACGTCCTGGATTCGTGATCGAGGTCGACGAGAAGACCCCGGCACTGCTCTCCCTTTCCGGCCAACAGCTTGGGCTTAGCAAGCTTGGGCTGGGCACGCAGGTGGTGTACGGCGCTGAAGCTATGCCGTCAACCGACCCGATGAGCCTCATCGACTCCGCCCTCGCGGCCCCTAACGACGGTGTCGCGTTCGCTGCACGGCTCAAGGCAGATACGAAACTCACCATCGTGGTGGTCGACGACGAGCGTCCCCGCCCACGCATGCGCTTCGATATCCGGCAAAGCATCCTCGAGCGAGTGCTCGAGGCTGCTGCCAAGCAGCTCGTCGACGACGTCGCCATCGTGATCGCCGGCGGCTTGCACAAGCGCTGGAGCGCCTTTGACATCACCCGAGCGCTGGGTGATCGCGTTGCGACGAGCTTCCAGCCTGACGGGCGCATCGAGAGCCACGACGTGACCGCCACCGATCTAGTAGAGATCGGCCAGGTGGATGGGCACCCGGTGAAGATCAACCGTCGCGTCGCCCAATCCGATGTGGTGGTCACCATCGGTACCCAGTTCGGGCGCGGGAGTTCCAGCCCGTTCACGAACAGCATCCTCGACGTCGATACTCTGCGACGTGTCGGGGGCGCCACACCCGATGACGCATTCATTGACAGCGTGCATTCGATGGTGCTCGAAGCGCTCGACGTCTTTGCGATCCAGGCAGTGCTCGGCCAGCCTTTCTTCCCAGGCCTGCTGCACTTCGCGGGCGAACGCGAATGGGAGTGGTCGTTGGCTGATCGCATGTCCTTCGCGGCGGTGCGGCAGCTGGGAGCCCTCATGCCGAAGAGCGCGGGCCGACGATTCCACGGCACACCAGTGGCTGACTACTCGGTCGTCGACGTCGTCAGCGGTGAACCAACCAAGGTGTTCTCCGAGGCCGCAGCAGTGTGGGTGGCTGCCAACGTCGTCGAACTGCCCAAACAAGCGGATATCGTTGTGACGCCAGTGTGGGGCGGTGGGTTCGACGAAGGTGACGCGTGCGGTTCCCCGATCAATGCCGCGCATCATGCGCTCGTGAGGCGCATCGGCGCCACGATGGGCAAGCCGTACACCCATGAGCGCGGAGTCGCCATCGCCATGCACCCGCTCACGCCGCGGTTTTCCAACCGTCGCCAGTCATCGGCCTCCGACTTCTTTGCCAAGGTGCTGCCGCAGACGCTCACCCCGTCGGAGATGAGAGAATTTGAAGAGGCTGCCTGCGCAGACCAGTGGTACGTCGACCTCTACCGCAAACAGTTCGCCGACCATCCGCTGCGCACGTTCCAGTACTGGTATCGCGTGTACGAAGCCAGCGAACAGTTTGCTGACGTGATCTGGGTGGGTGGCAACAGACTCACCGCTGACCTCTTCGGTCATCGCGCGGCGACGACTTTCGCCGATGCGCTCGAAATTGCGAGTGACAAGGTGGGCCGCCACCCAGTTGTTACTTATCTGCATGGCCCCGGGCTGCCGCTGGGAGACGTCCAATGACCCGCCAGCTGAAATCGTGGGCACGCAGTCAGAAACCCCGACGCGGCCCTAAGCTCACGCTGTTCCACGACCTTGCGGCGATGGGTTTGCGCCGTAACCCACAGCAAACTTCGCAGCCCCGGCGCAACAGCAGCAGCCTGCGACTCGCGCGCGACTACGCCCGGCGCATCCGTGTGCTCGCTGCGCTGTGGCCGCGATTCGATGTCGAGGTCGTGGGCGGCGACGCGCTCGTCGGGCTCGAGACCCCGTTTGTGTTCGCGGTCAACGAAGCAGGAACGCTGGATCAGCAGGTGCTCGCACTCGCCTTGCCTCGCGCGCTGCGCCCGACCACCCGCCGCCTCAGCCGCGCGCTCAGCAAAGGGCGCAACGTCGTCGTGTTCTCCAGCGAACCATCTGGTGAGCGTCTCGTTGGCGAGTTCGACTTCACGGCCGCTGAGATCGCGAAGCAGCACTCCATCGCGGTGGTGCCCGTCGGACTGGTGGGCTCGTTCCGGCTCGCAGACACGCTGAAACTGCGATTGCGCAACAGGCCCAAGGTGTCGGTGCGGTTCGGAGCTCCGGTGCACGTGGCCACCCGCTCCATCGACGATGTCACCGACGAGGTGCAGGCCCGCGTGGAACATCTCGTCGGGGAAGGAGAGCTGTCATGGTGGGACGTGGAACGTCGGAGAACCAGCGGCGACGCACTGGCCTCGCCCCGAGCGGCGAGGTGGCGTCGGCTCTGGGACCAGGCCGAACCCAGGAACGAGGGAGCACGCCGGCGCATCTGGCGGTGACGGCCTTTTCCGAAAGCTCCTATAGACTTGAACGCACGTTCGCTTTTTGAAAGGAAGGGTGTCAATGGCGGGTCACTCCAAGTGGGCCACAACCAAGCATAAGAAGGCTGCCCTCGATGCTAAGCGCGGCAAATTGTTCGCGAAGCTCATCAAGAACATCGAGGTGGCTGCCCGCACCGGTGGCGGTGATCCAGCAGGAAACCCGACGCTGTACGACGCCATCCAGAAGGCGAAGAAATCGTCGGTGCCGAACGACAACATCGATCGCGCCGTCAAGCGCGGTTCTGGTGTCGAGTCGGGTGGCGCCGCGTACGAGAACATCATGTATGAGGCATACGGCCCCTCCGGCGTTGCCATCCTCATCGAGTGCCTCACCGACAACCGCAACCGTTCCGCCACCGAGGTGCGTATGGGTGTCACGCGCAACGGCGGCACCATGGCTGATGTTGGTTCGGTACAGCGCATGTTCGCACGCAAGGGCGTCGTCACGATCGCCAAGCAGCAGGGCGGGCGTGAGCTGAGCGAGGACGACGTGATGGAGGCCGCGCTCGAGGCAGGGCTCGAAGAAGTCGAAGATGCCGGCGACAACTGGGAAGCCATGAGCGACCCCAATGACGTCGTCGAGGTGCGGAAGGCCGTGGAGGCCGCTGGGCTCGAGTACGAATCCGCAGAAGTGCAGTTCGTCGCATCGTTCGACACCACCGTCACCGACGTCGACACCGCGAAGAAAGTGTTCAACATCATCGACGCGCTTGAGGATTCCGACGACGTACAAAACGTGTTCACGAACATCGACCTGGCTCCCGAGGTGGAAGCCGCACTCGACGCTGAGGACTGAGTAGACGAGGTGCGAGTCATCGGCATTGACCCCGGTCTCACCAGGTGTGGGATCGGGGTTGTTGATGCGACGGTGGGGCGGGCTTCCTTCGTCGCAGTCGGCGTCGTGCGAACGCCTGCTGAGCTTTCGACGCCGAAGCGCCTGGTCATGATCGAGTCCGGCATCGCCGAGTGGGTCCGCGAACACAGCCCCGACGCAATGGCCATCGAGCGCGTGTTCGCGCAGCACAACCGCAGTTCGGTGATGGACACGATGCAGGCGTCGGGTGTGGCGTCGCTGGTTGGCGAACATGCCGGCCTCGACGTCACCTACCACACGCCGAGCGAGGTGAAGGCCGCTGTCACAGGCTCGGGCAGCGCGGACAAAGCCCAAGTCACCGCAATGATCACCCGCATTCTCAAACTTTCAGCGCCCCCACGTCCGGCCGACGCCGCCGACGCGCTTGCCGTCGCCATCACGCACGGCTGGCGCGGGGTACGCACGAATAGATACGCGGCCGCCGTGGCCGCTGCGAAAGGAAGACGATGATCGCGCAGCTCACCGGGCAGGTGACGTACGCCGGGGCCACGTCATTCATTATTGAGGTTTCGGGTGTGGGTTTCCGTGCCAACACGAACGCAAACACCGCCGCATCACTCCGTGTAGGAGAAGTGCAAACTGTGCATACGAGCCTCGTGGTGAGAGAAGATTCCCTCACGATGTGGGGGTTCGCCACGCCCGCCGAGCGCGACGCCTTCGAGCTGGTGCAGACCGCATCTGGTGTTGGCCCCAAGGTGGCTGCCGCCATGTTGAGTGTCTTCAATCCGGGTGAGCTGCGGCAGGTGATCGCATCCGAAGACACCAGGCGCCTCACCTCCGTGCCTGGGATTGGGCCCAAGGGCGCGCAGAAAATCATCCTGGAACTGAAAGACAAGGTGCTGCTCCTCTCCGACGACGACGCGCCCGCACCCGTGGTCGTTCGCGATGATGCGCTGTGGAAGAAGCAGGTGACGGAAGGATTGGAGGGCCTCGGGTGGTCGTCGAAGGAAGCTCAGTCAGCGTGTGACTACGTCGCTCCGCTTGTCGAGGAAGACCCGAACGTTCCCATCGCGACACTCATGCGCGCCGCACTCAGCAGATTGGCGAAACGATGACCGAACCGTCGCCTGTCGATCCCGAGGCCACCGTAGGGGAGCGCGACTTCGAGTCGGCGCTCCGCCCCAAGCTACTCACCGAGTTTGAAGGCCAGCCGAGGGTGCGCGAGCAACTTGGTTTGGTGCTCGACGCCGCCCGCCACCGCGGCACTGCACCCGATCACGTGCTGCTGTCCGGTCCGCCCGGACTCGGCAAAACTACTCTTGCCATGATCATCGCCAACGAGCTCGGCGTGAATCTGCGCATCACCTCAGGACCTGCCATCCAGCACGCCGGCGATCTCGCTGCCATCCTCTCCGGCCTCGACGAGCACGAGGTGCTGTTCATCGACGAGATCCACCGCCTGTCGAAACCCGCCGAGGAAATGCTGTACCTCGCTATGGAAGATTTCCGCGTCGACGTGGTGGTGGGCAAAGGCCCAGGCGCTACCGCGATTCCGATCGACTTGCCGCAGTTCACCCTCGTCGGTGCTACCACCAGGGCAGGGCTCCTACCAGGCCCGCTGCGCGACCGCTTCGGTTTCACCGCCCAACTCGACTTCTACGAAGACGACGCCCTCGCCGGCATCGTGGCAGTCTCCGCATCCAAGTTGGAGGTGGAGCTGGCATCGGATGCAGCGACGGAGATCGCCTCGCGCAGCCGCGGCACGCCGCGGATCGCGAACCGCCTGCTTCGGCGTGTCCGCGACTACGGACAGGTCAAAGGCCACGCGACGCTCCAACGCGACGTGGCCCGCGCCGCGCTCGAACTGTACGAGGTCGATGAGCGGGGGCTCGACAGACTCGACCGGTCGGTGCTGCTCTCACTCGTGGAGAAGTTTGGGGGAGGCCCCGTCGGGCTTTCGACGCTCGCACTCAGTGTTGGCGAGGAAGTCGACACGGTCGCCGAAGTGGCCGAACCGTTCCTGATCCGGCAAGGATTCATGATGCGCACCCCGCGAGGCAGGGTGGCTACACCGTCGGCGTACACGCACCTGGGCATGACAGCGCCCAACACCGCACCTGATTCGCTATTCGGCGGCTAGCGTTGCGGCGTTTTCGGAGCGGTTGAGCTATTGTGAACGGTGGTTTGCGCGCAAACCATCCCTGACCGATTCGACGAAAGTTTGTTCCATGCCTCCTGGCCTCGATTTACTGCTGATGATCGTCATCTTTGGCGCCATCATGTACTTCCTCATGATTCGCCCGCAGCAGAAGAGGATGCGAGAACATCAGGAAATGGTGAATGCCGTTCAGCCTGGCACCCGCGTGCTGTTGACCTCCGGCATCTACGCCACCGTGCTGCACATGGGGGAGCGACAGATGATTGTTGAGGTCGCTCCGGGTGTTGAGATCACCGTCGTGAAGGGCCACATCTCCAAGGTTGTCACCGACGATGACGAGGAGTTCGTCTACGAGGGTGAAGGTAATGACGTGGAGGCTGACCTTGACGACGCCGTCGCCACCGATGAGGAGCTCGACGACGTGCTGAGCGACCCGGAGGCGGCCGACGATCCGCACACGCCCAACGCAGACCCGCAAGCCAACCGCTAGTTCGTGAGGCACTCACTTGGCAACCACATCACGTAAGCGTTCCAGGCCGGGCTTCGCCATCATCGGCCTCCTCGCCGTCATCGCCCTCCTGTTCGGCATCATGGCCGGCACCAAGACTTGGGCCCCCAAACTTGGTCTGGACCTGCAGGGAGGCATGACGATTACGCTCACCGCCACCAACCCGACGGTGTCGCAAGAGTCTCTCGAACTCGCGGTCGGCATCATCCAGCAGCGCGTCGACGGCATGGGCGTCGGCGAGGCATCGGTGACCACCATGGGTGAGCGCAACATCATCGTCTCTGCCCCGAACGTCTCACGCGAAGACCTGGTGGAACTCGTCGGTGCCACCGCGCAGCTGGAGTTCCGGCAGGTGTTCAATGCCACCCCTGTCCAGCCGACTGAGGAAGACTCGAAGGAGCAGGACAAGGTCAGCCCGCTGCCCCGCCCTGAAGGCGACAAGGGCCAGGTGCTCGACGTCGAGCAGGTGCTGGCGTTCCAGCCCAGCAACGACGATAACGAGGGGTTCCAGGAGTACCAGTGCAACGACGATCCCACTGACGTACTCGATCAAGCCCAGGTGGTCTGCGACGAACTCGGCACCACCAAGTACCTGCTCGGCCCCGTTGCAGTGCAGGGTAAAAACGTCACGAACGCGCGCGCTGAGGTGCCCCAGAACGATGTCGGCTGGGCCGTCTCGCTCGAGTTCGACAGCGAAGGCACCTCACGTTTCGGGAAGATGACGCAAGCGCTGGTGAGCAAGCCCAAACCGACCAACATGTTTGCCATCGTGCTCGACGGCAAGGTGCGCTCTGCAGCGAGGGTCAATACCCCCATCATGAACGGGCAGGCACAGATCACCGGCCAGTTCACACCTGAAGAGGCTGGGCAGCTCGCGAACGTGTTGAAGTTCGGTTCGCTGCCGCTCAACTTCGAGCCGTCGCAGGTAGAGAGCGTGTCCCCGACGTTGGGTGGCGAGCAGCTGCGTGTCGGCCTCATCGCCGGCGCCTTGGGGCTCGCAATCGTCGCCATCTATGCGCTGTTCTACTACCGGGGTCTCGGGCTAGTCGTGCTGATGTCGCTCGGTCTCGCAGGTGTGACTACCTACGTCATGATGACGCTGCTCGGCACAGCCGTTGGTTTCACGCTGAGCCTGCCTGCCATCGCGGGCGCCATCGTCGGTGTCGCAGTGACAGCCGATGCGTTCATCATCTATTTCGAACGTATTCGAGACGAGATTCGCGAGGGACGAAGTCTCCGTTCCTCGCTGGAATCTGGGTGGAAGAAGGCGCGCAGCACCATCTTCGTTGCCAACGCCGTGCAGATCCTGTCCGCCATCGTGCTGTATGTGCTGGCCGTCGGAGGCGTGCAGGGCTTCGCCTTCTCCCTTGGGCTCACGACATTCATCAACCTGGTGCTCGTCGTGTTCTTTACGAAGCCCGTCGTCACGCTGCTGGGCCGCACCAAGTTCTTCGGCGAGGGGCACAAGTTGTCGGGGTTGAGCCCCGACAAGATGGGTGTCTCGCGTGAGCGGCTGCTCGGCCGTCGCACCAAACGGAAGGAGGCCTGAGATGTCGGAAACGACCAAGACTCCGAAGGAGAGCATCGCCCACCGCCTGTACTCGGGCAAACTCAGCTACGACTTCATCAAGAACCGCAAGATGTGGTTCAGCATCACCGCGACCGTCGTGCTGATCTCGATTCTCGTGCTGATCTTCAAACAGCTCACTCTAGGTATCGAGTTCCGAGGCGGCACTGATTTTCAGGCACCCATCGAGGTGCAGGGAGAAACCATCGAAGACGTCCGACGGGCCACCAGCGAGTTCGCTATCGAAGATCTGGATGCGCAGGTGTTCTCCATCGGTGATTCCGCAGTCCGCGTGCAGACGCGTTCGCTCACTCCGTCGGAAATCACCCAAACGCGCGAGGACATCGCAAAGACCGTTGGCGCTGACGTCGAACAGGTCACCTACAACACCATTGGCGGGTCGTGGGGCGATAAGATCTCTCGCGACGCTGCTACCGCGGTGGTTGTATTCATCGTGCTGGTCATGCTCCTGATCGCCATCTACTTCCGCAATTGGCGCATGGCAGTGGCAGCTGTGATCGCGCTAGCGCACGACGTGCTCGTCACGCTCGGCGTCTATGCCCTCGTCGGGTTCACTGTCACGCCGTCCACGCTGATCGGTATTTTGACCATCCTCGGCTACTCGCTCTACGACACCGTGGTGGTGTTCGACAAGGTGCGAGAGAACGTCAAGGACTTGGAGCACAGCACCAAGACGTACTCGCAGCAGGCCAACCTCGCGATCAACCAGGTGTTGGTACGTTCGGTGAACACCACCGTCATCGGTGTGCTCCCCGTCACCGCGATGCTGCTGGCTGGCGTCATCGGCAACTCGAACCCATTGCAAGATCTCGGCCTGGCGCTGCTCGTCGGCATGATCGCAGGTGCGTTCTCGTCGATCTTCATCGCGACTCCGCTGCTGGCCTGGTTCGCTGAGCGCACTCCGGAAATGCGCGAACACCGCGCGACGCTGGAGAAGCGCCGTGCCCGCGACGAGCATCGTGCGCAGGCCAAAGCTCAGGAGAAGGAAAACTCCGACGACGCCGAGCCCGTCGCCGCTGCTATGGCACCGAGCGTTCCGCTTGAGCGCCGTCAGCGTCGTACGCATCAGACCCGCGCCCAGCGCAAGGGGAAGAAATGAGCGACGACATTGCCGCGCTGATCTCGGATGTGCACGATTTCCCCAAACCAGGGATCGTGTTCAAAGACATCACTCCGCTGCTCGCATCCCCGACGGGGTTCCAGAAGGCAGTCGATGCGTTGGCCGCCTCCGCGCCGGATGGCATCGATGCCGTAGTCGGCATGGAGGCTCGCGGATTCATCTTCGCGGCTCCGGTGGCGCTGCAGCTGAACGCAGGGTTTGTGCCTGTGCGGAAACCCGGCAAGCTCCCCGGCGACGTGTACTCCCAGTCGTTCGATCTCGAATACGGATCCGAGACGCTCACGGTGCACCGCAACGCTATCGAGCCTGGGGCACGTGTACTCGTCATCGACGATGTGCTCGCCACCGGCGGCACCGTCGCTGCCACCGCCGGATTGCTGCGTCAGCTAGGCGCCGAACTTGTGCACGTCGCAGTGGTGCTTGAACTTGCGGAGCTCGGCGGCCGCAAGGTGCTAGAGAATCAAGGCATCGCCCGTCTCAGCTCGCTCGTGCAGGGCTGATCCATGGCGTCACGGCTGAAGGCCGGCCCGCTCGCACTGGTGAGCTTGCCTAAGGTTGCGGAATCTCCGTTCAAGGAGCTTGCGCGCCGGGGCCTCCTTGCCTTCATGCTGCTGCTGATTTGTACGCTCATCGTGTGGGTGGACGCGCCATCGTACAGCGATAATGTCGGGCAGGACGGCGTCGGATTCATCGACGCGCTCTACTACGCCACCGTGACGCTCACCACCACCGGATACGGTGACATCACGCCCGTCGCACCGCACGCTCGGCTGCTCAACATCGTCGTCATCACGCCGCTCAGGATTGGGTTCCTGGTGCTGTTGGTTGGCACCACGATTGAGGTGTTGGCTAATGAGGGCAGCCGCTCGATTCGAGATGCGCGTTGGAGGAGAAGGATGCGCAACCACATCGTCGTTATCGGTTACGGCACCAAGGGGCGTTCTGCGGTGAACACGCTGCGTCGCCAGGGGGAGAAGCCTGAGAAGATCGTCGTCATCGACGACAAGGACTCGGCCATCGCGGATGCCAACTTCGACGGTCTCGCCGCATTCCTCGGCGACGCCACCCGCCGCGACTTGCTCCGTCGGGCGGAGGTGCCGAAGGCGCAGGAGATTGTGATCTGTCTGGACCGCGATGACGCCGCCATCCTCACCACATTGACGGTGCGCCAGCTCAACCCGACGGCGAACGTCGTTGTGGCCGTGCGAGAACATCAAAACGTGCCGCTGGTGAAGCAATCCGGTGCCACGAGCGTCGTAACGAGTTCGGAGACGGTGGGCAGGCTCGTAGGTCTCTCTGCCATTGGCCCGGACCTGGGCGCGATCATCCAAGACATGTTGACTGGCGGCGAGGGCCTCGAGGTGCATCAGCGCCAGGCGTTGCCAGAGGAAGTAGGCCAGTCGCCGTCGTCGGTAGTGGGGGAGAACGTCATCGGCGTCGTCCGTAACGACACGCTGCGACGGTTCTACGACTCGACGGTGGCCCGCATCGAAACTGGCGACCAGCTCATCGTGATCCGTAGAGCCGCACCCGCCGATCCGAAGGCCGTACAAAGCGACGACGACTAGACTCCAGCCTCAGAGAGCGTCGCGAATTGCAGCCCGGATGCTCGAAGCTTGGGCAACGCCCGGCGCAGCCCTTCGTACGTGTCGCCACGCGGCTGATTGCAGTGGGCGAGGATGATGGACCCAGCCGTCGCCTGCTGCACCGAGTCCGCCACTTGACTAGCCGTGAAGGTGGCGCCGGCATCACCGTTGATATCAAATCCGACGGGAACCTCACCTAAGGCGCGCACGATCTTGACGGCGACGTCGTCGTACCACGCGGTTCCCGTACGGAAGTATCGCGGCGGCGTCTCGAGCTCACGGGTGAGAAACGTGTGGTTCTCCATGATCTCGTCGTACACCTCGCCGGCATTGCGGGTGCCAGCGATGCCGTATTGCGAGCGGCCAGTGACTGACAGTGGCACGTGGCGGGTGCCGTGGTTGCCGATCTCAAACAGCGCCGGTTCGTCAGCGAGCTGGCTGAACGCCGTCGGGTTCGCCTCGACCCAGCGCTTGTTCAGAAACACGACTGCCGGGATGCGCTCGCTGCGCAGAAAACGAAGGAGCTCATGGTCCACGCGGCTGCCGTGCTTGCCGCCGCAGGCGTCCAGCGTCAACACGACGCTGTCGGACTCGGTGCGTCGAACGAGCCCCGGCAGCACCGATTGATTGCCGTCGCTCCAGAGCGTTGGCGAACTATGTTGAAACTGTTCGACGATCGCCTCGCGCGTGGGGCCGGCCGACGATGGTGTCGGCGTGGCGCTCCGAGCGGGCGCTGGAGCACTCGCCGACGTAGAGGATGCGGATCCGCTCGGCGTCGCTGGTAGCTGACGTGGCTCCTGCTCAGGCGCGCACGCTTGCAAGCCCGCCAACGCACCCAGCCCGGCAAGGCGCCGTCGGCTCAACCTCACGTCCAGATCCCTCACGCTGGCAGCCTATGCGATCAGGAAACGACGTAGTATTTGACACTATGGATGCATCAAGGAGCGTCGATGGATACGCATGAAGTAGCTGACCAGCAGCTCACGTGGCAGCGCATGCGCCAACGGCTGGCACGGCTCGGCTCCGTGCGTCCTCACTCGGCTGTCCTTGATCCGCTGTTCTCGATCGTCAAGGCGAATCATCCCAAGGCTGACCTTGAGCTCATCGAGCGCGCCTACCGCACTGCGGAGCACTACCACGCAGGCCAGATGCGCAAGTCCGGGGATCCATACATCACGCATCCTCTAGCAGTTGCGACGATCCTCGCTGAGCTCGGTATGACGGAGCCGGTGATCGTCGCCGCGCTACTGCACGACACCGTCGAAGATACGGAATACACGCTGGAGCAGTGCCGCAGCGAGTTCTCGGACGAAGTGGCGCGCATGGTGGACGGCGTCACCAAGCTCGACAAGCTCACCTATGGCGAGACGGCGAAGGCCGAGACCATCCGCAAGATGATCATGGCCACCTCGGAAGAAGTCCGAGTGCTCATCATCAAACTCGCCGACCGCCTGCATAATATGCGCACCATTGGGTCGCTGCGTCCCGACAAGCAGATTCGGATCGCCACCGAGACGCTCAACATTTTTGCGCCGCTGGCCCACCGGCTCGGCATGAACACGATCAAGTGGGAGCTCGAAGATTTGAGCTTTCAGGCCATCGAGCCCAAGGTGTACCAAGAGATCGTCGACATGGTCGACTCCGCCGCCCCCGAACGCGACGCCACGCTGCGCGAACTGATAAAGCAGTTCCAAACGTTGCTCCGCGACGCGAAAATTGATGCGACGGTGTACGGGCGCCCCAAGCACTACTACTCGATCTACCAAAAGATGATGGTCCGCGGGCGCGACTTCCGTGACATTTACGACCTCATTGGGCTACGTGTGCTCGTCAACTCGGTGCGTGACTGCTACACCGTGCTGGGTGTGGCGCACGCAGCATGGAAGCCGATTCCTGGCCGATTTAAAGACTACATCGCCAATCCAAAGTTCAACATGTACCAGTCGCTGCACACGACGGTGATGGGCTCCAACAAGGAGCCAGTTGAACTGCAGATTCGCACGCATGAGATGCATCGTCGCGCTGAGTACGGTGTTGCGGCGCACTGGAAGTACAAGCAGAACCTCAGGGACGGGATCACGCCGGAAGAAGCCGGGCTGCGGGCCATGCACCAGCTCTCAGTGATGAGCAAGGAAACCGAAGACCCGTCGGAGTTCCTGGATTCGGTGCTCTTCGAGATCAACTCCGACGAAATCTATGTCTTCACACCCAAAGGCGAGGTCACGGCGCTACCGGTGGGGGCCACGCCGGTGGACTTCGCATTCTCCGTGCACACCGAGGTGGGCTACCGCTGCATTGGTGCCCGCGTCAACGGGCGCCTCGTCTCGCTCAGCACACCCTTGCAGCAGGGTGACAAAGTAGAGATCCTCACCGCCAAAACAGAGGAGGCAGGCCCCAGCCGAGATTGGCTCAACTTCGTCGTTACCTCGAGGGCGAAGCAAAAAATTCGTCAGCACTTCTCGAGGGAACGCCGCGACGAAGCCATCGAAAAGGGCCAAGATCTGCTGGCCCGCGAGATTCGTCGCCACGGCATCCCCCTACAGCGCCTGCTCAACCTCGAAAATCTCACCGCGGTGGCTCATGAGCTCAACCAGAAGGGTGTGCCGTCGCTCTACAACGCTGTCGGGGAAGGGCAGCTTGCTGCCCCCACCGTGGTAGGCAAGCTCATCGCCTTGCACGGGGGAGAGGACGAAGCGCTCGACACCGTGAGCGAGGACGACCCAGACGTCGGCTCCGGCAGCGGTCCAGTATCCGCGACAGCATCCGTTCTGGTGGATGGTGACGACAGAGTTGATGCAAAGTTCGCAAAATGTTGCTCGCCACTGCCCGGCGACGAAATCATCGGTTTCGTCACGAAAGGTGACGGCGTCAGCGTGCATTTGCGCAGTTGCAACAACGTGCCGTCACTCCTCGAGCAGCCGGAGCGCATCATCGATGTGCGCTGGAGCAACAACCCGGGTGATACTTTCGTCGTCACCCTGGAAATGCACGGCATAGACCGCACAGGCCTGCTCTCCGACGTGTCCAGCATGCTCGCTGCACAACACATCGACATCCTGTCGGTGAAAATCGAGTCGGCGAAACAACGCCAGTTCACTGGCAAGATCACATTCGAGGCAGCCGATCCAACGCACCTCAAACACATCATCAACCAGGTGCGACGCATTCCCGGCGTATTCGACGTGTACCGCACCCAGGGCTAGACGCAGTTCGGCCGCGAGCGTCTTGTGCTCGCGGCCGAACTGGGCGTCGATGAGGTGTGGGTTACGCCGTGAACTCGGCGGAGGTCTCCTTCGCCTGCTCCAACCAGGCCGTGTAGGTCTCGAGCGACTTGCGCACATCTTTGGCCTTGCGCTGATCGCCCTTCGCCTCGGCGTCGGCGAGCTGTTTGGTGAGCTTGTCCACCTGTTCTTGGAACTTGGTCACCATATCGTCGGCTCGTTGGCGTGCCTCCGGGTCGGTGCGTCGCCATTCCTCAGCTTCGAGGTCCGAAACGCGTTCGTTGATGCGCCGGACGCGGTTGTCCATGTCGCGCATCGCGTTGCGGGGCACGTGTCCGACCTCGTTGAACTTGGTGAGGAAATCGCGATGAATACTCTTCGCCTGTTCGACGTCGGTCACGCCTTCGAGGTCGTTCTCCACCTGTGCGACGAGCGCTTGCTTGGTCTCGAGGTTCTCGCTCTGCTCGCCATCGATCACATTTTGGGCCTCGGTGCGGGCGTTGAAGAACTGGTCTTGGATAGCACGGAACTTTGCCCACAATGCGTCATCGTCGTGGCGGCGGGCCGAGCCGGCAGCCTTCCACCGGCGCATGAGATCACGGAAGGCACCTGAGGTTGGACCCCAATCAGTGGAGGTAGCCAACGGCTCGGCCTCCTTGATGATGGCCTCCTTGATCGCCTTCGCCTCGTCACGCTTGGCGTTCAGCTCCGCGAAGTGGGCCTTCCTGCGGCGCGTGTACTGGGTACGGGCCGAGCTGAAGCGGTGCCACAACTCGTTGTCGGTTGCCTTGTCAACGCGGGGGAGCTTCTTCCACTCTTCGAGCAGGGATCGGAAACGGTCGACGCCACCGCGCCAGTCATTCCCGACCGACAGCTTCTCGGCTTCTTCAACCATGGCGGTCTTGGCCTCAATCGTGGCGGCATTCTGCTCAGCGCGAGCCGCTTTACGTGCCTCAATCTGAGCCGGGAGCTTCTCTTCGAGCTTCTCCAGGCGCGCAATCAGTGCTTCCAAGTTGCCGACGGCGTTCGCCTCAGCCACGTTGGCTTTCGCCGTCGTAATGCGTGTTTTCGATTCTTCCGGGCTCATAGCCTGCGCGTCGACACGCTGTTCCAGGAGGACCACTTCGGCCTCGAGGTTCTCATATCGCCGCACGTAGAAGGCGAGGGCCTCTTCGGGGGTGGAGTCGGGGATTTGTCCGACGCTTCGTTCGGTGTCACCAACGCGGACATATACGGTGCCATCTGGGTCGACACGGCCGAAGTCTGCGGGCGCTTGCTGTTCGCTCATAGGTTTAATCTATCCCGATAGGGTGCTGTTGTGCGCATTCATCGTCTCGTAGTTTCACCATGGCAGGCCAATTGTTACCTTTTGCAGCCGTTCGACGACGTTCCCGACGTGGTGATCGTCGACCCAGGACTGCAGGGCGCAGACCTCGTCGACGCTCAACTCCAGCAGCTTGGGCTCAATCCTGTGGCGCTGCTTGGCACACACGGCCACATCGATCACATCGGTGACGCGCATCTGCTCGCAGAACGCCACCAGATCGCCCTCTACCTGACTGAGGCCGATCAGCCACTCCTGACTAAACCTGGGCTGGCGCTGAGCCCCAATTCGGCGAAGTTCCTGCCGCAGATGCTCGGCGGCACCGACGAGCTACCGCCGGTGCGCTCGGTGGTGTCGCTGCGGGACGAGCAGGACATTGGGGGTATGCGGATGCGTGTGCTGCCCGCGCCCGGCCACACCAAGGGATCCGCCATCATCGACGTCACCGCTGGCGACCAGCGCGTGCTGCTCTCAGGCGACGTGGTGTTCGCCGGCAGCATTGGGCGCACGGATTTTCCCGGCGGTAGCATGGCGGAGATGCGCGACTCGCTTCGTCGCATCCTGACCGCCTTCGACCACGAGCTGATGCTGCTTCCCGGCCACGGGGATGCGACGACACTCGCGGCCGAGGCGGCAACCAACCCGTACCTCCAAGACGACTTTCTGAAGGTGGACTAATGGCGCGCCCCAAACCGCTGTCCGGTTTCCCCGAGTTCCTACCCGCCGGCCGCATCGTCGAGCAGCGTGTGCTCGACGTCGTTCGCTCTACATTCGAACTCCATGGCTTTGCGCCCATCGAAACACGCACCGTCGAGCCTCTCGAACAGCTTGCGCGCAAGGGAGAAATCGACAAGGAGATCTACGTCGTCAAGCGTCTCCACGCCGCCGACGATGACGCTGCGGAGCTCGGCCTGCACTTCGACCTCACCGTGCCGTTCGCTAGATGGGTGCTCGAACACGCCGGGCACCTGCAGTTCCCGTTCCGCCGCTACCAAATGCAGAAGGTGTGGCGAGGAGAACGTCCTCAGGAGGGGCGCTATCGGGAGTTTCTGCAGGCCGACATCGACATCGTCGGGCAAGGCGCCCTGGCAGCCCACCACGACGTCGAGATCCCTCTGGTGGCCCTCGACGTGTTCCGACGTCTGCACGACGAGATCGGCCTTCCCACCGCCACCATTCACGTGAATAACCGCAAGCTTTCAGAGGGGTTCTATCGCGGGCTTGGCATCGACGAACCCGCCGCGGTGCTGCAGCGCGTCGATAAGTACGACAAGGTCGGGCCTGCCGTCGTGCATTCGCTACTCGTCGACGAGCTTGAACTGAGCGACGAACAGGCCAGCAAGTGCGTGGCATTGGCCGGTATCCACGGCAGCGACGATGCATTCGTCGACGAGGTCCGCGCGCTCGGGGTACAGCACCCCATGCTGGATGAGGGTCTCGACGAACTCGCGCAGCTGGTGCGCGTCGCCAACTCCGACGGCTTGGTCGTCGATCTGAAGATCGCTCGCGGCCTCGACTACTACACCGGCACGGTCTACGAAACCTTCCTCGATGGCTCGGAACACCTTGGCTCCGTCGCCTCTGGCGGCAGGTACGACTCGTTGGCCTCCGACGGCAAGCAGGTGTTCCCGGGCGTTGGCTACAGCTTCGGCATTACACGCATCCTCGCCCCGCTGATCTCCAAGGGGCGGGTGAGCGCCGATCGTGTGGTGCCGAGCGTGGTGCTCGTCGCCGTCGATCACGAGGACACGCGCGAGCAATCCATCGGAGTGGCGAACGCGCTGCGGGCTAGGGGAATTGCGTGCGAGGTGGCGCCGAGGGCGGACAAATTCGGCAAGCAGATCCGCTACGCCGAGCGTCGCGGCATCCCGTTCGTCTGGTTCGGCGAAGGCTCTGTGAAGGACATCCGCTCCGGCGAGCAGGTAGATGCGGACCCTGCCAGCTGGGAGCCCCCGACAGACGATCTCCGTCCCGGCATCGTGGTCGACTGAGGGCTCACCGTCGGCGGTTGCGCAGGAATCCGGATACAAGCTCCTCGAGGCGCGGGGCGAGCCACAAGGCATATTCGATGTCGGTGGTGTGCGCCCCTGGCGCGAGCCAGAAGATCGTCCATCCTCTGGCGAGATCCACCCGCTCGATGGCAGGGGGTGCCTGCAGTAGCAATGCCATCACGCGGGGATGCACCATGGCGTGGCCCGTCTGTTTGTCGGCTGCGCGCAGGCTGTACCTGTCGTTGAAGTGCACCGACTCCACCTGTGAGTCGGGCTTCTCCCACAGCGACGTCAGCCGTCGATCAATGAGGGAGACCGCAGGCAGGTCGAAGGTGTTCTGTACCGCCACGAACCTTCTGCGAGCCTCCGGGCTGACCATCCGGTGCATCGTGAAGGTCATCTTGGTGAGCTCATCGACGTGGATCGCCATGGCGCGGGTGCGACGACGAAGCAGCCGGGCCTCCCTGGCACCCCGGCCCGGCAACAGATGGTGAAGCCCAATTTCTGTGTCGTGGCGCTCCGCCACTGCGGAGAGTGCGAGCATCTCTCGGTACCCGTCTTCACGCCGCAGCCGGCGCAGGTAGAGCCAACCGTGCTGCTCAGCCCACCTCCGAAGCTCACGACGCCGGCCGGCGCTGGCGACCATGAACCCCCCCCGACCGCCACCACTCACATCAGCAGTAGCGGCAGACCAAAGAGAACCACTAACGCGACGCCGACGATGATGAGGATGACCCCGACTTAGGTTAGGTCCCCGGCCAGCTGAATGCCTAAGTAGGCCAGCGCAACACCGATCACTGTGCCGCCTGCGAGGATGACCATCACGCTTCGGCGAGAACGATGGAACAAGCGCTCGAACCAGGTGAGCGAGTTGCGTTGCATTGCACCAAGGTAGCCGGCGTGCCGTGCAGCCTGCTCGTGGCGATGTGCAGGGACGGGAGCTAGGATCGGTGCTCTGGAGCTGCACTGTCTATGCAGCCGTCGACGAAAGGAATACGTTGTGATCCGCACGCACGATGCCGGCACGCTCCGCAAGGAGCACATTGGCCAGGAAGTCGTACTCGCTGGTTGGGTGGCCAAGCGTCGAGATCATGGAGGCGTCGCCTTCATCGATCTGCGCGATGCCTCCGGCCGGGCGCAGGTGGTGATCCGCGACGAACTCCTTGAGGAGACTGGCGCGCACGACCTTCGCAATGAGTACTGCATCCGCGTGAAGGGTGTCGTCGAAGAGCGCCCGGAGGGCAACGAGAATCCTGAGCTGGCTACCGGCGAGATCGAGGTGGCCATCGAGGAACTCGAGGTGCTGAACCCGTCGGCGCCGCTGCCATTCCAAATCGACGAGCGCGTCACCGTCGGTGAGGAAGCCCGTTTGAAGTACCGCTACTTGGATCTTCGTCGGCCCAAGCCAGGCGCCAACATTCGTCTTCGTTCCAAGGTGAACCAGGCCGCTCGCCGCGTGCTGGAGCAGCACGATTTCGTGGAGGTCGAGACGCCTACGCTCACCCGTTCAACGCCCGAAGGCGCCCGCGACTTCGTCGTGCCCGCCCGCCTGGCGCCCGGGTCGTGGTACGCGCTGCCACAGTCGCCACAGCTGTTCAAGCAGCTGCTTATGGTGGCCGGCATGGAGCGCTACTACCAGATCGCTCGTTGCTACCGGGACGAGGATTTCCGCGCCGACCGTCAGCCGGAGTTCACGCAGCTCGACATCGAGATGAGCTTCGTCGACCAGGAAGACGTGATCGCGCTCGGCGAGCAACTCGCCTCCGAGATCTGGAAACTCATCGACGTCGACCTGCCTACGCCGTTCCCGCGCATCACCTACCTCGATGCGATGGCGAAGTATGGCTCGGATAAGCCGGATCTGCGGTTCGATCTCGAGATCACCGAACTCACTGAGTACTTCAAGGACACCAATTTCCGTGTCTTCCAGGCCGAGTACGTGGGCGCCATCGTGATGCCCGGCGGCGGCTCGCAGCCCCGACGCACGTTCGACGCCTGGCAGGAGTGGGCTCGCCAGCGAGGAGCGAAGGGCCTGGCCTACGTTACGCTCGACGATGAAGGCACGCTGGGCGGCCCCGTCGCGAAGAATCTCTCCGACGAGGAACGCTCCGGCTTGGCTGCCAAGACCGGTGCACAGCCCGGTGACTGCATCTTCTTCGCCGCCGGCCAGGTGGCGCCGTCGCAGGCGCTGCTCGGCGCTGCGCGTAATGAGATCGGTGAGCGCTGTGGGCTCATCGACGAGGACGCCTGGAGCTTCGTATGGGTCGTTGACGCGCCGCTATTCAAGCCAGCGTCCGAGGCCAAGGCGGAGGGCGACGTCGCGGTCGGTGGCGGTCAGTGGACCGCAGTGCACCACGCGTTCACCTCGCCGAAGCCGGAGTGCCTCGACACGTTCGATTCTGACCCGGGCAGTGCGCTCGCGTACGCCTACGACATGGTGTGCAATGGCAACGAGATCGGTGGTGGATCCATCCGTATCCACCGTCGCGATGTGCAGGAGCGCGTGTTCAAGGTGATGGGCATCAGCAACGAGGAGGCGCAGGAGAAGTTCGGCTTCCTTCTCGACGCATTCCAGTTCGGCGCGCCCCCGCACGGTGGCATCGCCTTCGGGTGGGACCGCATCGTGGCGCTGCTCAGCAAGTCAGACTCGATCCGCGATGTGATCGCGTTCCCGAAGTCCGGCGGCGGCTACGACCCGCTCACCGCCGCGCCCGCACCCATCTCCGCCCAGCAGCGCAAGGAGACCGGCGTCGATTTCAAGCCAGAGAAGAAGGACGCTCCGCGCAGCGAGTAATCGGTCGGCACCTTCCCGGCCATCGAGTAGGGCGCCCGCCTTCCTCCGGCCATCGAGTAGGCCGCCCGCCTTCCCCCGGCCATCGAGTAGCGCCGAAGGCGCGTATCGAGATGCGGCGTGGTTTCGATACGCGAGCTTCGCTCGCTACTCAACCACCGGGGTGGAGGTGGTCGGTGCTGCTCAACCACCGGGAGGTGCCGCGCGGGCTACTCAACCACCTGGCGCGCTAGAGCACGGCGTCGGCGACCAAGCGCAGCGAGTTGAGACGTACCTCCGGGTCGAAGGTGTAGGTTACGCCGATGAGCTCGTCAGCGCCGGTCTCACGCTGAATTTCGCCCAGCCGGGCAGCCACCACGTCGGGGGTACCGACGGCACGCACCCGGAGCGCATGTTCCATCATCTGCACTTCCAGCGCGTTGCCGTCGGGCTCGTCAGTGGGTGGCTGCAGCGGGGTGCGCCCGCCGTGCTTGCGTAGGGCCGAGAACATGTTCTGCGTCGTCGTGAACTGCCGCTCGGCCTCGCCGGGCTGTTCGTGGGCGAGGATATTCACACCCACCTGCACGTACGGCTCGGCGATCTGTGCCGTCGGCGCATTCGGGTTGAAGTTGTCCTTGTACAGCTGAATCGCGGCGTGCAGCATGTCTGGCGAGAAATGCGACGCGAACGAATAGGGGAGCCCCAGCATGCCAGCCATCGTGGCGCCCGCATCGGACGAACCGAGCACCCACATCGGCACGTTGGTTCCCTTCGCCACACCGACTTCGATACCGCCCACAGAGCCGGCGCCGAACCACGTCTGCATCAGCTCGATGTTGCGCATGAACTCCTGCGGCTCCGCGCTCGAACGAGCGAGCGCTCGGGCGGTGATCTGATCGGTGCCGGGAGCACGGCCGAGGCCTAAATCGATACGCCCGGGATACATCTGATGCAGGGTGCCGAAGTTCTCTGCCACATTGAGCGGCGAGTGGTTGGGCAACATGATGCCGCCAGAACCCACCCGGATGCGCTGTGTTCTCGATGCCGCGTGCCCCCAATGAGCAAGGCCGTCGCCGACGACGCCACCGCAGCGGTGTTGTGGTGTTCGGCGTACCACACGCGTTCGTATCCCAGCTCGTCTGCCAGCTCCGCTGCCCGCATGGCTGCCTCGATGGCATCCGAGACTGTTTGGCCCTGTGAGACGGAGACGAGATCCAAGATCGAGAGCTTCATGCATTTGATGTTATGAGGCCCCCGAAATGAATGCGGCATAGACTGCACTGTTGTGAGTTACGACCTCGATCTGTTTGGCGCGCCCGAATCCGATGCCCCCGTCGGATCGCTCGGCGACGCGCTCGAAGAGGGGGCGCCGCTCGCCGTCCGGATGCGTCCGCGCAACCTCGACGAGATCGTCGGGCAACAGCACCTCCTCACCCCAGGATCACCGCTTCGGCGCCTCGTAGAAGGCCAGCCCATGAGCGTGTTTCTCTGGGGGCCGCCAGGGGTAGGCAAGACGACGCTCGCATCCATCGTCTCGAGGGAGTCTGGTGCACGGTTCGTCGAAGTATCCGCCGTCTCCGCAGGCGTGAAGGAAATCCGAGCTCAGCTTGACGCCGCCCGCCGGGCGCTGCACCAGGGAACCTCGACGGTGCTGTTCATCGACGAAGTACACCGCTTCTCGAAAACCCAACAGGACGCCCTGCTCCCAGCCGTCGAGAATCGACTCGTGACACTCATCGCGGCCACCACCGAGAACCCTTCCTTCTCCGTGATCTCGCCGCTGCTGTCTCGCTCGCTCCTGCTGCGCCTCAAGCCCCTGGAGGACGCGGACATCGGCGCGCTCATCGATCGGGCAGTGCACGACGAGCGAGGACTGCACGACGCCGTCGAGCTAGCGGACGCCACCCGCGCAGAGCTGCTTCGCATGTCAGGGGGAGACGCGCGTCGGGTGCTCACCTATCTGGAGGAGGCGGCCGCGTCTGCCACTGCGCTGGGTGAACGCGTCGTCACCCCGGAGATCCTCACCAGCGCTGTCGACCGCGCCACACTCCGCTACGACCGCGACGGCGATCAGCACTACGACGTGATCTCGGCCTTCATCAAGTCCATTCGTGGCTCCGACGTCGATGCCGCCTTGCATTACCTCGCCCGCATGCTGGAGGCGGGGGAGGACCCACGTTTCATCGCCAGGCGTCTCGTGATTTCCGCATCCGAAGATGTGGGACTCGCCGCCACGAACGTGTTGCCGACGTGTGTTGCTGCGGCGCAGGCCGTCCAGCTCATCGGGATGCCTGAGGCTCGCATCACCCTGGCGCATGCGACGGTAGTGGCGGCCACCGCTCCGAAGTCGAACGCCGCCTACCTTGCGATCGGCAAGGCCCTCGCCGATGTGCAGGCTGGCAAGGGCAACTCCGTGCCCCTCCACCTTCGCGACGGATCCGCTAAGGCCAGCAAGGAAGCAGGCTTTGGCCAGGGCTACCTGTACGCGCACGACTTCCCGCACCACATCGTCGGACAGCAGTATCTCCCCGACGATCTGGATGGCACGCGCTACTACGAACCCACCCAGAACGGAGCCGAGCAAGTGATTGCTGAACGTCTTCACTCGCTCCGCAGTGTGCTCTCAGATAGAGTTGCGCCGTCGAAACACGGAGGAGATGACGATGAGCGTCGCTGAATTGGCAGCCATACTGGCCGCCGTCGCGTTGTGTGTCCTCGTCGCTCTCGCCGCACGCCCTTTACTCAAACTGAGTGCGGCTATTGATGACGTGACCGAGTCCGTACGCAACGCGAGCGAGTCGATGGTGCCCGCCATGGAACGCCTCGCAGATGCTGCTGCGAAGGCCGACGCGAACCTCGACAAGCTCTCGGATGTCACCGACGATGCGGGCCGCGTCGCCTCCCACGCCGCCGAAGTCAGTGAGGACGCGGCCCAGTTCTCGAATCTCGTCGGGGCTGTGTTCCAGAAGCCGCTCATCAAGACCGCATCGTTTACGTATGCCGCGCGCAAAGCGATTGGAGGCGGTCGCAAATGAGAAACACCTTCTGGTTCACCGTTGGTGCCGCCACGGCGAGCTACGTGATTTTTCGCGGCAAGAAGCTCTACCGCGAGTACCTTCCCGAGTCGCTGCGCAGACAGATTGAAGCTAAGAGCGACGACGCCGCCATCGACCTAGGGCGGTTCTCCGCCAACTTTGAGGCAGCACGCGCTGAGCGCGAGGCCGAAATCCGTCGTGAACTCAACATCCCGCAGGAATAAACCTAATGCAGACCCATGACATCCTCCAGCGCTTTATCCACCACTTCGAGGCCCACGAGCACGAGGTGGTGCCGAGCGCATCGCTGCTGTACAACGACCCGACCCTGTTGTTCGTCAACGCCGGCATGGTGCCGTTCAAGCCGTACTTCCTCGGCGACGAGCCCGCGCCATATCGTCGCGCCGTCTCTGCGCAAAAGTGTGTGAGAACGCTCGACATCGAAGAGGTCGGCAAGACCACCCGCCACGGCACGTTCTTCCAGATGCTGGGCAACTTCTCGTTCGGTGATTACTTCAAAGAAGCCGCTATCTCGATGGCGTGGGAACTTGTCACGAAACCGGAATCCGACGGGGGCTTGGGCTTCGACGGCGACAAGATCTGGGTGACCGCGCTCCACGGCGACGACGAAACTATCGGCATGTGGCGTGCCGTCGGGGTGCCGAGCGAGCACATTCAGCAACGCGGGCTGAAAGATAATTACTGGCACATGGGCGTTCCCGGCCCCGGTGGTCCCTGCTCCGAGATTTATGTGGATCGCGGCCCGGAGTTCGGCCCCGACGGCGGCCCCGAGGCCGACGAAGACCGCTTCCTGGAGATCTGGAACCTGGTGTTCCAGCAGGAGGAGCTTTCTGCGGTTCGCGCAAAGGACGACTTCGACGTCGCCCGCGCTCTACCGAGCAAGAACATTGATACCGGCGCCGGGCTCGAACGCATCGCCTTCCTCAAGCAAGGCAAGGCGAACATGTACGAGATCGACCAGGTATTCCCCGTCATCCAGAAGGCATCTGAGCTCTCCGGCAAGCGCTACGGCGCGAACGCCGATGACGACATCTGGTTCCGCGTCGTCGCCGACCACGTCCGCAGCTCCCTGATGCTGATGACCGACGGCGTCACCCCCGGCAACGAAGCTCGAGGCTTCGTGCTGCGCCGGCTGCTTCGTCGAGTTATTCGCGCGATGCGGTTGCTGGGCGTCCAGGATCCAGTGCTCAGCGAACTGCTGCCCGTCTCGAAGGCGCTCATGGAGCCCTCATACCCGGAGATCACTGAGGCGTGGGACCGCGTCTCGCAAGCCGCGTCCGCGGAAGAGGAGAGCTTCCGGCGAACGCTCCAAGCCGGCACGGTGCTCTTCGACGGCGTCGCCGCCGAGCTGAAGCAGTCCAAGGCGACCGCGGTGCCTGGGGATACGGCCTTCAAGCTGCACGACACCTACGGCTTCCCGATTGACCTGACGATGGAGATGGCCGCCGAGCAGGGGCTCACCGTCGATCGCACGACATTTGAAGCGCTTATGAAAGAGCAGAAAGATCGCGCCCGGGCAGATGCCAAGGCGAAGAAGGGCGGGCTCGCGAACCACGAGGCATACCGTGAGTTCCGCGAACGAGGGGAGACCCCCTTCACCGGATACGACGAGCTCGGGCTGCAGACGAAGGTGCGCGGCCTCATCGTCGACGGTCACGCCACCAACCATGTCACCGACGGCGCTGAAGTGGAGATCATCCTCGAGGAGACACCGTTCTATGCGGAGGCCGGCGGCCAGGACGCCGACCACGGTGTCATCGTCGGCGACGGATTCACTGCCGACGTGCTCGACGTCCAGCGCCCGGTGCCGGGGCTCGTCGTGCATCGAGTGAAGCTCGCTGGTGAGCTCGGGGTGGGGGTGCCCGTCGAGGCGCAGGTCGATCCGGCGCTTCGCCATCAGGCATCACAGGCCCATACCGCGACGCACATCGTCCACGCCGCGCTGCGCGAGCTGCTCGGCTCGGGGGCAACGCAGGCCGGTTCCTACAACAAGCCCGGCTACCTGCGGTTCGACTACTCGTCTCCGCAAGGGATGAGTGAGGAGCTCCGTCGCGAAGTGGAGGAGCGCTCCAACCAGGCCATCCTTGACGGTTTCGACGTGACGAGCCAGCAACTCAAGTTGGAGGACGCGAAGGCGCTCGGTGCGATGGCCATGTTCGGCGAAAAGTACCCACCTATCGTGCGCATGGTGGAGCTGGCGGGTCCTTGGTCACGCGAGCTGTGCGGGGGCACCCACGTGGCGAACACCGCACAGATCGGCGTGCTGAACCTCGTTTCTGAGCAGTCGGTGGGCTCCGGAGTGCGACGCGTCGAAGCGCTGGTCGCGAGTGACGCATTCCGACAGTTCGCTGCCGAACGCGCGCTCGTGCGTGAACTCACCGATACGTTGCGGGTAGCCCCCGAACAGTTGGGGGATCGCGTCGGGAAACTGGTGCAGCAGCTCAAGGATGCAGAGAAGCAGATCGCCAAGCTGCAGTCGGAGAAGCTGCTGGCGAGCGCCGAATCGATGCTCGCTGGCGTGGAGCGCGTCGGCTCGGTCAATCTGCTCGCGTTGAAGGTTGAAGGCGTCAGCGGCGGCGACTTGCGCACCCTCGCGTCCGACCTTAGAGAGCGCCTGGATAGCGCGACGGCTGGCGTCGTCGTGTTGATCGGCGGTACGAACAAACCGGCCGCGATCGTCGCGACGAATGAACCCGCCCGTGAGCAGGGCCTCAAGGCAGGCGCACTCATCCGCGAGGTGTGTGCGACGCTCGGCGGCAAGGGCGGCGGCAAGGACGACCTGGCGCAGGGTGGCGGCGCCGATTGGGCACAAGCCGACGCCGCGTTGGCGGCCGTGCGCGCCAAGGTTGCTGATGCCTGATTCTCCGCGTCTAGGTATCGACTGGGGTAAGGCGCGCATCGGTGTCGCCGCGTGTGGGCGCCACACGACTTTGTGCCACCCGGTGGCGACGGTGCGAGCCGGACGCGAGGAGCTAGCGCAGCTCGCCGTTATCGTCGAGGAGTACGAGCCAGAGATCATCTACGTGGGATATCCGCTCGATCTCAAAGGGCGGTTGGGGCCGGCTGCAGAATTTGTGAAACAGAAAGCTATGGCGTTGGCGCAGCGCGTCGCGCCAACGCAGGTTCGACTGGTCGACGAGCGGATGAGCACGGCGTCGGCGTCGCGTAGTCTTGGGAGTGTCGGGCGAGACACCAGATCTCAGCGTGGCATCATCGATCAAGCTGCGGCGGTAGAGATTCTGCAAACCGCCGTCGACGTCGAAGAGCGCATGGGCGAGCCGGCTGGTGAGCCACTGCACGGAAACGAGGGCGAATGAGCGAGAAGAAACCTGTGAACTGGCGCGACGTGGCCTACTACGGCCGAGGCGCGTTCGCAGTGCTGCTCGCTCTCGCGGTGCTCATTGGCGGGGGCTGGTTCGCGTACTCGAAGGCCCACGACTTCTACGTCGCCGCCACCACCCCCGATGACGATTTCGTCGGGAATGGCACGGAAGAGATCGACGTCGTGATTCCTCGCGGTGCAGGCATCACCGAGATCGGCGACATCCTCTACGAAGCGGGCGTGGTGAAGTCGGTGCGGAAATTCCGCAGCGAGGCGCTGAGCTCCGGTTCGGTCGATAGGCTCCAGGCCGGCAGATACCAGCTCCGCAAGGAACTGCCTGCAGAAACGGCACTCAAGATGCTGCTCGATCCGAGCAACATCAAGCGCATCTGGATTACCTTCCCTGAAGGCACCACGGTGAAGGAACAGCAGGCCCGTATCAGCAGCGAGCTCGGGCTCTCCAAGGAACAAATCGATACCGCCGCGGGGCGCGCAGGTGAACTGGGGCTCCCCAAGTGGGCCAACACCAAGGGCAAGCTCGAGGGCTTCCTGTTCCCGGCTCGCTACGACGTGGCTGAGCCCATCGATGCGTTCGCGATCATGAAGAGCCAGGTCAAGCAGTTCAATACTGTCGCGGGGCGCACCGACCTTGCCGATCGTGCGAAGGCTCTCGGTAAGTCTCCGCTCGAGGCGCTCACCGTCGCATCGATCATCGAGGGCGAGTCGCACGATCCGGACTACCAACCGCTCATCGCTGCCGTCATCTACAACCGCCTCGAGAAGGACATGAAGTTGGAGATGGACTCGACGGTGCACTACGCGGTGGGTAAGACCGGCGCGGTGACCACCACGGCCGCCGAGCGCGCCAGCGAATCGGTCTACAACACGTACCGCCACAAGGGGCTTCCGCCCGGCCCGATCAACAACCCGGGTGAAACCGCCATCAAGGCAGCTCTCAGCCCGGCAGACACCGAGGCGCTGTACTTCGTCACGGTCGACCTCGACACGGGCGAGACGCTCTTCGCCAATACGCTCGAAGAACACAACGCCAACGTGAAGAAGTTCCAGGAGTACTGCCAGGCCAACAAGGGCAAGTGCTCAGGCAAATGATGCGTTGCGCCGTCATCGGTGACCCGGCCTCACACTCCCTCTCGCCAGCCATCCACACCTTAGGCTACGCCGCGGTCGGTCTGGACTGGCGCTACGAAGCCATCGACGTCACACCCAGCGAGCTCTCCGCGTTCATAGAGCGTTGCCAGGCTGACCCCAGCTGGGCTGGGCTCAGCGTCACCGCACCACACAAGGACGCCATCGTCGAGTTCGGCGCACCCGACGAATCGACGCGCCTGCTGGGTTGCGGCAACACGTTGGTACTCGGGGAACAGCCTCTGGTTCGTAACACCGACGTCTCCGGCTTTGCGCTCGCCCTCGAACGCTCGGGTGTTCCCAAACCGAGGCGGGTGGCGATCGTCGGGAATGGTGCCACCGCGCGGTCGATCACGCTGGCGGTGGCTCAGCTGGGGGCCGAGAGCGTCGTGATCGTGGCTCGTAGCCTCGAGCGCGCCAAAGGGCTACGGACGTTTGCCACAGGCCTCGGGCTGACCGCCGAGGTGCAGTTGCTCTCCGACGCGCTGGAACCGGTGGACCTGCTCGTAAGCACTGTTCCCACCCTCGCGACGGAGCCGCACGCCCACCGCTGGGCAGAGTGCGCGACGACGATCTTCGATGCGGTCTACGACCCGTGGCCCACGCCCCTTGGGGTCGCCGCGAGCGCCCTGCACCGTCGGGCATTATCGGGCCTGGATCTGCTCGCAGGGCAGGCTGTCGATCAGTTCTTCTGGCTCACGGGGCAACGGGTTACGTTCGAGATGTGCCTCTCAGCTGCCGAGCAGGAACTTCGCCGGCGTAAGACTCTCTGAAAGAATGATCGGCATGCTTCGTTACCTCACGGCCGGTGAATCGCACGGTCAGTCCCTGATTGCCACCATGGAAGGCATCCCCGCTCACGTTCGCGTGGGGGAGAAGGAGATCGCGCATAACCTCGCCCGGCGCCGACTGGGTGCAGGGCGCGGGGCCCGCATGAAGTTCGAAGCCGACGCGCTGCGCCTCCTGGCTGGCTTCCGTCACGGAGAGACTCTCGGATCGCCGATTGCCATCGAGATTGGGAACACAGAATGGCCGAAGTGGGAGCAGGTGATGGCGCCCGGCGAGGTGGATCACGACGAGCTCGCATCCCTCGCACGCAACGCGAAGCTCACCCGCCCGCGCCCTGGCCACGCGGATTTGGTGGGCATGCAAAAGTACGGCTTCGACGAGGCCCGTCCCATCTTGGAGCGCGCATCTGCGCGTGAAACGGCAGCCCGCGTCGCGCTCGGCACCGTCGCGATGGCGTTCCTCGACCAGGCGTTGGGCATCAAGGTGCTGAGTCACGTGGTCGAGCTCGGTCCGGTGCGTTCCGAGAGTACGAAACGCCCGACGTGGGGAGATCTCGAGGCGATCGACGCCGACCCCGTGCGCTGCTTCGACGTCGCGGCGTCGGCGAAGATGCAGGCGGAAGTTGAGGCGTGCCACAAGGAGGGCGACACGCTCGGCGGCGTCGTCGAAGTGATCGCCGAGGGCGTGCCTCCTGGCCTCGGCTCGCACATCCAGGGCGACCGCCGGCTCGACGCGCGCCTCGCCGGCGCGCTCATGGGCATCCAGGCCATCAAGGGCGTCGAGGTGGGCGATGGGTTCGAGCTCGCCCGTACCCGAGGTTCCAAGGCCCACGACGAAATCCTGCCAGGTATCCGTCGCGCCACCGATCACGCGGGCGGCACCGAAGGTGGCATGTCCACCGGCGAGTTGCTGCGCGTTCGGGCGGCGATGAAACCTATCGCGACGGTACCCCGCGCGCTGCGCACGATCGACGTCTCGACGGGCGAGCCCGATGCCGCGCACCACCAGCGCAGCGATGTTTGCGCCGTGCCGGCGGCGGGCGTCGTCGCGGAGGCGATGGTGGCGCTGGTGTTGGCCGAGTGCGTGCTAGAGAAGTTCGGCGGCGACTCCGTCGCGGAGACGCGCCGTAACGCCACCGCCTACCTCGACGAAGTCCGTGAACGGGGGCTGGGGCTGGCATGAGCATGGTGTTCATCGGCGCTCCTGGCGCCGGGAAGAGCTCCGTCGGGAAGCGCGTCGCGCGAAAACTCAACCTCACCTTCGTCGACGTCGATGCCCGCATCGAAGAGGTCCTGGGGAAACCGATCAGCGAGATCTTTGCCGACGAGGGCGAGGCCTACTTCCGCCAAGCCGAGGAGGAAGCCACCCTCGAGTTGCTAGATACCGCCGACGTGGTATCGCTCGGCGGCGGTGCCGTCATGAACGAGCGCATCCGCGAAGCACTGCGAGGCCACGAGGTTATCTGGCTGAAGGTGTCTGCGGGCCAGGCCGCGCGTCGCGTAGGCATGAACACCGTCCGCCCGCTCCTGCTGGGCAATACCCGCGCGACGCTCATCAAACTGCTCGCTGAACGCACACCGTTCTACGAGGCATGCGCCACGCAAACGATCGAGACCGACGGGCGGGGCACAGCCGAGGTGGCCGACCAGATCGTCGCGGAGCATCAGCAGTGATCACCGTCTGTTCCCAGCAGCATCGCTACGACGTGCACATCGGCGCCGGGGTACTCGACGGCATCTCGGCGGCGAGCGAGGGGTGCTCCCGTGTCGCCGTCGTCTTCCCCGAACACCTGCCGCAACTGGCGGACGCCGTCGCAACACACGTAGCAGGCAACGTCGTGCGCATTCCCGTTCCCGACGCGGAAGCGGCCAAGACCGCAACGGTGCTGCAGCACTGCTGGAACGAACTCGCCAAGGCCGGATTCACCCGCAACGATCTGGTGGTGGGTATCGGCGGGGGAGCGGTGACCGACCTTGCCGGCTTCGTAGCCGCAACCTGGCTTCGCGGCGTCGCGTACATCTCTGTGCCAACCTCCGTGCTCGCCATGGTGGACGCGGCAGTGGGCGGCAAGACGGGTATCAATCTCGAGGCAGGTAAGAACCTCGTCGGCGCGTTCCACGAGCCGTGTGCGGTGTTCTGCGACTTCGACTTCCTCAGCACGCTTCCGTCGCGCGAACTGCGCTCCGGTATGGCCGAGGTGGTCAAGTGCGGCTTCATTAGCGACTCACACATTCTCACGCTGGCAGCGCGTGATGATCGCCTCGATGTGTCGGGAGATACGTTCGCGGAACTCGTTCGGCGAGCTATCGCGGTGAAAGCCGACGTGGTTGCCGCCGATCTCCGCGAGGCGACGTCCGTCGGGGACAAGGTGGGACGCGAAGCCCTCAACTACGGCCACACCCTGGGCCACGCCATCGAAACCTCTGAGCACTATTCGTGGCGACACGGCGAGGCGATCGCGGTGGGCATGGCTTGGATCGCTCGCGTCTCCGGCAAGTTCACTGGACTCGACGATGAGACCGTCGCGCTCCACGACGATCTCCTGCGCTCGTTGCAACTGCCCACGTCCTACGACGGGGACTACGCCGCGCTGCGTCACGTGATGAGCCTCGACAAGAAGTCGCGCGGCCAGGCGCTGCGGCTCGTCTGCCTACGCGAGGTGGGTTCGCCGACCATCGTTGTCAGCCCCGACGAGGGCGTGCTAGAAGCGTGCTATGCCGAGCTTGCCTGACGCCGCCGGGGGATACCTCCTCGCGCTCACCCATCTGCAAGAACAGGTGCTCTCCGGAGCGCTCACGGTGGGCGACCGCCTCCCAGGAGAGCGAGAACTCGCTGCAGAACTCGGCGTGAGTCGCGGTGCGGTACGCGAAGCGATCCGTGCCATGCAGGCGTACGGCGTGCTGGAATCACAGCCAGGCCCTGGACGCGGCACCCGGGTGATCGCGATGCAGTCGAAGGCGCTCGGCCGGTTGTTCTCCCTGCATCTCGCCACCGCGTCGCAATCGCAGACAGACCTGACGGAGACGCGCATCGCGTTGGAGCGTGCGACGGCCAGCCTCGCGGCATCGACGGCGACGACGGACGATCACGCTCGCCTGCAGCGCATCATTGACGCGATGGATGGCACCCACGAACTCGAGCCGTATAACGATCTGGATACCGATTTCCATCACTGCATCGCCCAGATCTCGGGCAACCCACTACTGCGTGACCTCACGGTGGCAATCCGTGAGGCCTTGCGTCGGCCCATCTTGCATGCCTCACTCGGCGTCGACCGCTGGGCGGATATCCGCACCATGCTGTGCGAGCAACACCGATCGATCTACGATGCCATCCGCAGTGGCGACGGCTCGCATGCCGCAGATCTCGTCGAGCACCACATCCGCGACGCCGCGACTGCGCTGTTCTAGGCGATACCGCGACTGAGCGCACAACAGATGGTGATTTCGGGCCTTGCGGGCCCGTGTTGTGAATCTGGCGTGCGCACAGTCGAGTGAGTGGTCTGGCTCAGCTCGTAGATCGACCCCGAGTGCATTGACAAATTGGTCCGACCGTTATAATTTACGACATGTAGTAGTACCTAAGAAGGGCTGCAGTCGGAACAACGGAGTTCGAATATGACATTGCTTGAGACATTCATCCCAGAGACGAACCCCACCGGACAGCTCTGGCTGTCCGCACTCTTGGCTTCCCTGCCCATCATCTGCATGCTCGTCACCTTGGGAGCGTTGCGATGGAAGGCCCACTACGCCGCGTTAGCGTCGTGGGGGATCGCGCTCATCGTCGCGATTGCAGCCTTCCGGATGCCAGTGGTGATGGCGCTGTCCACGAGCGTGCACGGCATCCTCTACGGCATCTTCCCGATCGTGTGGATCCTGCTCACCGCAATCTGGATGTACGAGGTGACGGTGAAGTCGGGGCGCTTCGAAGATCTTCGGCGCACTTTCTTCCTCATCTCGGATGACCCGCGCGTCGTTGGCCTCATCATCGCATTCAGCTTTGGCGGTCTTCTCGAAGCCCTGGCCGGCTACGGTGCGCCGGTGGCCATCGCGGCTGCCATGCTCATCGCCGTCGGCTTCTCACCCATTCGCGCCGCCATGGTGGCACTGCTTGCCAACACTGTCCCGGTGGCGTTTGGCGCGGTCGGCCTGCCCATCGTCGTGGCGGCTCAGACCGCCGAGCTGGACGTGCTCGCCGTCGCTCCGATCAGCGGTCGGATCACCGCAATGCTGAGCCTCGTCGTGCCGTTCCTCATCCTGCTCGTGATGGACGGCGCCAAGGGACTCAAGCAGTGTTGGCAGGTGGGCCTCGTCATCGGCGTCTCCTTTGGCATCACGAAGTGGATCGTGAGCTCCACGCCGCTATTCAACCTGACCGAAATGTTCGCGGCCGTGGTCAGCATCGCTGTCACGCTCGGCTTCCTCAAGCTGTGGCACCCAACCGGCGGCACCGATGCCAAGGGCCGCATCAGCGAGATGATGGCACCCGAGGTGGAGAAGGATTGGAAGCCCGCAGCTCACGACGACGCTGACCAGCCCGAACTCACCACCAACCGCATCGTCATGGCTCTCGTGCCCTACATGATGGTGATCGTGGTGTTCGGCATCGCGTCCATCCCTGCGGTGAAGAGCTTCTTGAAGTCGCTCGATGTGAGCTTCGCATGGCCGCTGCTCGGCAACCTCATGGGCCTCGACGGCAGCCCCGCCTCGCACCAGACCTACACGCTGCTGTGGGCATCGTCGCCAGGCATCCTGCTCGCGATCGTGGCGATCCTCACCGGCGTCGTCTACAAGATGTCGCTGGGGCAAACCTTCGCGGTGTTGTGGGAGAACATGAAGAAGATGCGGTTCTCCGCACTCACGATCGGGCTCGTCGTGGCGCTGGCCTATGTGATGGGCGACTCCGGCCAGACACTCGCCCTCGGCTTCTTCATCGCCGCAGCCGGATCCATCTACGCGGCCCTGTCGCCAATTCTTGGCTGGATTGGCACATACGTGACCGGCTCGGACACCTCCGCGAACATCCTGTTCTCCGGCCTGCAGTCCACTGTCGGGCAGGAGATCGGCCAAGGCAGCCATCTCGGAGTGCAGGGCATGCGTGAACTGCTCGTCGGCGCCAACGCCGCCGGCGGCGTCGTCGGCAAGATGATCTCGCCCCAGTCGCTCACCATCGCCGCCACGGCCATCGGCCTGGTCGGCAGCGAGTCTGTGGTGTTGCGCAAGGTCTTCAAGTGGAGCCTCATTCTGCTCGCACTGATGTGTGTCATCGTCGGATTGATGTCGACACCGGTCCTCAGCTGGCTGATCTGAAAGGAATAAACATGACCACAGCCACACTTCCAGGTGCCGGGATCACGGTGGCACTGTTCGCCACCTGCATCACGGACACCATGAAACCATCCGTCCCCATCGCGACGGTGAAGCTCCTTGAGCGCCTCGGATGCAAGGTGGAGTTCCCGAAGGAACAGACCTGCTGCGGCCAGATCATGGCCAACACCGGCTACTTCAAAGAAACCGAGGGCACCGTCCGTAACTACGTGAAGAGCTTCGGAGACGCGGAATACGTCGTCGCGCCCTCCGGCTCATGCGTGGCCTCAGTGCACCACCAGCACGAGATGATCGCCAACCACGTCGGCGACACGGGCCTCGCCCGCGAGGCAGCCGCCACCGCGAAGCGCACCTACGATATCGCCGAGTTCCTCGTCGACGTGCTGCGCGTCACCGATGTGGGAGCTTGGTTCCCGCACAAGGTGACCTACCACCCCTCCTGCCACGGCAAGCGCATGCTGAAGCTGGGGGGCAAGCCCATGCAGCTCCTCGAAGCCGTCGGCGGCATCACGCTCGTCGACCTGCCCGAGGCCGACCAGTGCTGTGGATTTGGCGGCACGTTCTCACTGAAGAACTCGGACATGTCGGTCGCCATGGCCTCCGATAAGGCCAGGCACGTGATCGACAGCGGCGCCGAGTACGTCGTCGGCGGCGATCACGCCTGCCTGATGAACATCGGCGGCATGCTGCATCGCCAGCATTCCGGCGTGAAAACTATCCACCTCGTCGAGATCCTCGCTAGCACCAAGGAGGAAGCGCGATGACCGTCGAACGTCTGACCCCCGCCCCACCAGAGGGAGCCTGGCTCGGTATCCCGCCGTTCCCCGAGGCGGTGAAATCTGAACTCGAGAACTCTATCCAGCGCAAGAACCTCCGCCACGCGACGAGCACCATCCGCGCAAAGCGCGTCGTCCGAGCAAGCGAGGTGCCGAACTGGGAGGAGCTGCGCACCGCTGCGGAGCAGATCAAGAACCGAGTTGGGCGCCACCTCGATTACTACCTCGAGCAGGCCGAGGAAGCAATGACCAAGGCCGGCATCACCGTTCACTGGGCGCGCGATGCACAAGAGGCGAATGACATCGTCACGCGCATTGCAAAGCAAAAGGGCGTCGACGAGGTCGTCAAGATCAAGTCGATGGCCACCCAGGAGATCGATCTCAACGAGCACCTCGAGAAGGAAGGCATCGCCGCCTGGGAAACCGACCTCGCGGAGCTCATCGTGCAGTTGGGGCACGATCTGCCGTCCCACATCCTCGTGCCGGCCATTCACCGCAACCGTTCCGAGGTTCGCGAGATCTTCGAAGCCGAGATGGGCCAGTACGGCAAGCCCGCGCCCGAAGGCATCAGCGACGATCCGCCGGAACTCACCGCTGCCGCGCGCCTGCATCTGCGCGAGAAGTTCCTCCGCGCCAAGATGGCGATTTCTGGCGGCAACTTCATCGTCGCGGAGACGGGCACTCTCGTCATCGTCGAGTCTGAGGGAAACGGTCGCATGTGCCTCACACTTCCGGAAACGCTCGTCAGTGTGGTGGGCATCGAGAAGATCCTCCCCACGTTCGAGGATCTCGAGGTGTTCCTCAAGCTGCTGCCGCGTTCATCCACTGGTGAGCGAATGAACCCCTACACCTCCATGTGGACTGGCGTGCAGGAAGGCGATGGACCACAGGATCTCCACGTCGTGCTGCTCGACAACGGGCGCACCGATGTGCTCGCTGATCCACTCGGCCGCGCGGCGCTGAGATGCATCCGCTGCTCGGCCTGCTTGAACATCTGTCCCGTCTACGAGCGTGCGGGTGGCCACGCCTACGGGTCCCCATACCCTGGGCCCATCGGCGCCATCCTGAACCCGCAGCTGCGAGGGATCACGTCGAAGGTAGACCAGGCGCTGCCGTACGCATCGAGCCTGTGTGGAGCGTGCAACGAGGTGTGCCCAGTGCGCATTCCGTTCACTGACATCCTCGTCGATCAGCGCAGGCGCGTGGCAGAGAAGAAGACGTCGAAGCACCCGACGGTGGAGCAGGGCCTGATGAAGATGGCCGGCTGGGTCATGTCGAAGGGCAGCCATCTCGAGACGGTGCAGCGCGCTTCGAAGACCGCCGGACACGTGTTCGGCAAGAAATGGATTGGCCCAATGCCCGTTCCGCTGGTGAACAAGTGGACGAATGCCCGCGACGTTGAGCCACCACCCACGAAGACCTTCCGCGACTGGTGGAAGCAAGAGAAGAGGAGCTGACCATGGGAGCAAAGGAAGTCATCCTCGGCAGGGTGCGCAAGGCCCTGCAAGACGTTCCTTCGTCGGAGAAGGCGACGGATATCGACGTCGAGTGGGAATATGGTCAACCGCTCGAGACGAAGGACGTCCTCGCGGATCTCGTCGAGAAGATTGAGGACTACCGCGCCACCGTCGTGCAGGTCGGCGAATCTGATGTGAACAGTGCACTGACCGAAGCGCTGAGCACGCTCGGCTCGGAGCATGTCGTGGTGCCCGACGGTGTCCCCGACGGTTGGCTGGATGCGGTCAAGGCGGCGAAGGTCACGGTGCACCTCGACGAACCGCAACTCACGCACAACGAGCTCAACGAGATCGACACCGTGGTCACGACCTGCGCCGTGGCGATGGCGGATTCGGGCACGATCGCGCTCGACCACGGCCCAGGCCAGGGCCGACGCGCGCTCAGCCTCTTGCCCGATCGCCACGTCTGCGTGGTCCGTGCCGATCAAGTGGTGAGCGATGTTCCTGAGGGGGTTGCCAGGCTGCGAGGCGCGGTGGATGATCGTCGTCCCATCACCTGGATTTCGGGGGGCTCGGCGACGAGTGATATCGAGCTGAGCCGCGTTGAAGGGGTGCACGGCCCCAGAACGCTCTACGTCATCCTGGTGACGAAGTAGGAACGATCGTCTCGGCCTCCCCGGCCAGGCCGACAACGGCAGTGGGGGGCCCCCCCCCCCCCCCCCCGGC
>JAEZVO010000061.1 GCA_023443125.1 Actinomycetes bacterium
GGACGGTTGGTGTGCGCATTCCGGCCCACGTCACGTCGCTCGCGTTGCTCGAGGCAGTGGGCGCCCCGCTGGTGAGCTCGACGCTGCTCCTCCCGGACCTCGAACAACCCCCGACCGAGGGGTGGGAAGTGAAGGAGCTGCTGGAGCATCAGGTGGACGTGGTACTCGACTCCGGCGACGTCGGGTTGGAACCGACCACCGTGGTGGATATGACTGGCAGCGAACCAGAAGTGCTTCGTCGAGGTGCCGGAGATACCAGCTGGTTCGAGTGAGCGCTCAGAAGTCGTCTTTGCGGGTGAACGGAATCGCGCCCTTGTAGCGAATGGGGGAACCCTCGATGTACTTCGTCTGCGCTTCCAGCGCGCCGAGCAGGGCCAGGATGAAGTACACCACGTTGAGCAGGCCAAAGATACCGCCGACGAATCCGCTCGCGAGCGTGAAACCGACGGAGAGAATCATGCGGGTGATCCCCATGTTCATCGTCTCGCGAAGGTGCTGGTCGTACACGCGTTCCTTGTCTTTGTCGATGAAGAAGAAGATGACGGACGCGATGGGGAAGAACACCGAGAGCCAGGTGTTGAGCTTATGCATGGTGAGGTTGGCCTGCCGCTCGGGTGGCACCGCGGGTACTCGATGCGCTGGCACCGGCACCGGACCGTTCTGAGCGAGGAAGGGGTTCTCGTAGGTTCCCGTGTAGTAGCTGTTCCCGCTCGCGCCGTACGTTGGGTGCGCGGTGGGTTGCGACGGCGCGTCGGCGTAGCGTGACCCGTAGAACGGGTTCACCGGGTCAGTGACGGGTTGCGGCGAAGGCTTCGCCTGATCTTTGGAAGAGGGGCGCGGCTTGTCCTGGGTATCGTTCCCATCGATCTCGCCAATGATGTCGTCGATGTCTCGGTACGGGTCGTACTCAGTCATGTCTCTCCTTCATGCTGCATCCAGTGTACGTGGAAGGGTGAGGCGCTATGCTTCCGCACGTGCAGTTAGGCTTTGATCGCGAAAAGTACCTCGCCATGCAGTCCGAGCACATTGAGGCTCGTCGGGCGCAGTTCGGCGGGAAGCTCTACCTCGAGTTCGGTGGGAAACTCTTCGACGACATGCACGCGTCCCGCGTGCTGCCGGGGTTCACCCCAGATAACAAGATCGAGATGCTCGAGACTATGCGCGACGACGTCGAGGTCGTCATCGCGGTGAATGCCAAAGACATCGCGACGAAAAAACAGCGCGCTGATCTGGGTATCCCGTATGAAGAAGACGTGCTGCGCCTCATCGACGCCTTCCGCGAGCGCGGGCTGTTCGTCGGCAGCGTGGTCATCACGCAGACGACGGAAGACAACGCACCCGCCCGCGCGTTTCGTCGCAAACTCGAACGCCTCGGCCTGCGCGTCTACCGGCACTATCCCATCAAGGGGTACCCGCACGACGTGAAGCACATCGTCAGCGAGTCCGGGCTCGGGCGCAACGACTACATCGAGACCGAACGCGACGTCGTCGTGGTCACGGCGCCGGGGCCCGGCAGCGGAAAGATGGCGACGTGCCTGTCGCAGCTCTATCACGACCACCAGCGCGGCATCACCTCTGGCTACGCGAAGTACGAAACGTTCCCCATCTGGAACCTCGCGCTCGACCACCCCGTCAATATCGCATACGAGGCCGCGACGGCAGACCTGGACGACGTGAACCTCATCGACCCGTACCACCTCGCCGCGTACGGCGAGCAGTGCGTCAACTACAACCGCGACGTTGAGGTCTTTCCAGTGCTCAACCAGCTCTTCGAGAGCCTGCTGGGGGAGTCGCCCTACAAATCGCCCACCGACATGGGCGTCAACATGGTGGGCTTTTGCATCAGCGACGACGAGGTGTGCCGACGCGCCTCCCAGCAGGAGGTCATTCGACGGTGGTACAAGGCCGTCGCCGAGGAGAAAGCCGAAGCGCTGGAGCCCGACGCGTCGGAGAAGATCGCGTTGCTGATGAGCCAGCTGGGCATCACCGTCGAAGACCGTCCTGTCGTGGTAGCTGCCAACAATCTGGCCAAGAAGACGAAGAACTCGGCAGCGGCCATGGAACTTCCTGACGGGACGGTTGTTACGGGTAAGACTTCCGCCCTGCTGGGAGCTTCGTCGGCAATGCTCATCAACGCGCTCAAGGCGTTGTGCGATATCGACGACGAGATCGATCTACTCTCGCCTGAATCTATCGAGCCGATCCAGTGGCTGAAGACGCAGGTGCTTGGCTCGCAGAACCCACGCCTGCACACCGATGAGGTGCTGATTGCGCTGGCGGTGAGCGCCAAATCAGACCCGAACGCGGCGCTCGCCATGGAAGGGCTCCAGCAGCTGCGTGGCTGCGACGTGCACGAGAGCGTCATTCTCGGGCCCGTGGACGAGAACATCTTCCGTCAGCTGGGTATTCACGTCACCACGGAACCCGTGTACCAGACGAAGAAGCTCTATCGAAAGCGCTGAGCGCACCTCGTTTGGTCACAGTTTGGCTACAACGCCACCCCTCCCTTGCATGCGCGAAGCCCGTGTGATTATGATCGTGTAATCGATTCCACGCGGAGTTGCTGGAGAGCAAGAGGAGTTGCAATGACGAACTATGGCAAGCATGGATCGAGCTTGCGAGACCTTCCCCGGCTTCGTGACACGAAGCGTCGACGGGTGTCTTCCTACGACGTGACTGGCGGCAATGAAGACCGCATCACGTTGGAGCCCGGCGAGACCGTCGAGTTCGCCAACATCAAGGGCGCTGGGTCCGTGAACCACATCTGGATGACCGTCGCGCCGAAGTTCCCTCCGGGCCCGGATACGAAGGACAACGCATTCATGCGCAAGCTCGTGCTGCGCGCGTACTGGGACGGCAACGAGCACCCCAGCATCCTGGTGCCACTCGGCGACTTTTTCGGCATGGGGCATGCGCGCACGCGGAACTTCGCGTCGCTGCCGCTACAGATGAGCCCGCAGGACGGAAAGTCGCTGAACTCGTTCTTCCACATGCCCTTCGCCGACGGGGCACGGTTCGAGATAACCAACGAATCCGAAGAGCTGGTGATCTGGTTCTACTTCTACATTGACTACGAAGCCTTCGACGAGCTCGAAGAAGGGCTCGGGCGCTTCCACGCATCCTGGCATCGTGAAAATCCCACCGACGGCATCGAGCAGGGGGAGCTCACCAACCCTGAGTACCTGTTCGAGGGCAAGAACACCACGGGCGACGGTAACTACGTCATCCTCGACACCAAGGGTCATGGCCACTACGTCGGCTGTGTCTTCAACGTCACGAACCTCCGCCACACTGAGGATTGGAACTGGTACGGCGAAGGCGATGACATGATTTTCGTCGACGGCGAGTCCTGGCCGCCGAATCTGCACGGCACCGGCACTGAGGATTACTTCAATACGGCCTGGTGCCCCTCCGAGGAATACAACGCGCCCTACCACGGCATTACGCTGCCCGGTGGCGAAAACTGGGCCGGCCAGATTTCCTACTACCGCTTCCACGTTGAAGATCCGGTCATGTTCCAAGAATCCATTCGTGTAACTATTGAACACGGCCATAACAATCACCGAAGCGACGACATTTCATCGGTAGCATATTGGTACCTCGACGGTGTGGATGAAACACTCACCCTTCCTCCCGTTGAAGAACGTATGCCTCGACTTGGATAATAACTTGTCAATGAGCGAGCAATGCTGCTGCGCTATTGCGAAAATAATGAAAGAAGGAGATCAATAATGACCTACGAAATCAATCGTCGACGCCTCATCGGTGTCGGAGGAGGGCTCGCCGCCGCGTCGACGCTCGCGGCTTGTGGCTCCAGCACGCCGGGTGAGTCTGCGGGCAAGGGCGGCGGAGATGCCGCAGGAAAGACCGTTATCAAGTTCTGGCACCGCACGTTTACCCCCGTGGAGAACGAGTGGTACGCGGACATCGTGAAGAAGTTCAACGAGGCGCAGGACAAGATCAAGGTCGAAGACGAAGAAATTCCTGCAGACGCATGGGATCAGCGCGTGACCTCTGCGCAGGCTGCGGGGCAAATGCCCGACGTCTACACCCACTCCGCCTCGATTAGCGAAGCCGTCAACAATGGCCAGCTCCATGAGCTCAACGAGATTGTGGGCGAGGATAAGCTCAAGGAAATTCTCGATTCGGCGCTGCCGGTTGCCGCGATCGGCGATAAGTATTACGCCTACCCATTGCTGCTTGAGCCTCAGACTGTCTTGTTCTGGAATAAGAAGATGTTTAAGGCAGCCGGGCTCGATCCGGAAACGCCGCCAAAGACCTGGGATGAACTGCTCGAATTCTGCGAGAAGATCAAGCCCACCCTTTCCCAGGGTCAGTACTGCATTGCTCCCGCGCAGGATGCAGCTACGTTCGCGTGGTCGACGGTTGGCCAGCAGTACAACTTCAGCGGACACACTGCCCTCACTGACGACTGGACCAAGGCCGACGTCGAGAACGACGAGTACGTCTCCCTGATTGGCTACTACAAGCAGCTGTGGGACAAGGGCTACATGCCGAAGCAGGCTCTCGCGGCCTACGTCGAAGGCAAGGAATTCGGTGAAGAGAAGGTCGCCTTCAAGGTCTCCGGTTCCTGGATGATGTCCGAGATCGGCTCCGACTACCCCGACCTGCTGGAGCACACGGGTGTGGCGCCATTCGTCCAGGCCCCGAACGCGAAGGGCGACTCGGCAACCACGCTGGGCAACTTCAAGTGGGTTGTCGACGCCAAGACGAAGAACAAGGAAGCAGCCGGCGAGTTCTTGAGCTGGTGCCTCGCAGGCGATCCGGAACTCCTCGTGCCGTTCTTCGTCAAGACGCAGTTCACGAAGGCCCCGGTACGCCAGTCCGTCATGGACGCGGTGGCCGAGCAGCCAGAAGCTAAGGACGCCCCCTGGTCCACTGTGGTGACGGAAGAGATCGCTCCGACGGCCATCCCTGAGCCGCAATACCCCTGGGATGTCTCACTGGCTGTCGGCACGGCGATGGAGGCCGGCATGGTTGGTCAGAAGTCCCCTGAGGATGCCCTCAAGGAAGCGACCAAGGGAATTCAGACGGTCATCGACCGAGAGAAGCTTCCTGAAAAAGCACCTAAGAACAACTAGTTGACGTGTGTGGGTGTGGCGGTCCCGCGCCGCCACGCCCACACTGTGCGCCCGAAGACAAGGAATGGGACTACAACATGCCGTCGGCTGCTGAATTAAAGAAACGTAGTAATCGCTACCGGTATAGAGACACTCGCTTGGCGCTGCTGATGCTGTGCCCGGTGCTCATCATGCTCGGAATTTTCGTCATCTGGCCTGCGGGCTACGCGGTGTACCTATCGTTCCAGGATTGGGGTTTTTACCTGGATCCCCAGTTCGTGGGCTTCCAGAACTTCAAGAACGTGCTGTATGACCCGTTGTTCTGGAACTCGGTGAAGCTTGGCCTCACCTTCGTGCTCATGACGGTGCCGGTGCAGCTCGTCCTGGCGTTCCTCTTTGCGAGCTTGGTGGTCAGCGTTTCGCGTCATTTCGCGAGCGTGCTCAAAGTGAGCATCTACATCCCCACAATCATCTCGACGGTGATCACGTCCATCACGTTCGGGCTCATCTATAACTATTCGGGTGGCTTGCTGAACTGGCTGTTAGGGCTCTTCGATATCGAGCCGGTCGCGTGGCTCTCCGACCCGAAGTGGGCGTTGCTCGCGATTGCAGTTCCTGCTATTTGGCTCGGCATGGGTCTCACGTCGCTCATCATGGTCGCTGCCATGGTCGACATCCCGAGTGAGCTGTACGAGGCCGCTGAGATGGAAGGCGCCGGATGGTGGCAGCGGACCTTCTACATCACAATTCCGCAGATGAAGAATGTTCTGCTCTATTTGCTCATCACCGGCTTCACCGCCGCGATTCAGCAGTACGAGCTGCCCCTGGTGATGACCAACGGTGGTCCGCTCGATTCGACGATGCTGCCTAACCTGTTTATCTTCAACCACTTCCGTGGGGACGCCACCGTTGGCTATTCCATTGCGGCGGCGCTGCTGCTGTTCGTCGTTCTGGGATCCGTCTCAGCCATGATCTTCCGTGTTCTTAATTCCGAAAAGTTGGTTGACTGATATGACGAATCAATCTATGTCGGGATCCACAGCACCCGCTGCTGACGAGGTCGTGTTGAACGTTGCGGAGAAGTCGCTCGACGCGAAGCCTAACCGCCGGGTACGTAAGCGCACGCCGCTGTACTGGGTCCAGTTTGTGCTGAAGGGGCTCGTCGGACTCATCTTTTTGCTCGCAGCGCTCTTCCCGCTCGCGTGGATGGTGATTGCTGGGTTCAAAGCGCGAAACGAAGTTGTGCGGACGCCGTTCCAGTTCTTCCCCGAAGTCTGGCGCTACGAGAACTACGTCCAGATTCTGCAAGATCCCGTGTTTTTGCGGACCTTGGGGTGGACCTTCATGGGCGCTGTGCTCTTCTGTCTGCTGCACTTGACGGTCAACTCCATGGCTGCATACGCCTTCGCCCGCCTGGAGTTCCGGTTCAAGAAGACGCTCTGGGTGATCGTCATCACGACGATGTTCATTCCGGGCATGACTATCCTGCTGACAAGCTTCGTCGTAGTTACCCAACTGTCGATGCTCGATACCCTCGCGGTGCTGGTCATTCCGGGTGCTGCGAGTGCTGCGAGTGTGTTCTTTATTCGCCAGTTTTATCTGAACATTCCTTCTTCCCTCGAGGAAGCGGCAATGCTGGATGGTTGCGGTAGATTTCAGATCTTTATCAGACTGTTCCTTCCGCTTTCGAAGCCGCCATTCGTGGTGATGGGAATTACGGCCTTTCTTGCCTACTGGAACTCCTATGTATGGCCGATTATGACAATCACGAGCCGCGAGAAATACGTGCTGCAGCAATACCTCGCTACATTCCGCTCTGAGCGTCAGACGGAGTTGGGACTGCTCATGGCTGGCTCCACGCTCACTGCTGCCCCGGTAGTGATTCTGTTCCTGATTTTCCAGAAGCAGATCATTGGCAACATTAAGATGTCGGGATTGAAGTAGTTCGGGATATTTCTTTAGCGGGGCTGGTGGAATACCAGCCCCGCTTCGTTGCATTACTGAACAGCCATGGTGATCGGCCGGATGGTGAGTCCGCCGCGTCCCCAACCTCCGCCGGAGATCCATGTTCCTTCGTCGGTTTCGATGATCTCGGCACAGTGCTCGTCGAGGTCGACGTCGATGAGGTTGTCTGCGTCGAAGTGCAGCGGATCGTTCGATGCGTAGGCGAGCGTTCGGTCATATTCCCCAGATTCACAGACGAAGAGCACGTAGGTATCGGGGGAGAGCTTGCACACGAATGGAGACTCGGTCGGGCCACCAAAAGTGCCTGTCACGCCGGAATCGAAGGCGACGACGGGCTCACTCCACTGCTGCAGATCGGGGCTGGTGCGCGCTGCAACCTGGTGGGTTCCTCCGTCGGGTTTCGAGGTGCGGGTGTAGTACATCACCCACTCGTCTCCGACGTTCAACACCATCGGATCGCGGGCGTCGAAACCGTCGGTGAAGAGGGGCCCGTCGGTGCTGTGCTGCCAGGTGAAGAGGTCGGTGCTGGTCGCGCATTCGATGCGGTACGCCTCGTGATCTTCAGCGCCGCCGCAGTAGAACATGAGATAGGTATCGCCTACGCGAATGATGTGTGGCGCCCACACGTGAGTTTCGCCGATATCTTCCCGTGCATGCATCACGGCTGGATGCACCGTCCAAGGGCCATCCAGCGCCGGAGCGCTTGCGTGCAGGAAGAATTTCTCATCCAACGGATTCGCCGGTTCAGCATGCCAGATTCCGAACACGTGCCAATTTCCTTCGACATCTTGAACGAAGGTGTGGTCGTTGATATACCACTCTTCGCCGGGCTCAGGTGAAGCAGAAAGTAGCCGCTTTTTCTCACCGGAGATGATTGCAACAGTATCTTTGCTCATGTTCCCAACCTTACGTGATTGTCACACTGTCCCATGGCTGATCTGAGATTCAGGTAAGGTGTAATTCATCATCGACGTTTGGCGCACACGCGTACCGCAGAAGGCAATTCCAAAGGTGGATTTCATGCAGGGCCCTAGTTGGAAGATCGGCAGAAGAACCGCCGTTGCTGGTGCTATGGGAGCGCTCTCGCTTCCTGCATTCACGGCATGTTCCAAAGAAGAGTCTGTGTGTCGTCGAATAGAGCGTATGGGCCCTGTAACCGGCCCGGATCTCACCACCACATTCAAGATGGAAGCCACCGATCTTGGCATTCCAGTCACCACCCCTGACGGGCGCATCCTGTTCATTTTTGGAGATACCTTCGAGGAGGCGTTCGTTCCGGGCGGGAACTGGCGCTCACCGGTAGGGCTGTTCGCAGATCCGAAGACCGCCACGAAGGGCCTGCAATGGACTTCGGCTGTGGGCGGCGACGTCGCGGAACAGCGCGTCGACTACGCCCACGACGACGGCACACTCTCGACGATTCTCCCTGCGGATGCCGTTGTCGTCGGCGACACCATCTACCTGTGGGTCATGGTCAACGCCGGGCTCGGCAACGTGCTGCACACCGAGATTTGGACTTCGAAGGATTCTGGGGAGACGTGGGATCGCACGAAGGAAATGTTCGAGATGCGCCACATGGATGGGCGCATGCAGCAGTGCACGTGGGCGCTCGACGACGCCGGCAAATACGTGCATATGCTCACCACCGGCTTCCAGCGAGATAAACCAGCCATCGCTGCTCGTGTGCCTGCCGACCGCATCCTCGATCCCGAGGCCTACGAGGTGTATCAAGGCGACGGCAAGTGGGGGAGCGACGCGCCCGTCGACATCATCCCCGGCAAGGTGGGGGAGATGTGCCTGCGCAAGGTCGATTCGCAGTGGATGCTCACCTGGTTTAACGTCGGCGAGTACCGCGTGGACGCGCTACGCGCCGACGAGGTGGTCGAGCTCGCAGACGCCAAGGCCGTCACACTCATCCATGGAGGGGAGTGGGATAAGGAAACCGACGACCACATGGCCCAGCTCTACGGCCCGTACATCATTCCGGGCAGTAGCATGAAGGAGCTGCACCTGGTGGTGTCCCAATGGAATACCGCAATGGGCTGGCCCTACCACGTGGAGCAGTTTAAGATTCAGCATCCATTTGAGGAAGTGTGTGAGTAGTGATCCGCGTCGGGAGAGTTGCATGAACCGCCGGGTCACGATGAAAGACATCGCGGAGGCTTGCGGGGTGTCCGTCGCGACGGTGTCGCGCGTGCTCAATGGCAACCCGCGCGTCGCCCCCGAGCTCGTGGAGCGCGTGGAGCGGGAGATTAGCGACCAGCAGTATCGCCCCAACGGGGTGGGGCGGGCACTGCGGAAGCAACGCGGCGACCTGTGGGCCGCCATCGTGCCCGATGTGCGCAACCCGTTCTTTCACCGTCTGCTGGAGTCGTTCGAGAAAGTGGCTCACCAGCACGGATACGCCGTGATGCTGTGCAACACGCATGAGGATTTGGCACTCGAACGCTCCGCGATTGACGCCGTCATTTCGCACCAAGCCGCGGGGGTCCTCGTCGCGGCAGTATCTGCGACGAAAACCTCGCTGCATCCGCTGCAGTTGCAGGGTATCCCTGTGGTTTCCGTCGATCGACTTGTCACTGATTTCAGCGGTGACCGCATCAACGTCGACAACCCTGTCATCGGCACCATGGTCGCCGAACACTTCCTGGAACAGGGCTGGCGCAACCCTGTCGTCGTGGCGCACGAGGGGCGGCTCAGCCCCCTCAACGAGCGCGTGCGCGGTTTCGTCGACGCGATGCACGAGCGAGGCATCGATGTACCCCCGTCACGAGTGCTGCACCTGCCTTTTGAGTCAGCGTCGACGCCTGAACAACTCGTCTCGGCGATGGCCGACCCGAGCATCGACTCCGTGTTCGCCGTCACGAACACGCTCTCTGCAGAGGCCTACCGTGCGCTCCGGGGTGCGGGCCGCAAGATTGGCACCGACGTGGCCCTCGTCGGTGTCGATGACGACCGCTGGAATGTGATGGTGGATCCGCCCGTGACCGTGGTCGACCAGCCGGCCGAGCACTTGGGGCAGTGGGCCGGAGAAGTGCTCCAAGGGCGCATCACCGGCAACGCTGCGGGCAATGCGCGCATGCTGCTCGAACCCGAGTGGCGCATTCGCGCCAGCTCGGTGCGCGCCGGCTGAGTAGTATCCGACGCAGCGGCTTACTGCTCCCTTGGGGTCTCTTCTCGTACGATCAGCGCGACGGCACCGAAAGGCTGCACGGTGGCAGAGAATCCACCCAAGTCGTCCACCTCGGCGATACGGCGTCTGGTGCTGAGATCCACGACGCGGCCGGCGGGGATCTCGTCGCTACGGATGTAGCCGGAGAGTTTCTCTTCCGAGAAGTTGAGCAGGGTGATCTGCGTATGGCCGTCGCTGAGACGGTTGACGAGCGCCAAGAGTGCCTTGTGCGGCACCTCGGGCACGTCGACGAGCGAGGCCGTTGCGAGCGCGAACCGCTTGCGAACGTGGAGGATCTTCGACAGCTTGCTCGCGAACGACTGCGGATCGTCCAGCTGCTGGGGGAGTGAGCCGTAGAGCGCGCGAGCGCGCGGCATGCCCGACGACGACTTCACGGCGTCTGGCGCCAGGTCCATGAGGTCGTAGGCGCCTCGTTCGATCCAGCGCGTGTCGCCGTCTTTGACGAGCTGCTTGACGTCGTCGATGTCGACGGGGAGCGCGCCGACGAGGTCCCAGCCCGACAGCGCGAACACGCCAGGCTGCCACGCGTTGTATGCAGCGAGGAGGAGGTGCGCGGCCTGGATGCGTTCGACGTCGGCATCCTCGATGGCGTCGAGGTCACGAATCCCGAGGCTTGCTGTGATGACTGAGGCCGTGGTGCATGCGATGCCGTTGGTCGTGAACACCCGGTTGTATGGCGCGGCGTCGCCGGTGAGCTTCTCGCGCATCGTGGCGCGCACGTGATCGGCAAGCTCCAGGCCCGTGTACGTTTCCCCGCCGAACTCGTACTCGTCGTCGCGGTGGCGGGCCGTGAAGTGGACGAGCTCGTAGGTGAGCTCGTCGTGGTTTTGGAGCGCGTGTACGAGCGATGCTTGATCGATGCCGAGCCGCATGGCTTCACGGAGTGTGAGGCGGAGGAACTCGGTATCTTGCGTAGCCAGAGCGAATTGGTAGGCGGGGCGCGTGATGAAGTCGTAGCTCAGATCGGGGCCGACGGCGCCCGTCGCGGCGATGTCGTCGATGGAGAGATTGAGCTCTTGAAACGTGAATCCGCCAACCTTGCGCACCATCGAACCGATGAGCTGGTTCGCAGCCTGCGAAAGCGGATGCCCTTCCGACCAGGCGGGGGAGAGGTCGATCGACTTTTCTACGCCCAGGAAGCCGTTCGCATCCAGGCGCAGCCCACCAGAGCCGAGGTCGAGGAGGGAATGGAGGGCGTCGCCCATGACGAGGCGCATGCCGGCGAACGTTGGGTCGAGCCAGTTGATCGACGGCTGACCGTCCTTGAAGTAGTGGAGGTACACCCAGCGGCGTTCAATGCCGTCGCAATCATGGATGGGGCGGGTGACGGACCAGTTCGTTTCCTTCACTCCCGGCTCGTAGAAGATGACGCGCTGCAGCTCGCCGATGATGTACCCGGCATCTGCGAGTGCGCGTTCGCTGGCTGGGTCGAGGTTGACCGAATCCTTACCCTCGGGCACGTCCGGCAGGAGGTGCCAGGCTTCCTCGGGGATGTCCACCATGTGGTAGATGCCGGGGTAGTCGCCGTAGTTCAGTTCGGCCAGGCGGAAGTCGGCGCCCTTGCCAGTGTGGCCAGGCACGATGTCGTCGATCACGGTGCCGTCGTGCGATGCCGCGTTCTCGCACATGGCGCGGAACTCTTCCTCCGTGCCGAACAGCGAGTCGATGCCCATCGAGATGCGGTCGAAGTGGCCGTCGACGCTGGGGGTGTGGTCCCACCCCGAGATGCCTCCGGCGAGCTTGACCGGCCCGGTGTGGACGGCGTCGATACCGATGGTTGAGAATGCCTCCCACAGGGCCTCGTCGCCGAGCACGCCCAAGAATGACTGTCTGCGAGCACCTATGAGGCTCAGCGGATAGGCCGTGTACCACACCGACGCTTGCTCAGCGGCGGCGCGCGGGTCCGGCGAGGCAAACGCGTTGGCCCACATAAGGTGATTGCCGGCGAGCTGGCGGGACAGCCTGGAGGCGTCGGCCAGCATCGATTGGTCTTCCAGCCATTCCACATACGCACGATTGCGCCCGTCGGCCTCAAACGGCGGCGGGGGCACGTGCTCGGATTGCTTAGCCTTGCGGCTAGCCCGAGGGCGAAGCCTGGCCGGGCGAGCAGCAAATCGTTGCTGATCGAAGTTCAGCTCGGCATTGAGATCTTCCTCAAGGGCATTGTCAGGCATGGGTTGTTCGGGCGTGCTGGTCACAGACTCACGATAGCCAATGGGCTAGCGTCACCGCAGTTCTTGGAACTCTCGTCGATGCATCACCAGTGTCTCGACGCCGTCAGCTGCGGGGGAGTCGAACCACAGGGTCGGGATAAACCCGTTCTTTTCCAGTACCCGACGGGAAGCGTGGTTGCGATGGTCTGGGCATGAAACCACGCCCGTTGCCGTCGGAAACATCCACTGGCTGAGTTCCACCAGCTCCTGGATCAAGATCGTGCCGAGTCCTTGACCAATCAGCGTGGTCAGGCCGATGCAAAAGTCCACACCGACGTCGGAGGCCTCAGCAGGAATCACGTCGCCAGGGGGAAGGTCGGCGACGCGATAGAGCTGGGCATATCCGACGTCGATGCCTTGGCGATGCAAGACCAGCATCCGTACGGGGGACCTGCCATCCAAGCGCGGGCCGAAACGTTCGTGGGCTTCAGCAAGCGTGAGCTTCGGAAACCACGGCGCAGCGGCAGGGGACTGCTGCCATGCGACGACATTGGGAAGATCGTCTACCCGCAGTGGCCGAAACGTGAACATACCTCGAGCCTAGAACGTGGCTGGAGACGCTGTGCATCTCAGCAGGTGAAGGTGAATCTGTTGGGCCACATCTGGCCGTGTTGCTGTTGCGTCACGTCGAAGACCAACGTGGCTTGACCGCCTGTGTGCGTGAGCGAGAATCTGGCGTTTCTCGCGGGAAACGGGTAGTCGTCGGAGGAGTAGGAGACGACGTCGTGGAGGAACCACTCAGTGCTGCGGCGCACCATTACGGTGCCATAGCCTTGAAAGAGGTACTGCCGTTCGACCGCGACGACATCACACGGCATCGCAGCGGTTGACAATAGTGTCAGCGTGGGGCGATCGATGGATTGGGCCAGGACGGCGACGGACGAGACGAGAGCCACCGCTACGCAGCCAATCACCGCGATCACCCGAGATGCACAGCGAGCAAACGTACGCCAGGCGCCGGCGACGAGCAAGATGACGACGAGCACGAACGCCATTGCGAAAAGCGCCGAACTGACGTCGAGCGGGGAGATAAACACCGATTCCACAAGGAGGATCGGAACGGGCAAGAGCCACAGCGCTAGACCCGCCGCGACGACCACAGCGATTGCCAGAAACCACCAACGAGCGCCGGAGCGCTTGGGTCTGTCTAGGCGATGCGTCACAGTCGAAGATTTCATAGCGAACTGCGCCTACCGTAGCAATTGGGTAGTTGGTCAGTTTTGATGAGCGCAAGATCTGCTCCGTGAACTAAGAAACACGGGGGATTCAGCCGAGGCCAATTAAGCAGTCTTGCCTACTATCGCGAGATCGCACCTTTGACATCAGGAGGCTGCGCATGGACTACACCAAGCTGATAGTCGCGCTCGTTTCGTGCACCTCGTCGTCGGGGTCTGTCCAAGTGACCCTGCAAAGGGCTGAGCCGGGAGAGCCCATGTTTGGGATGAACGGAACAGGATGTTTAGCTCCTGGCGCCAGCCGAGCTATTGGGTCGCTGAGCAAGCGCACGCCGTTGGCAGGGTTACCCTCGGCGTCTTCCAGCCTGTAGGACACATCGTATCCTTCCCGAAATAGCCGGGACACGGCTGCTCGACCGATGCCCTTGGTCGCGCCGGTGACGAGAACGTGTTTACGCATCTGAAGACTCCCTGCTGTTCGGTGTACTTTCAACGATTCTCCCGTCGGTGACCACTAGAATCCGTTCTGCCAGCTTCACGATGTTTGCATCGTGGGAGGTAAAGATGACTGTGGACTCAGTATCTAAGAGCCTGTTCATTGACAACTCTGCTGATACTGAATCGAGAGCAGAAGTCGGCTCATCTACAAGGATGACCGGCGATTTTTGAAGGACAGCACGGATGATGGCAACTCGCTGTCGCTCTCCTCCGGACAATCCGCTATTGCCGAATCCTACTAACCGGTCTAGGCCGTCGG